>NZ_JAGJEE010000001.1:0-466694 GCF_018100885.1 Pseudoalteromonas sp. MMG013 | reverse complement strand
TGCATGGACCCTGAAATAAATTCAGGGAGACGAAGCAAAATAAATTCAGAAAGACGAGTAATAAATTGAGGGATAAGAGGAAAACTCACGGATAAAACATCAATGTCCAACTGATGTAACTCACCTCAGCCGTCGTCCTGACGCAGGTCAGGATCCACAAGTACAAAGTGCCCCCTCTACATGGACCCTGAAATAAATTCAGGGAGACGAGGGACAATAAATTCAAAGAGACGAGGAAAAACAAACTCAGAAGTACGAAAAATAAATTGAGAGAGACGAGGAAGACTCACAGGATAAAACGTCAATATCCAACTGATGTAACTCACCCCAGCCGTCTTCCTGACGCAGGTCAGGATCCACAAGTGCAAAGTGCTCCCTCTGCATGGACCCTGAAATAAATTCAGGGAGACGAAGGAAAATAAATTCAGGGAGACGAAGCAAAATGAATTCAGGGAGACTAAAAGTAAGTTCATGCGGATGTTTACGCTATGTGCATAGAAATATAACCCAATATCGTTCATAACACATTAATTGTCGATGCGATTAACTTCGCTTAACAATGTGCTATATACATACCTATTTCAATGTTAAATTAGTAGCTAATCATTTGATGTCTTTCACAAGTTTTATATGGCACTCTCACAAGTTTTAAAACCTTTAGGTATCGTTATCAGCATGACAATTCATCAACTTGCAATGGCAAACACTCCACTCAATGAGCAACTCGGCCAAAAGCTGATGCTAGATTTTCGTTATTTCTGTGAAAATGGCAAGAGTTCAGCATGTCGTACACCGATGAAAAAACTCCCCAAAGCACTGGCGCAAGTCATCACTAAATACCACATTGGAGGCGTGATTTTATTTGCTGAAAATGTGCAAGACATCGCACAAATAATCGAATTAAACAAAGCACTTCAAAGTGCAGCTAAACAACCTTTATTTATTGCAATTGACCAAGAAGGAGGACGTGTCGCTCGTATTAACCGAGAAGTTGCCACCTCTTTTACTGGCAACATGAGCATTGGTGCAACGTACCCTAAACACGGCACTTTTTATGCCACTGAGGTTGCCAAAGCCATTGGAAAAGAACTCAACAGTTTGGGAGTTAATGTTAACTTTGCGCCCACCGTTGATGTCAATATGAATGCTGAAAACCCAGTCATCAACGTACGTTCGTTTTCGGAAAACCCCGATGAAGTTGCTAAACTGGGCGCTGCCCAAGTGACTGCCTTTGAAAATGAGCGTGTTATATCCGCTTTAAAACATTTTCCGGGCCATGGCGATACTCACATTGATAGTCATACAGGGCTGCCAAAGGTTACGCATACCCAAGACACTATTTGGCACAATGATTTAGCCCCTTTTAAGTACATCATTGATACACATGCGCCTGGCATGATCATGACAGCACATATTCAATACCCCGCTCTTGATAACAGCGAATTGACGAATAAACATGGGCAAAAAATGCTGAAACCCGCCACTATGTCGCGCGCCATAATGCATGATTTACTCAGGACCAAACTAGGCTATGAGGGAGTGATTGTTACCGATGCATTGGATATGGCTGGGATCAGTGATTTTTTCACCCCAAATCAAGCTGTTATTGAAACATTTAAAGCGGGCGTTGATATCGCATTGATGCCTATTGCAATTCGTACCCCCCATGATATTCAAAAACTGGATTCACTAATGTCAAGTTTGGTAACAGCCGCCAACACTCAAGAATTAAACAAACATGACATAGCACAATCGGCAACGCGAATTGCTGCGTTAAAACAACGGTTTTTAAACACTTCAACACACCCATCTATCAACATAGCGCACGCAACCTTAGGTAATCCAAGTCACCGGCAGTTAGAAGCGAACCTTGCAGTTGCAGCTATTACTGAGGTAAAAAATTCAGGACTATTACCAATAAAGCCTGTATCAACCCAGCCTAAAAAAACACACCTCCACCTCATTATGCCTGATACTCGCAAGTGCATTGCACTCGAACAAGCATTACAAAAGTTAAGTAAGCATGCCTTTCATATTACCTGTAGCAGCCTACAAGGGTTCGACCCCACAGCAGCCAATAACGCGATTGAACACGCTGATATCATAATTGCAGCTCATGCCAGCCCACAACAAAGTGCCGTAGAAATAGGGGGTATGGATGACATAGCGGAATTATCAGATCATGCTGTATCTCGACATGACCAACCAAAAGTATTGCACCAACAAATGAGCTTAGCGAAGCGCCTGAAAAAGCCAGTCTTATTTATTAGCTTACGTGCACCATACGAAATTACAGAGTACGCGGTTATCAGTGACGCAATTTTAGCTAGCTATGCCTATAATATTGATATAGACAATAAAAATCAGGTCTCTGGTCCCGCTTTTACAGCATTAGCTCGGGTAATTTTAGGACTTGATAACGCGCAAGGTGTGTTACCCGTTACAGTGACTCTGCCTAACAAATAAATTTTCTGAGGGCCTTAACTATGGATCCATCGGCATCATTAACCGCACCTCATGCGATACGGAAAATGATCCGGGAAGGCGATTATTCAGGCCCAACCATCGGATTTGTACCCGGTTTTACGCAATGTAATATTATTATTCTACCTAAAGAGTATGCTTACGACTTTTTGCAGTTTTGTCACTTGAACCCAGATGCATGCTCTTTGATGGCCTACAGTCATTCACCGGGCGCGTATACGCTTGAATCACTGGGTAAAGATATTGATATTCGTACCGATATTCCGCGTTATAGAGTATTCAAAAATGGCCAACTCATTGAAGATGTACACGACCTTTCTCCAATTTGGCAAGCAGATTTAGTGACTTTTGCGTTAGCGAGTTACCTGAGTTATGACTATGCGCTAAATTGCGCAGGATTAAAAAGCTCAGCCATTAACCCATTGCATGGCTTGCCTTTATATATCTCAACATTACCTTGTAAAAGCGCAGGAACATTTTCTGGATTTAATGTGGTGAGTATGCGCCCTTTTACCCCATCAGATCTTGTAAAAGCAATACAAATCGGAGCACTTAACCGATCACCTCATGGCCTTCCTGTACATTTTGGCGAACCTAAAGACATCGGTATTTATGACTTAAACAAACCCGTATTTGGTGAACCAATAGACATAAATAAAAAGTGCATGCCCGTTTTTTGGACATCGAACATGACAGCTCAACTCGCAATTACCAAAATAGCGCCCAAATTGTGTATTATTAACAGTCCTGAACATTTGCTGGTCACCGACCAACAAGATGTTAGCTTAGCAATCAAATAAAGGTAAAAGCATGCTGTTAAATTGTGACTTAGGCGAAAGCTTTGGTGCGTGGACAATGGGTCTTGATACGAAAGCGATGGCAGAAATTGACTGTGCAAATATTGCTTGCGGCTTTCATGCTGGAGATCCAGATGTTATTGCTGCCACATTACAACTCGCCAAGCAGCATAACGTAACTGTCGGAGCACATCCAAGCTACCCAGATAAGCAAGGTTTTGGACGACGCTCTATGCAGATGCAACACCAAGAATTAATACATTGCCTGCATTATCAGATTGCGGCCCTAGAAGGCATGGCTAAAGTCTATGGTATTACGCTCAAGTACGTAAAACCTCATGGTGCTCTGTATAATGATATGATGCGTGACAATGCTATCTTGAAAAGTGTTTTACAGGCCATCGCCGACTACCCTAGCGATTTAAAGCTGATGATGTTAGCAACGCGCAAACAAAGTGAACACCGCCTACTTGCTAACACCTACAATGTTGCAGTTTTATTTGAAGCATTTGCTGACCGATTATATACAGATGATGGACTGCTGAGCCCCAGAAGCATGCCTACTGCGGTGCATGATAAAACAGCTTTACTTGCTCAAGTTACACAATTAATAACTCACCAGAGCGTACAAACCAATTCAGGAAAGACCCTTCCCTTGGCTGCTGATACATTATGTGTTCATGGTGACAATGAAGACAGTATTGCGCTTGTCAAAGAGATCCGTGCTTTATTGAACAACACAGCTATCGCACGCTAAGTTTGTAAAGCCCCTTTACATAGAGGCACTTTGACAAACGCACCAACAAGATTGAATAGCAACAAATATAACTTAGCTACGCTATATTTGTTGCTCTGGCCATAAGGTTGTCTTATGACCATCAATTTATTGCTGAAAAACCGTGGTGCCATTGATACCTTTGCTATGTAATAACTTAATCGCTTGGTCTTGAAAGGTTTCCGCCGCATCGCTATATGGCTGCCCTGCCCATGTGTACATATGCACATCAAGCGGTGTTACATGCGATGCATACACCCCCCAAAATCCAGAGTGACCGACGGTTTGATAATTTTTTTCTATCACCTTTTCCATAGCTAAACCATAGAACTCAGTTGGTCCTTCAAGCTCTTCTTCAGCTGTTGTTGTTTTTCGCCAGTACGACTTCAACTCGGATCGCAATGCTGCATCTAAAATAAATTGGTCACTATGTAGTGCGCTAAAGAAAGCGTTCAAATCATCTAGTGTTGAAACTATTCCCCCTCCTGCCCAAGCAAATGACGTATTAACACCCAACGCTACAACATTATGATTACCATTGAGATATTGATACTCAGGTGCATCAGTTTGGATCATAAAGAGGTGTTCAATGGGTCCCTGTCCTTTTTTAGCTTGATGATAATCCATATAGGTATGCTGCATATCAAGCGGCAAAAAAACATGCTCCTCCAATAAAGCTTCAAAAGTTTGACCAGTAAATTTTTCTAACGTCCAAGCCAACAAATCAGAATTGCTATTCCCATATAAATAGGCTGAACCAGGCATCGTTTCTAGCTCTTTGGTTAACCCCCGCTCTAATAACTCCTGTATCAATAAATCAGAGTGCCACCGCTGAGGGACATTATGATCTTGCTGTGTTAACGCCTCTAAGAAGGCACGCGTGTCTGGTGCTTGAAAATCTTGTAAGTAAGAAACAAAATCTCTTATTCCAGTACTCTGATCCAGTAACTGCCTTATTGTGATTGTTTCCCCTTGCTTAGTGTCGCCAGAGTGATGTAAATCGCCCACCGTAAAGCCTTGTGGCATATCTGTATCAGTCAATAATGCTCCAATTGGTGTATCCAGCGTAAACAGCCCCTTTTCGATTAACTTAAATGTGACCGCAGCAGATAACGTTTTTGACACACTTGCGATCCGAAATTGATGTTCTGGTGTCATTGGTTGTCTCGTCGCTTGCTGCGCTAATCCCGCAGCATCTTGCCAAACAATGCCGTCTCCAAAATCAATGAGCGAAGCCATATTGATGATTTCACCCTCATGTTGCGTAAAAGTACTATCAAACAATGTCGATAAGGGTTCAAATATATGCTCTTGTAAGCTACCTACTTGAACCGTAATACGTTCAGAGCGTTTAAAGTTCTTTTTATCTATGGCACTGACAACATATACGTACTCTCCGGCCTCGTGCGGTAACATGAAAGTCATTTTATTAGAGCCTACCGCTTGATCGACAAACTCTGTAGTACCGGGCCCTTGAACTTGTTGCCACTCAATTGCATTTAGGTCATTATCTTCATCAGTAATATCAGCAGTAATTGTTAAGTGTGTTGTTGCGATTGCGGTAAAGCTCGTTTTTTCTAACGTAATTTTCGGTGCATGACTACTGGAACCACATGCCGTCAAAATTAAACTAGAAACCAAGAGAGTTAGTGGTTTTATCAAGAGTTTCATTGTATGCCTTTCCTTTGCTTAAAAAGTAGTAAGGCCAAAATATAGTGCAGTGTAAAAAAGGAAACTGTTGTCAATAGTTAGCATTTTGTCAGCAAATGTGAAATTGCGTTAGGAATAATTCAGACATAAAAAAACCGAGCTTCGAGCCCGGTTTTTAAAATAACCCAATCGTAAAAATAATTAATTTACAATCGCGTTATGATAAATGTTTTGCACGTCATCACAATCTTCAAGCATACCCATAAACTTTTCGAAATTTGCAATATCATCTTCATTGGTAATTTCAACTTGAGTTTGTGGTACAAACGTAATTTCGTCTACTTCAAAATTAATGTCAGGGAATGCTTCTGTCAGCGCCGTTTTTGCTTTGAAATACTCTGTGTGAGGTGCAAATACTGACACTTTTCCGTCTTCCACTTCAACATCTGTTACATCGACATCAGCCATCATCAGCGCTTCCAGCACAGCTTCGTCGTCATCACCAGCAAAGCCAAGTATTGAAAAGTGATCAAACATATGTGCAACACAACCTGGGCTGCCAATTTTCGAATCAGTTTTTGTAAATGGTAATCGAACATCTTTAATCGTGCGATTCGGATTATCCGTTAAACAGTCAACAATTACCATACAGTTACCAGGGCCATAACCTTCATAACGTGCTGGAGAATAGTCTTCACCTGCACCACCAGCTGCCTTTTCCAATGCTTTATCAATAACATGGGCCGGTACTTGATCTTTTTTCGCTTTTTCAATTAAACGACGTAAAGATTGGTTTGTATCCGGATCAGAGCCACCATTTTTTGCGACAACGTAAATTTCTTTTCCGTATTTTGAGTTTACTTTGGTTTTTGCCGCCGCCGTTTTTGCCATGGCGTTTTTGCGGACTTCAAATGCTCTGCCCATCTTAATTCTCGTTTTATAAAATTAAATTGCCGAGATTTTAACAAGACTAAGTCAAATGAGCTAGAGCGGATCTCACTTTGTCCAATGATAATATCATTGAGTCGATAAAATCAGGCGAGGTAATTCACTAAAATGATGCATAACGAATTGCGCTTCCGATGCATAGGCTGGGACGCACTCTGGTGCATACAAACACGCTCTCATACTCGCATTGTGCGCAGCTTGGATATCATATAAATAATCTCCAACATAAATACAATTTTTGGCATTAAAATGCCACAGTTTAGCAATATGCAGTAATGCAGTTGGATCGGGCTTAGCGGGCGCATCATCACGGGTTATCATGGTTGCTATGGGAATGTGGCAATGGCGTACTTTAAGCTCTGCTGCTTTTGTATAATTACGCGTCACAATGGCCATCGGAATGCTCATATCAATTAATGCTTCTAGGCAATCTCGTACCCCAGGTAGTAACTCAGCAGTCTGTGCATCCATTAACTCATGTTGATGTACAATGTGCATTGCTTCTTGACGCATGTAAGGCGAAGGTAAATTATCAATATATGTAAGCAGGTCTTGCTCATGTGGGCAGCCAACTTGAGCTTTGATGATAGAAAAGTCAAGCCCAGAGCTTACCAAGGTGCCATCTAAGTCAAATATAACTCCCTTTATTTCAGATGACGAGACTACACTAGACGATTCGTGTTGTACTGTCGCTTGAGCCATAATATTCCTTGCCCTCTCAGCTATTTTGAATTTAACTTTAGTTTACGTTATCACCACTTGCAAAGATCGCTTGTTGATGAAATTTTCTCACTATGCTACGAGCCATAGCTAACGGGCTTCATTAAAAATAATTGGTAGCCAGTCATCCCCCTTATCAAAGTGCAAAGAGCGAATGCTGCCTTTTTCTTCAAAATACACCATATTAATTTGCTCTGGCCAAATATCCTGCAAAACACGATTTTGCATACTCACAATAGCATGTTTTCCTGATGATTGAGTTTCTTGATACACGATAAAAAACGGCCCATCAATATGTGTCCCCAAATTAACAAGAGACAAGCGCTTGCCTCCCGCTACTTTAAAGTGGACATGTTCACTAACATAATCAGCAAATCTTTTTTGAGCTTCCATATTGGTAAATATATCCGTGTTAGTACCAAATAAAACCTCTGCAGCGTGCTCTACATCGTGGACATAATATCGATGTAACACTTCAACGTGACCATTAACACGGTTTATATGTACAGTCGTTTTGGCTGACTTTAATTGGTGTGCGACCCCAGACGAAGAAACAAACAGCAAAGACATTATTAGCAATTTAGTGTTCATCAAAAACCATCACCTTGAAATACCAAAAATATGGGTTGTTTGGTTAAGTTGCTTTTTCATACTGACTTATTAACCCAACAACACTCAGTTATAAATTGAAAAAGTGGGAACATGCTTGCCCGTCGCGTTTTATCTATACGCTTTATTCAAACAAGAAATAAAAGCTAACTTACCAAATTAGTGGTGGCGCAAACAGCTATTTTTGTTCGTTATATTGATATAATGTAACAAATATAGAAACACCCTATAAAAAGGGTATTCAGCGTTTATTAAGTAGTACAGACTAAAGTACAAGAGAAACTTGAATAAAATTCGACTTTACTGTTGCTAATTCGTGCAATGGCGGGCATGCCACTATGGTATTTCTGGTGGTTATTATGCCTATTTTTTAAATAAATAAAGAAAGCGAAAAAAAAGTGTTGATATTTGGACCAATTTATCTTTAAAATCGCGCTCTTTTTTATTTCAGGTAAAACTCACTTCAAAAAGTTGGCGTTAGTTTTGCTCTGTTAATTATACCCGTTTAGTAATAGACATGTGGTGAGCAGTATGGATTTTTACATCCTAAAAAAACAAGAAAAATTAGTTGCCATCCCTGCAGATGAGCAAAACTGCAAGCAGTACTTAGATGATGGCTACTTTTATGTAGATAAAATAGCTGCTTGTAACGAAAAATCTGCACTAAAAAGGCAACAGGCAAAACAAAATAGGCTGTTTAAAACTCCTACTTTGTTGTTATTACTTGTTTTACCTATAATTATTTTTGCTTGGTTGCAAATAACTCGATAAACAAATTCGTTTTGCAATGCTATATTAGCGTTTCTATGAGTATAGGGACGTTTAATGAAAGTACTGCACACATCAGATTGGCATCTTGGTCAACAATTTTATGAACATAATCGTACATTAGAGCACGATGCCTTTTTAACATGGCTGAGCAATGCACTCAAGCAGCATGCTATTGATGTGTTACTAATTTCAGGTGATATTTATCACACCGCGACACCTCCAGCACACGCTGAACAGCAACTTTACGCCTTCATTAAACAAGCAAAGCGCCATTGCCCTAATTTACACATTATCATCATTGCGGGTAATCATGACTCCGCTAATCGTATTGAGACCGCGAAGCCATTACTGCAAGCGTTTGATACCCATGTTGTTGGCCGATTCAACAAACATAGTC
This sequence comes from Pseudoalteromonas sp. MMG013, assembly GCF_018100885.1. Taxonomy (NCBI): domain Bacteria; kingdom Pseudomonadati; phylum Pseudomonadota; class Gammaproteobacteria; order Alteromonadales; family Pseudoalteromonadaceae; genus Pseudoalteromonas; species Pseudoalteromonas sp. MMG013. The sequence continues at coordinate 457,543 of NZ_JAGJEE010000001.1, read as the reverse complement.
CAGAAGATGTTGTTCTAACCCTCCACACTCAGCATGGACCGCTGACAGTGGTTGCAATGCCTTTTCTACGTGCAGGCGACTTAACACTCGACAATCAACATCCCGATGCGTACCAGCAAGGAGTTCACAATGCTTATCAAAGCAGTATTGCTTGCGCGATGGATATAAAACAGGGGCCCTTACTTGTAATGGGTCACTTACATGCCAAAGGGGGTGATATTTCCAGTGACTCAGAGCGAAACATCACCATTGGTGGATTTGACGCCATAAGCGCAACTGTATTTACTGAGCTCGCTGACTACGTCGCTTTAGGACATCTTCATAAATCACAACGCGTCGCAAAAAGCGAATTCATTCGCTATAGTGGCACGCCGATGCCAATGTCTTTCTCCGAACGACATTACCAACATCAAGTGCTGATCGCGCAATTTGATAAGCACACGTGTATTGCCGTCGACCCCATACTCATTCCTAGGCACCAAGATGTTTGTTTACTTCCTGAAACAGGAGGCGCCACATTGGACGATTTATGTGATTTAATTGAGCAACTTGAGTGTGATATTGATGCTCCCCCACCATATATCCGACTTAAGTTAAATGCCAATGAAACGGATAGCCAATTCCGTGCAAAAATAGACGACGCACTTGCGAATAAGCACGTTCTCTTTTGCGGTATCGAACGCGTCAAAAGTAGTACGCATAATAAGCATGACTCACAACTTGAAGATTTGGGGCAGGTGGAACAACTCGACCCAGTAAGACTGCTCGATTTGGCGTTTAAAGAACATATGGATAGCGATGAATGTGCGCCGGCATCAGTACAGCAATGTCTCTGCGAAGCCCTTGCTGTTCTGAGTGAGGTCAGTGAATAATGAAACTTATCAGCGTGAAATTACATAACTTAGCATCCATTACAAACGCCGCCATTGACTTCGAGCAAGCCCCGTTGCATCAGAGCGGTTTATTTGCAATCACAGGGGATACTGGCGCAGGAAAGAGCACATTACTTGATGCAATATGCTTAGCGCTTTATGGTAAAACAGCTCGCCTTAAAAATGATTTAAAAAATACCGTAGCCTTTAATGGCGACGACATTAAGTTAAACGACCCAAGAAATTTGCTACGTCGAGGGTGTGCTAATGGGAGCGCTGAAGTCACCTTTGAAGGCCAAGACAACATGCGTTATATGGCCCGGTGGAAAATAGCGCGCGCGCGCAATAAAGTTGATGGCCGACTCAAAACGGCTGAACATGAGATATTTGCACTCAGCGATGATACCTTACTCGCACAGAAGTCAGCGGCGGTAAAGAAAATCGAGCAGTTAATCGGTCTTAATTTCGATCAATTTACACGCGCTGTATTACTTGCTCAACATGAATTCGCGGCATTTTTAAAAGCCAGTGGCGATGAGCGAGCTCAACTACTCGAATGCTTAACTGGTACTGATAAGTTTAGTCGCTTGGGGCAAATAATATTCGAACAACACAAACAGAAAAAAACGGCACTAGAACAACTGCGCCTTAGTTTAGAAGCATACTCTTTGTTAACTGACGAAGAGCTGGAAGACGTCACAAATAAAGCCCGCAAGTACCATAATGAACTCGAACTATTAAAACAGCAGCAACAAGGTATCGAGCAGCAAAAAAATTGGCTACAAGCTGGGGAATTACTTCATTCTAAGGTAAGTAACCATACGATTAAGTTAAACGATATTAAGGAAAAAATAACCGCCCAATCCGCCCAATTTGAACTCGCTAACCTAGCTGATGTGGTCCAACAAATCGCTGATAACCGTACCCAAGCCGACCAGTTAAACTCACAAATAACGGCCTTAAATACGGAACTAAAAAAGGTCAACGCCATTGATCATGCAGAAGCCATATCTCAGCAAGAAAAAAAGCTGCTCGAAATAACAAAAATAACAGTACACGCGAAGTCTGATTTTAACCGATATCAGCCAGATATTATTGCTGTAAGATCACTGGATACCAAACGTTCAGAGAACCACTCTCAACTGACTAATGCAAAGCTGCTCGCTGAGAAAGCCCACTCTACATTGGCGCAAACCACACAACAACAACATAACTTACACAAAGATTTAGATGAAAACACCGTCACTCAAACCAGCCTGCACACAATCCTAGAGGCAGACCCTAATGGCACTCAAGTATTACCGCATTGGCAGCACTTAAATGTATTACTCACTCAGTTAACGCAATTAACGCAGCAACAGCACGATACACAAACACAGTACAATGACGCAGTGCAGCAACATGTAAAGCTGAGCGAACAACGCGCCCCTCTATTGACGAAACTCGCTCAACATCAAGCCGACAATGACCAGACCGAAAGTCAACTCGAGCAACTAAAAACAACGCTAGATCAACTCGATTATGAAGCCATGCAAAAGCGTCGTTTTGCACTACAAAACTGCATAGCGTACAAAAACGAACAAAATAGTATCGATGCGGAGTTAATCCAATTACAAGTCCGTTTAGATAAAACACGCCATCAACAACATACACTTAGTCAACAATTACAGGATGCCGAAAAGCAAACCGAATTATCGAAGCAACGGCTTGTTCTCACACAAGATAATTACAATCAGGTGCAATTGCGTGCCAGTGAAAATATCAGTGCCTTACGTGCAGTGTTACAGCCAGGCAAAGAATGTGTTGTATGCGGGGCAACTGAACATCCATATGGTGTTGAACATATTGACGAGCATTGGCAAAACCTCTTAAATGATTTTAAGCAGCAGAATGAACATGCTGAACATGCGAATCAATTAGCGCAGCAACGTTACTCTGAGCATCTTGGTGCAATAGAACAAATTAACGCTCAGCTGCAAGTAACACTACAACAACAGGCCCAACTCAAGCAAAAGTGGCAGCAGATTAAAGACCAATTAGCCGCACTTGACGACGTTGCTGATTGGACAACACAAGACTGTTTATCAGAACTAGATTCTATAGAATCGCAACTAAAACAATACAGTGCACTAACACAACAACAGCAGGCTGCTTGGCAACAATTTCAGCTTTATCAAAGCCAATTACAAGTAACTCAATCAGCCCTACAAGACCTAGATAAATCACTTCACTCTAATGAGCAAACACAGCAGCATAATACACAACAGCTTACGCGGGTAAGTCATGATATAACTGCATTGTACAACCAAGCACATACTTTATTTACGGACCCAAATTGGTGGAATGTATTTTCAACAAACAACCAACAAGCTCTATCTGAGCTTGATAGCCGTATCACGCTATTGCAAACAACAGACACTCAATTAAATGAGTGTAATGCCAAGCTACTGACGCTAAAAAATGAATTAAGTGTTACCATGATTCAAATAAAGGAACAACGCCTACATTTGGAAAGAACGCAAAGTACCGTTGATACCTTAACTGCTTTATCACACCAATTAAATGCTGAACGGGCGCTGTTATTACCTCTTGATGACAGCCCAGACCAGTGGCATCAGCGATTACAAAATACGCTTGAACATGCTGAAAGCGAGCAACAAAAACTGCAAAATACCTTAGTGCAGCTTACTCAAGCACAGCAAGAAAAAACCTTAATGCTTGATAACTTACAACAACAAATACGCCAAAACAATGAACAACAGCACATTGTTGAGCAACGCTTTAATGACTGGATTTTAGTCCAGCAACATGATTACCCTCAATTAAATAGCACTCTCGTACTTGATATTTTGTCTCAAGACAACACTCAGTTCGTAAAATTAAAAGCATTACTTGAGCAGTTAAAAATACAACAGAATCAAACACAAGCAACCTTAACGCACTTGCAAAGCGAACACCTTGAGCACCAACAACTCGCTCTCACTGATTTACCATTGAGTGTGCTAGAAGAACAATATCACGAGCTCAATACACAACGAGAAGTAACTCAAAACCTATGGCTAGAATGTAATACGCAACTGACACAGCATACTCAAAACACCAAACAACTGCAGACGAGAAAAGTGCAACTGTTACAACAACAAGCGACGTATGAACATTGGCACTTGCTCGATAAGCTATTAGGCGATGCCACCGGAAAGAAACTTCGTAATATCGCGCAAACGCAAACTTTAAGAATACTATTGCAATATGCAAACCTTCATCTGAAGAATTTATCCAAACGCTATAAACTCAGTGTGATTGGTCAATCTCTAGACATTGCAATTATTGATAAAGACATGGCAGATGAGCAACGTTCTGTTAATACCCTCTCTGGTGGAGAATCTTTCTTAGTTTCTTTAGCATTGGCATTGGGACTTGCGTCATTATCATCAAATAAAGTAAAAATTGGTTCATTGTTTATTGATGAAGGCTTCGGGACTTTAGACCCCGAAACATTGAGTGTTGCGCTAGATGCGCTAGACTCACTTCAAGCACAAGGACGCAAAGTAGGGGTTATCTCTCATGTGAGTGAAATGACCGAACGCGTTGCTACACAAATACATGTTAAAAAACAACCTGGCGGCTATTCAAGTATTACGGTAAAAGGATAAAACCATGCCTCATTTTCAGGGTGATGAAGCTAAGCGATATGATTCAAACATTATTAAGTTGGTACCAGGCTATGAGTTGTTACATCAACTAACAGCGGCACAACTGGTTACTTTATTGCCTGATGAATCAACGATTCTCGTAATTGGTGCTGGCACAGGTAAAGATATTATTGAGCTTGCTCAGCATAACAACAGCTGGCACTTTGTTGCTCAAGATATTTCTTGTGACATGCTCAATATAGCTAAGCTACAACTTACACATCACGGCCTTGCTTCACGCGTTACATTTCACTATGGCGCACTCTCAGTACTAGATACGCCCGTTGACGCTGCAATTTGCTTACTCGTCATGCACTTTTTACCTGATACAGGAGAAAAGCACGCATTACTTAAATCGATTCACCGAAATCTACAGCCTAAAGCACCTCTTTTTCTAGCCGATTTAGTTTCCCCAGAAACACAATTTGAGCGAGAGTCTCAGCTATTAATGTGTCGAAGTTTGGGGTTAACTGAAGTAGGGGAGCAACGCATGCGACACAACTTAAATCACGAGTTCTACCCGCTAGAGCGAATGCGGTTGGCTGAACTACTCGATCAAGCTGCATTCTCAAGTGCAAACTGTTACTTCAAAGCACTTGGTTTTTCTGGTTTTGCTTGCCGCGCTTTGTAGCAATATAAGCAAGTTGCTTTTCGAGTGTTTTTAAGCAAAACGGTTTCACCATTATACCGTCAATTTTAGCAGAGATTAGTTTGAGCAATATTCGCTTATTATCTTCACATGTGACGACCAATATGGCTGTATCAGCACAGTTTAGTTCATGCTTAACTTTATCAATTAACGTTGAGCCGTCCATTTTCGGCATATTTAAATCTGTCACTAACAAATCAAACGTCTGTTTCTTTAAGAGAGACATAGCCTGAATACCGTCGGTTGCTTCGGTAATATCAGCGTATTCAAGCCGCCTCAGCATGTTTATCAACACATGACGCATTAAGGGCATATCATCCACAACGAGTATTTTCATTCCCTAACAATGACTCTTTTTCCAACAATATTAATTTGAGATTAGTCTAGGCTTTTCAAAATGCCACATAATTTACTGATTTTGATATTGCTAAGTTGCCTATAATCAAAATAAGGACAAATCACCAAATTTAACTTTGGATCAATAGCAAACTCTTCGTCTATCCATACCAAAGAGTTGGTAAAAATATGATCTCGCAATATTTTTTTTGCATAACCTCGACCTGCAATAATGTGATACTTGTAGCTTTTATCAGCAAAATTAGGGGGGCTGAATAGCAAAACCTCATGACTATGTTGCTGAAGTAAGCATTTATCTCGATATTCTTGCCACGTTTTATGCTTAGTAAAATCGTGATCTTTATGATTGAATTCCGCGATAAATTTAGCGTAAACATTAAATATTTTCCGCCAACCATTGCCGCAAGCCGCATTTATAGCTGTGATCTCTCCACAGGTAAGTGGTTGTATTATATCTAAATAATTATATTCCGACATCGGAGGAGGGCGTTCAATATAAACAGCAAATATGCCGCTTTTCACACCAAAACCATGAGTTAGTATTTTCATGATTTGGCGCGTTGCAGAATACGATCTAGTGCATTGCCAAATGCTTGTTTATCCGTTGCTGATAGCTTTGCTGGGCCGCCACTCATTTCTACGCCGCTACTGCGCATGGTATCCATAAAATCACGCATATTTAAAATCGACTTAATATTATGCTCAGTGTACTCTTCTCCTCTGGGGTTTATTGCATGTACATTGAGCTCTACAACCTCTGCAGCCAAAGGGATATCAGAGGTAATGACAATATCACCTGCTTGCACACGTTTCACAATTTCATTGTCTGCTATATCAAAGCCTTGGCTGACCCGTAACATACTTACAAAGCGCGTCGCAGGGACCCTCATGGCATGATTTGCGACTAAGGTTGTTGGCGTTTGAGTTCGCTCAGCAGCGCGAAAGATAATCTCTTTGATCGGTGTAGGACAGGCGTCAGCATCAACCCAAATTTGCATAATATAATCTCTATCATTGTTGGTAGGTAAAATAGTGATCTTACCCCTTATTGTAATCGTAACCTACTTTAATTTGCATTAATTCAAAATGATAAATCGAGGCAGAGTCACCATGCTTAAAATGATAAATCGAGGCAGAGTCACCATGCTTAAAATGATAATATTCACCTTAACATGTGTACTAAGCGCCTGTACCGGCATTCCTCAGGGAGTCAAACCCGTTACTAATTTAGATATAGGAAAATATCAAGGTAAATGGTATGAAATTGCCAGACTTGACCATCGGTTTGAAAGAGGAATGAGTCACGTAACAGCAAATTATAAGGTATTATCGGACGGCACAGTACAAGTCATAAACCAAGGCTACATTGCAGAAAAGTCTAAATGGAAACAAGCTATTGGCACTGCGAAATTTGCCCATAATACCTCTGTAGGCCATTTGAAAGTGTCGTTTTTTGGCCCTTTTTATGGATCTTATATTATATTTGAACTTGATCATCAACAATACCAATTTGCCTATGTAACCAGTTACAATAAAAAGTATTTGTGGCTGCTCGCTCGCACTCCCACGGTTTCGACACAACGTCTTGAACACTTTAAAACAACGGCGCAAGCAAAAGGATTTGATGTTCAATCTCTAATTTATTTGAATCACACTAAATTAGGAAATATGTAAACCCCCTTTACAGTCAGTCAATAACCCCAGACCAATCAATGTATTATTACTGTCTGAAAAAATTAATATAACTGTCAGGTACATGTAACAGGTCCACTCCACACTGCTATTCGGTTTAAAACAATAATGAATGATAGCAATCTGGAGTAACTGATGAATCGCGTAGCATATTCTCTTATCGCAAGTGCCGTCACACTAGCGCTAACGGCTTGTAATGGTGATGACGGAGCACAAGGAGTAACCGGTGAACAAGGAGTTCAAGGTGAAACAGGCACTAATGGTACGAATGGTACGAATGGCACGAATGGCACGAATGGTACGAATGGCACGAATGGTGGAGCTGGTCTAATTCGTATTGCGACCGTACCAGCAGGTGCAGAAGTGACAGGATTACATTTAACCAAGCAAGGGGATTTGTTTTTTAATATCCAGCACCCTAATGATGCAAATACCGAAGTAGACACGCTCAATAACACACCTTTTAATACAGGTACTGTTGGCGTACTTACTGGTGTAAACTTCAATGAATTACCACGTAATATCGTCAGCTCTCCCGTACCTGCCACCTCATCAGCGCTTGAGCAGCAGACGGTTGTATCCGCCATTGGTCAATACCAAATACTGGGTCAAACCGGTGATACTTTCTCCGGACTCAACGAAAAAAGCCTGTCTGGCGGATTAGGTGTCATATATGGCCTTAATACAAAACAAGAAATCATCAAAAACAACATGCCTGATTTTAATGGCTTTATCCCAACTGGTGACAACACAGGTTATTTATTTACTAACTGGGAAGACTACCCTGGTGGTATGAGCCGCTTGAAAATGAGTAAAACGACCAATGGAGCTTGGTCGGTTGAAGAAGCAATGATGGTTGACTTTGATTCGGTTAAAGGTACAGCTGCAAACTGCTTTGGCTCTGTCTCACCATGGGGAACTCCCCTGACGTCTGAAGAATGGATTGTAAATTCCACAGTAGACACCACAACCAATCCGACATGGAATAAGCCCACCGACGTGGGATCTCGGTTAGAAAACTTCAGACAATTTCTTGCACCTGAATTTCCAAACCCTTACCGCTATGGATATATCGCTGAAGTCCAAAACCCAACAACCGACACACCTGACGTTGTTAAACATTTTACAATCGGTCGCTACGAACATGAAAATTCAGTCGTGATGCCTGACCGTAAAACAGTGTATTCATCACAAGATGATACCGGCGGCGTACTATTTAAATTCATTGCAGATCAGCCTGAAGATCTCAGTTCAGGCACATTATATGGTGCAAAGTTAACCCAAGATACTGGGCTTAGTGATCCGGCCATTACTGGGTTTGACATTGAGTGGGTAGAATTAGCGTCTAATACGAATGCACAGATAGAAACATGGGTAGCGCAATATGATGATATTACCAGCGCTGACTATGTAGAAGGCAAAACCAGCTACATCTCTGTTGCTGATGTACAGGCATGGGTTGATGGTAAAGCAACCTATCCATCCGTTGCAGAAGGTGGCAGCCCAATTACTGCTGGTAAGCCTATGGACGACCGAGTTGCCTTTTTAGAATCACGACAAGCAGCTAAGTTAAAAGGCGCTACAGCTGAGTGGCGTAAACTCGAAGGGATCAGCATCAACCATGATCGTGTACTGGAAGCCGTTACCGGCCAAGATGTTATTGCTGACGAAATTGTTAAAAGTGCCTATATGTATATTGGCATTGCAGATTTAGATAACACTATGACCGATGGTGAAGGCGACATTCAGCTCTCTCCACGCGTAAAAGATTGTGGTGGTGTTTATCGTGCAGCAATTGATAGCAACTATAACCTAACTCGTATTGAGCCCGTCGTTATGGGGGGTACATATCGCTCAAGTCTCACCGGTGCTGAACGTTGTGATGTCAATCAGCTATCACAGCCTGATAATGTCATAGTGATGCGAGATGGGCGCATTCTCATTGGCGAAGATGGTTTTCAAGAAAACAATACGCTATGGATGTACGACCCAAAATCTAAATAGTGTAATTACTTATTACTCGCAATAGCGGTAACCAAGGTGTTACCGCTTTTTTCGCAGCAAAAATAGAAGTCATAAAAATGAAATGCCACGTACTTATTCTATTACTTATACCAGCAACGCTTTTGCTTGGGTGCTCCGAGCATAGCTTACCAACGACTCAATCACCTGTTATTACTGAAACGTCAGCCCCGTATCAACCTGGCGATAATATCCCTGCGCTGGATTATATGAAACACAATGAAACTTATAATGCAGAGTCAGTGATCCCGCCGCAGTGTTATACTAAAACGGACGGCGTAAATAACCCTTGCTATGCCTGCCACCAAACTGACACAACAGATCAACACAGACCAAACCAAATGGCCGATGGTAATTTACAAGGTGCGTATGAGTTCTCAGACCTTGGCGCAAAAAACCATTGGAAAAATCTATTTATTGATCGCACACACTTAATCAGTGGTATTTCGGATGACGTAATTCTTGATTGGATCAATCAAGATAATTACAGCGAATTCATTAAAACCCAACAAGCAAATACAGATTGGAAAGGGGAGATCACACCCATTGAAAACCTTGCATATCCAGAGAAAGCATTTAACGCTCTAGGTATTGCTGAAGATGGCAGTGGGTGGGTAGCCTTTAATTACAAGCCATTTCCAAGTACATTTTGGCCCACTAATGGTTCTACGGGTGATGTCATGATCCGGTTACCAAGCGAATATAGACAACAGCAAGGCGTGTACAATCAAGATGTATATTTGGCAAATCTCAGCTTAGTAGAATTGACACTAAAAGGCCTGAAAAATATTTCAACGCCTCCATTAAACGAAAAGCGTATCGGTATCGACCTTAACCAAGATGGCAAATATACAACTATTCAAAACATCAAGGTACGATCGCATTACGTAGGCGATGCACAATCACCACTCGCCTACCAACTCTACCCTGAGGGAACTGAGTTTTTGCATACGGTACGCTATATTGGTGTAAATGATAACGGCACCATATTCAATGCGCCTCGCATGAAAGAAGTGCGTTATATGAAAAAGCACAATTTCAAATCAAAACAAGAGCTTGCTACTTCTTACTATCGTGAGGCTAAAGAGAAAGCATTCGAAAATTTACCACAAACACTGTATTTAGGTGACGCTGGTATCAATAACAGCTTTGGCTGGACAATTAATGGATATATTGAAGATGGACAAGGAAAATTAAGACCACAGCATAAACAAGAATTGGCATTTTGTAATGGCTGTCACAAAACAGTTGGTGCGACATACGACCAAACATTTTCATTTGCTAGAAAAGTCACTGGCGCAGCGGGCTGGGGCTATATCGATTTAAAATCAATGACAGATGTGCCCAATAAAGGAGAATCTCAAGGAGAGTTTTTAACCTACATGCAGCGTGTTGGAGGAGGGGACGAGTTTAGACAAAATCAAGAAATGTTGATGCGCTGGTTCACTAAAGATGGACAAGTTGACATAAAAAAAGTGACCGCAGCAACCAACTTATATGAGTTAATCACACCTTCGCCTACTCGAGCACTTGCATTAAATAAAGCGTATCTCAGCATCGTAAAAGAACAAAGCTACCTCTTTGGCCGAGATGCAACATTAGGTAAGGCGCGTAACGTATTAGAGTATATTGACGATAGCCAACAACCATTAAAACCCAATCATCGTTATGTGTGGGACATGCAATTAGCATGGGCTGAGCAATAACGAAAACGACTCGTACTCTTCTAAGTTAGTAAAATAGCGCTCTCAGTATAGATCAATATTTTACTAACTTAATGGAGCGCTCAACACAAAAATGTTTAAATATGCACTCTTTCAGATCACCATTTTACCAACGTGTATTCATAGATCGGTATTTTACCAACTAGGTACAAAGGTAGATCATTATTTTACTAAGTTAATTCTTTTAGATCATGATTTTACCAACTTAATGCCCTGCTAAGTCAAATACTTCCTCAAAATATAAGTCTAAAAGCACTAGATAGTATGTCCAAGCCTCCTTGAGATCACTATTTTACTTACTGATATAATTCAAAACTGGTTAAAGATCAGATTTTTACTAAGATGAGTTCAGAAATGTGCTGAATAGATCACATTTTTACTAACGAAAAGAAGGGAGTTTAAACTGAGATCACTATATTACTAAGCTTAGTTGGTAATATAGTGATCTCTATAAGGCTTGAATCAACTCGTTATGGAAAATAAGCCTTAATAATGCAAAGTAAGCTGTAATATCCGTGATTAAAGCAATAGACCTATGCATGTTGCACTGATTAAAGTCGGCAGTACGTAAATTAGTGATCTCAATTTAGTGGGATGATAACTTAATAACAAAACCAGCAAAATGATTGATATAGCCATATAACCACAAAACAACACACCGCCATATCCAGCTAGATCCCAGAGACTTATTATAATGCTCGCGATTAAAGCACACCATGCAATCATAAGCATTCGCCGCCCCAGCACTGCATCAACCCTTTGAGCAAATACAGCTTTACAGTGACTATTTTTTATCAATGCAAAACAAGAGAAGCTTGTAAAACACAGTAAAAAAGCAAGTAACTGTGTCATGTGCTTCTCTCCTTCAACTTAAATGTACCAACGTCATTTGCTTTTTCTTGTGTTGCAAGTTTGTTCATTTGTATAAAAAAGCCGAACGCGGTCAAGATACAAAGCAAGTCAAAACCTGCCAATATCCACTGCTGTTCGAGTAGATAGCTGACTAGGTTTCCTTGTGTCGTAAGGGCATTGCAAATAGGTAACAAAAGCCACAAAATGACATTGAGTTGTGCCAACTTTTTCCACTGTTTTGTACCCGCTCGGTATATAGCAAGCACGGCCACACAGAGCCAAGTCACAAAAAATAGATGTACCTCCATATCTGCACGATTAGATAAATCATTAGGTAATAGTCGATTTGCATAGAAAAATGCGGTCGTCGCAACAGGTAACCCCATCAGCGTAGCCAAGTTCAATGCCTCAACCAACTTTAAGCCAAAACCTGGTTGCTCATTGGATTTCATACGTGCGCGAATTCGTTTCGCCCACATTACAGCACCACTTGCAATCATCACACAACCAGCAATACCACAAATAAAATATAACCATCGCAACCCAGGTAAAGCCAAACGCCCAGTATGTAAAGCAATCATGCCATCATATAATGTTTCACTCGGTGATAAATCAGTATTTGCCGACGTCTTTAATTCTCCAGTGACCGCACTATATACCCACACTGGCATCTCATCTTGTACTTGAGTACCGGTGTTCGCATAAAATTTCACAATCGCAGTTTCATCGAATGGGTGATCTAAAATAACGCGCTTTATATCTACGTTTGGCCAGTTAGTATAAAATTGATCTACAAGCTGTTTCATGGGCAACATTTCGACTTGTTTACCTGTTGCATCAGCATGTTGCCTCGCAGAATTAAGGTCTGCAAAAAAAGCGCGATTACCCCCTTCATACTGTGTCATAGCTGGATAAGGGAACAGCATGAAAATGAGCGTTACTAAACCGGTATATGTGATCATAATATGAAAAGGTAGCGCCAAGACAGACGATAAGTTATGCGCATCTAGCCACGTCCGAACTCCCTTTGCACTGCGAAATTGAAACATATCTTTAAAAATGCGCTTGTGAATCACCACACCCGAAATTAAGCCAATTAACATAAACAAGCTAGCAAATGACACAATCCACCGGGCAACCGTGCGATCCATATAGTGCAAGTCAAAATGCAACCTATAAAAAAAATGTCCGCCTTTGGTATCTCGATACTCGGCAAGGAGCGACTGTGAATTAGGATCCATGTAGTTATCTTGCCATTTACCTCGAACCCCATCGTCGCCCTTCTCTCGGTATGAAACGGCCATGGTATGATTACGCTCATTAGGTAAACCTACCCACCAAGTTTCGGCCTCAGGCGCTTTCATAGCTAAGTGCTCTAAAGCTGTACTAATCTGCTGCCTTTGAGCTGCAACGCGATTTAATTGCGGCTGCACATCGTGTGCGGCGGGCTGTGCCCATAACGTAATTTCATGACGAAAAAAACTCAGTGTCCCAGCAAAGAAAATCAGAAATAATAGCCAACACACGAGTAAGCCAGTCCAAGTATGCAACCATGTCATTGAACGGAAAAAATTCTCTTTCATAACCAACCTTTGATAACAGCCAGCAAGAAAATCTGACTTGCGCTTAACGCAATTAACCAGCCATATATTTTCACGAGCGAGCGCACACTAAACACCCATATAAATACACACGTATAAACTAAAACACTCAAGCTCACAGCGAGTAACACTGAGTCTGTTTTAGATAGAGGCACTAATACAGCTAAAAGAGACACTGATATTGCTGAAAATATATAGCCACCGAGAATTGCCGCAAGAAACCGTGAGCACACTAAAAATGCAGCACTTTGAAACCAAGCACTAAATTGGGGTATAACCACTATAAAACCCTAGGAAATAACAAATTGAAAAATAAATTATGCTAAATTAGACACAAAAAAGATAGTCATTCTCATTTGTATTTATATGTAAATATGGCATATTCGAGAGTTTATTTAGAAACTACCTACGCAAACCCCAAACTATCAAGAAATACGTAAAAATCAGTGTATACTTTCGTAAGGTATTCGTATGCCATGGCGATAGGTAAGGCACGACATTATTGTGACTATTTTTGATGATATTAAAAAATGTAGAATTTGCCATGACACTTTGCAGCTAGGTGCTAATCCAGTTGTTCAAGGTAATGAAAATGCACGTATTCTTATCGCAGGACAGGCGCCAAGTAAAACTGTCCATCAAACAAATAAACCATTTAATGATGCCAGTGGAAGTCGACTCAGAGCATGGTTAAATGTGACGGAACGTACTTTTTACGATCCGAGTCTATTCGCCATTGTACCCATGGCGTTTTGTTACCCTGGCAAGGGGAGCAGTGGAGATCTACCACCCCCTCCTATTTGCGCAAAAACTTGGCGCTCACAATTGCTGAAACAATTCTCACAAGTAAAACTGACTATTGTTATCGGTCAATATGCTCAACAATATCATTTTCCAAATTTTACAAGTGTCACGGAACAAACGCGCGTTTGGCAATCTCTGCTTCCGAGCATGATTGCTCTGCCTCATCCAAGTCCCAGGAATCAGCATTGGTTGAAAAAAAACCCTTGGTTTAGTAACGAGCTACTACCAGAACTGCAAAAAATAACACACAAAGTTATAACAAAAGTTAAATAAACCCGGAATCCAATTGCGTATTTTTGATTTATTACGCATAATTCCATCAACACACCATAATAATAACATTAACATTTTCAAAGGATTTGAATATGCTTTATAAAATTACTGGTTGGGCAGCGATTATACTCGCTTTATCTGCGTTACTCCCCAGCTATCAAACAGGTGCTTTATCTGTCATAGGCTTTTACTTATGTCTTTTCTCACTACTGATAAGTGCTTTTGCAAGTCACTTAGGGAATTACTTCTATTATCGACTTGTATTTTTGATTGCCGTTATTAATGTTTTCATAATTAATGATGGTACTCGGGTTATGCTACTTATCAAACAAACCGACTGGGTCTATATCGGTTCAATGTATGGCATATTTTTCGTGATCGGGAGTATTTGCAGCTTTTTGCTCAGACGGGAAGACGCTTCTAGCCAAGATGCATATGAAGCGCCCAATAAAAAAGTCACTCAGTCACAATTATAAATCAAATTTATGACTCAAATGCAAAAGCGTGCAACTCTTCTCCTGACAAACGATTAATTATCCATTCGTTTTGCTGCTTAGCGCCAATGCTATGATAAAAATCAATCGCGGGTTGATTCCAATCTAAAACCACCCACTCAAAACGGCCGCAATCTTTTTCAATCGCCAGACGGGCTAGATATTTCATAATTGCTTTACCTGCGCCATTACCACGCTTATTTTGAGCAACGTATAAATCCTCTAAATAAAGCCCGTACTTCCCCAGCCAAGTTGAATAATTAAAAAAGTAAACCGCAAACCCTATGGCTTCCCCTTGCTCTTCACAAATCAATGCGTGAGCTCGCACATCTTCTCCAAATAACTTCTCTTCGATATCAGCTATTGAGTTAAGCACCGCCTCGGGTTCTTTTTCATAGATAGCAAGCTCATTGATAAAATGTAGAATCGTTGCAGCATCAGATTGCTCAGCTACACGTATTTGCAGTGTCATTATGGTTTTCCCTTAGTGAATTAACAAACCTCAGTGTATGCTAAAAAAACACATGTATTAAGTGCATATATTGCACTGAGTGAATGAATTCCATGCATAATATATCAAATATAGATTTAAACTTGCTCAAACTTTTTTCCGTTTTGTATCAAACGGGTTCAGTCAGTGATACCGCTGATGTGTTAAACATCAGTCAATCTGCATGCAGTCACGCATTAACTAGATTACGGCAAAAACTCAATAATGACCTATTTATTCGCATCGAAAATAAAATGGAACCAACACTGTTTTCAGAAAACTTAGCGGCAAAAATATTGCCAGCAATGGAGATATTGCAATTGGGGCTAACACCGATTGAGCAATTCAACCCCAACGCCGATACAACTTATGTTATTGCTGTAACAGATTACACAGCATGGTGCATGCAACCATTGCTAGAGCACATTCAACGTTATCACCCCAATATCTCAATTCGACTGGTCTCACTTGAACAGCGGATCCCTGAAGAAAAATTGAAATCTGGGAAAATTGATCTTGCGTGTGGCTTTGCTCACCAAGCTGAGCCTTCACAAAGCATTTCAGGTGTGACTTGGTTTGCAGACAATTATGTTACTGTCATGTCTACACAGCACCCGCTTGCTGATCAAAAGAGCATTTCTTTAGACGATTTTATTGCATATCAACATGTCTTGATCGCACCTTGGAACGAGGGGAGAGGAGTCGTAGATAAAGCACTCGTCAAGCATAGAACAATACGGAAAATAGCACTGACGACCCCCTATGTACTAAATGCCCCCTATATGCTCAATAACACCAGTTGGTTACTGACATTACCGCAACATTACGCCCGTTTCGTCAAAAAACAATTGGCCTTAAAGATACATCAACCTCCTGTCGCGGTGCCAAACTACAACTTAAAGTTTTATATACATAAAACTCGTCTACAAGATCCAAAAATTATGTGGTTCAAAAATACACTAAACACAGTCTTTGAGCATATTACTGAGGAGTGAGTGAACCAACAGTACCTTACATTACGTATGTATAAAGACATTCCATATTAAGGACATCTAGGATGAAAACCATAGCATTTGTCATTGTCATGCTAATGAATATAAAGTTGGTATACGCAACCCCTATGAGCTTATTCATAGAAAACCCGAAGGCAGTAGGAAGTACAAGCCGTATGAGTTATTTATTTTGGGATATTTATGATGCAACGCTCTATGCTCAAAATGGCCACTACGATGCTGCTAAACCATTTGCTCTAAAACTAAATTACTTAAGAGACTTGTCCGGACATGATATCGCTAACCGTTCGATCGATGAGATGGAAAAACAAGGTTTTAACAATCATCAAAAATTACAGCTATGGCGGATTACTATGCAAAACATTTTTCCTGATGTTAAAAATGGCACTCAATTATTAGGTGTTAGAAATGCAGCCGGAGAAAGCGTTTTTTACAATGATGATCAGCTCATTGGTCAAGTCAGTGACACTGAGTTTACCACGCACTTTTTTGCCATTTGGCTTAACGAACGCACATCGGAGCCGATGATGAGAAAAGAATTATTGGCACTTGAGGAAGCACCATGAAAAAAGGGTTATTTGCTGTAACGCTATGTATGATAATAAGTGGTTGCGGTGTATCGATTAAAGGTGAGGTGTATGAAGATGCTACACCGTATTTCGACCCATTCAAGTTTTTCAATTCAGACGTAAAAGCTTGGGGTATAGTACAAGATAGATCCGGCCAACTCATACAGAGATTCACCGTTAATATTCGCGGTAGCGTGAGCAACAACAATGTACTTACCCTTGATGAAACGTTCAAATACGGTGTCGGTAACGGCACATTAAAGCGAGTATGGAAAATTGAAAAAGAGGGTGCTAAACAGTTTCGAGGCACTGCATCTGATATAAAAAATAACGCAACAGGCAGAGTTTACGGCAATGCCATGCAATGGAGTTACAACATGGAGCTACCGGTTAATAGTACAAGTTACACCGTACACTTTGACGACTGGATGTGGGCGTTTGATAGCGATACTATTGTAAACCGTTCTTATATCAGTAAGTTTGGCATCGTAATGGCCGAAGTAACCATCTTTATGCAAAAGCAACGCTCAACAAGAGACCCACATTAGTCGGTTTTTTTACAGTGTAAACGAAGTATGTAATTCATGCTCACTTTGTTCTCCGGCACAAAAGTGAGCATAGCCAGATATAGTTTTCAGCTGTCCAATTCCACTGCCTGCAACAACCGTTAAAGAACCTTTGGCCTCGCCCTTTTCGAATTTCCCTTCATGAGATAGTGCAAACTGTCCGTTGCAGTTGTTGTATTCACCAGTAAAAACTTCTATTCCAGTAAAGACCGCACTGCCATCGGGCAAATAACATAAACTATAATGCGTTATGGAGTTGCCTTGCAAAACACCGATATAGTGTTTTTTAATCGTGGCGCTGCGTATAGTCGTTTCATTCATGCTTTCTTTGCAGATATCACTCTCTTGCCAACTTTCTATGGTAAATTTTGTCATAACTTTTCCTATAATTCACGGTGTATGGCAAGATTACAAAACCTTCTCTGTTGGTAATTGTAAAAATGCGACAACTTAATACTCATTCCAAACCAAGTTCAGGCGTATACCATGCCAACAAAAGCACACTTAATTATAATCTAAAAAAGTATCAACCATCTGAAAACTTAAAACGTCTCGTTGATTGCTATTGGTTTGTATCATGGCAACTCGAATGCGGAGCTACTTGGATACAGCGAAATTTACCTAGCCCTAATATGCATTTAATTTTTGACCAGCAAAGTCTATATTGTACGGGTGTTATGACGCACGCATATGAAACGCCGCTACAGGGTAGCAAAACCTTAATTGGTGTGAAGTTTCGTGTCGGTGCACTCAATACAATACTTCCGTACCCTCATCAGGAGCTGCAAAATTTGCATTTTAATAGTGGTTTTCTTTTTGATGAATGCCAAAGTGATGCACTGCATAACACGGAAAATCATCAACTATGTATTACAACTCTCAACCAGCTTCTGTCACATCTTCCACAACCTGACAATTCACAAGAAAAAATGAATAGAACTTGGCAAATTCTAGCAAACAACCCCACCATAAATACCGTTGATCAATGGGCCAAGCAATCTCAATTGTCAGTCAGAACATTGCAAAGGTTATGTATTAAACATATTGGTCTTGCACCTAAATGGTTGCTCAGAAAGCAACGCTGTATACATGCTTTGCAACTGTTAGAAGAGGAAAAAGTTGATATATATGATGTAATTACATTGCTCGGTCTCACCGACCAGGCTCATTTAATTAAAGAATTTAAAAAAATACTTGGCTTGACACCTAATCAATACCTCAAGCTGTAAAGGGGTTTTACATCTACTCCAACAAGTGCAATCGATTAAGCTGTTTTTCTAATGTGTTCATGTTAAAAGGCTTGATCACAAAGCCATTTACTTTCGCTAACAACGCTTGCTGTACTTTTTCTTTATCACTTTCGCAAGTCACCATTAGCAAAGGTGTATTCGCTAATATTCGATCTTGCCTGATCGCTTGCAATAATTGTAGTCCATCAATCTTAGGCATATTTAAATCAGAGATAACTAAATCATAGGGCCGACTTTTTAGTAAGACCATTGCTTGATAACCATCAACCGCCTCATCAATATCTTTAAACCCAACGTGGCGTAACATATTTATCATCACATGTCGCATAGATGCCATGTCATCAACTACGAGTATACGCATTGGGCCTCCTTACCTAGATTAAAAACAAACGATTATGAGCGAGCTAAAACTTAGTAGATAATGAGTGTAGCCTATATCTCCTATCTTGAAAGTAAGCGATAACATTGAATTCAAATATTAATCTCTGCGCTTTAAAAGCAATACTAAGATAGCAAGTCAATGTATTAAAAAGTTGTGTATCAAATTTTAGTCAAAGCAGATATGAGACAATAATAGAAAGATGTAATGCGTGACATTTGCACGTTTTACGGATTAAATAGCGTAGTACGATGAATAACCGCACAAGGGTAAGCCAAGTAATGACATGTGATGACCATGATTTTATTGAAATAGCTTGCCTGTATAACTATTCAATCAAAATAACAACTCGCTCGGCGGATAACTACCAAGGTAGGGCCCTTGATACGCAATATAACCAACAACGACAACAGTGCATATGCATAGTATGTGATGAACAACCCATACTCATTGAATTAGACACTATCGCAGAAATACACGTATTGACGCCTAACCCCCACTTCAACTACCTACGAGTTTAATGGCAATTCCATAAACACACTTAACGAATTGTCACGATACAAACCAAACCTTTCACATCGAGAAAACCCGAGACTTTCATACAAGTTGATCGCTTCTGTTTGTTTACTACCGGTTTCTAATCGCATAAGGGGGATTTGTGCTTCGCCAGCATAATGTAAAAGTGTTTGCATTATACGACGAGATAACCCTTTACCACGGTAACTCGGCTTCACATATAACCGTTTAAGCTCACCGTACAGGGTATTATCAAACTGCTTTACAATTGCACCACACGCAACGATGCCATCGTCGTTCATTAAGCCAATGCCATGTACGTTCGGTTGCTTTAATTCTGGTAATTCAAGTGACTGTGCACTTGCTACGGGATATAAGGAATTCATTAATCGATCTATTTCTGAGAATAATTCAATAACATGGCTATCTTCAGGGTTTAAATCAACTAATTGCATATACTCACTCAACTCAGTGTTTAACGAAACATTCCAAATGTGAGGACAAACTATACCGACATAATAATGAGTAACAAGTAAAATAAGTTTAAATTTGTAACCTTTTACTACACATTGCTATAAACTCTGAAATAGCCAATATAAAACAACAAGTTACTTACAAAAAGTGGTTTTCTAGAGCTTTCTTCAAGTATTTTTGCATGTCATCTCGATGAAACTTACGGACATTATAACTTTGCTCTAAATGTATAAACCGCTTCGACGAGGCCGTAGAGCTTGTCGAACATATATTGGCAGACCCATTGGTGTACCGCGCTTGCACATTCCAAGTTCCACCCAAGCTTTTTGTATCATTACCATATACGCATGCTGCAATTTTACCATCCTCTTCAACAGCTCGGCGTAATGAGTGCAAAATACTTTGCTCATTCTCGGTTGTGTTGTAATTCACACTTTCACTCAAATTAAGCATGAGATCATTGTTTGTCATACACTGATTTTGCAACTTAGCAAGCGTTGTCTTCCCAAAGCCATGATACTGAATAAAAACTGAGTTATCGTCAAAGTCACTCATGTATTTGTGTACCACGTTGAAATATGAGTCGGTTTGATGTGCCACATCGCTGGCTTCATAATGCCCATTTGTGCATGAACTTAATGCGTGACTGCTGTCTCTACGCGTACCGGCAAGCATCAATAATTTAGTTTCGGTAAATAGAAATGCATCAATGGCTTGCGTGTCTGTAAATGAGTCTCTTTTAGGGTGGGGTGCTTGTAAAATAGCGTTTAACCCATTTGGGTTATAAATGTACGTACCACCACCACGGAAATCTGCACTTGGTAACGTGGCACGCTCTTGCAATAAATAATATGTGGTTTGTGTATTGGTATCAAAAAACTGTGCTACATCATATCCAATTGGCGCGACTAACTCTTGCGCTAGCGGGTAGTTTTGCGAAATAAAAGCTGCAAACCCAGCCTCAAACTGCTGTTGTTCATGATGACTTGGTCGTACCCATTTATCATCCAGTTTAGAGCCGTAATTTATGGCCTTTAAATGCTTAGCCAGCTCTCCCGACATTACTTTATGTGCATAGCTTGGAAAGCTCAGTAACGTCACTAATAATAAAACCAGTGTCGTTAAAACAATACTCGGCAACGAACTTCGACCATACGGTGTGAATGAAAAAGACGGATACAAAGCCATTAAGACCTCCAACAGTATAATTAGCTATCAAAAGTGACATATAGCAATTTTCCTGCTCCATGAGGCTTGCCAAAACAATCCTTTGTATTAGTTTTTTATTATTTAGTATGTCAAAAGTTGCACCATTTGTATCAAAATAAACCCCATTGTTCTAGTTAAAGTAATAAAAATGACCTTTTAGCATTGGTTTTTATATACCTAAAATAAAAACAAACACACAGCTTCGATAATAAATTCATAACCCTACACACAGGTCTGACCAAAGAGGCCATTATCTATAACTCCCTCTTATTTGTACCTAAAGAAAAGACAGGCTTAGAAAGTATTAAAACTTCTGAGCCGTTTTGTAGGTAAACACTGTTACCCTGTTGGCTGTAACCCAACTATTTAGAAATATACGAACTGCACAGTGGCAGAACCTTTATGTTGAACTATCTTTTTGTATAAATAACTCATTTATATACGTGGTTTTCCATGATATTTACTTCAAGGACTGATCGCTTAAAGCAAATAGCGATACAATCAAAATTAAATTTAATCGAACACAATCAATCCATTATTGAAGTCAGCAATGTTGGAAATGTCATTCACCTTAGCCAGCATTTCTTATCCCTAACCGGCTATCTTGATACGGACTTAATCGGTTCGCCCATCAAGGCTGTTTTGCAAGGCTTCGAGCATAAAAGCTCGAATACATCCCCTTGTGAATTTAAAGTAGCCACAAAAGCAGGCCGCACTCTTTGGTTTAGCGTCACCTCAACAGTGCCAACTGACAGCTCAATTGAGGATAAAATAATACTCTTACTGTTTGATATCTCTTCATACAAAGAACAACAAATTGATAGCAATGGACAAATTACAGCCATCGATAAATCACAAGCTGTAATAGAATTTGACTTAAACGGAAATATTTTAAAAGCAAACGATAACTTTCTGAGTACCATGGGGTATGAACGTCATCAAGTCATTGGTCAACATCATAGTATGTTTGCCGAACAAGACTACGCAGAAAGCGAGCAATACCGTGACTTTTGGCGTAACTTAAAACAAGGACAATATTACTCAGGAGAATTTAAGCGACTAGCTAAAGGCAACAAAGAAATATGGATACACGCAACTTACAATCCGATTTTTGATAGCGAAAAGAAACCTTTTAAGGTTGTAAAATACGCCTCAGATATAACCGCGAGCAAATTACAAGCGGCCGACTATGAAGGTCAACTTAATGCAATTAGTACATCTCAAGCGGTGATAGAATTTGCTATGGATGGCACAATCATTTCTGCTAATGAAAACTTTTTAGCTACAACGGGGTATACGCTTGATGAAGTAGTGGGGCAACATCATAAAATATTTTTAGACCCGCAATATGCCCAAAGCGATGAATACCACACTTTTTGGGCGCAATTAAACGCAGGACAATTTAGCTCTGGAGAATTTAAAAGATTAGACAAGAATGCACGAGAAATATGGATACAGGCTTCCTATAACCCTATTTTTGACTTAAGTGGTAAACCTTTTAAAGTAGTTAAATATGCCGCAGATATTACAAAACAAAAACAATTAACCGCAAACTTTGAAGGCCAACTTGAAGCAATCAATAGATCTCAAGCAGTCATTGAATTTACCATGGATGGCACCATACTGACCGCGAACGACAACTTTTTGTCTGCTATGGGTTACACCCTTGATGAAATACAAGGCCAACATCATAGTATATTTGCCGAGCCAAGTTACGCCAATAGTCAAGAGTATCGTGATTTTTGGTCTTCATTGAACCAAGGTAAATTTCATTCAGGCGAGTATAAACGCCTCGGAAAAAATAAAAAGGAAATCTGGATCCAAGCAACATACAATCCAATTTTTAATTCTGATAACCAACCCATAAAAGTCGTAAAGTTCGCCACCGATATCACAGAACAAAAGGCCAAAAGCGCAAACTATGAAGGGCAGCTCAGTGCAATAAATAAATCACAAGCTGTTATCGAGTTTAATTTGGACGGCACCATACTTCATGCCAATGACAACTTTTTGAAAACCACCCAATACCGATTAGAAGAAATTCAAGGAAAGCATCATCGTATATTTGTCGACCTAGACTATGCTGTTAGCAATGAATACAGTTTGTTTTGGCAGAAATTGAATCAGGGTCAATTCGATAGCGGAGAATATAAGCGACAGGCTAAAGATGGCACTGATATCTGGATCCAAGCATCGTACAACCCCATCTTTGATACCAACGGTAAACCTTTTAAAATTGTCAAATACGCAACCGATATCACGGCGAGAAAGTTAGCAATAAAGAGTATTAAAGATGCCATCATCTCTCTTTCTGAGGGCCATTTATCTCATCAAATACATGACGATTTAGGGAATGAATTCAATATATTAAAAGACGCGATGAATGGACTTACACGCAACCTAAACAACATGATTCATGAGATCACCGCAGCATCAAACAATGTATTCCAAGGTGCACAAAACATCGCGACTGACAGCGAAGAGTTAAGTAAACGTATTGAGCGCCAAGCATCTAGTTTAGAAGAAACGGCATCCACCATGGAGCAATTAACCGCAACCGTGCAACAAAATGCTAAAAGCACCCAAGATGTCTCTGCACGCACTGAGCTTACGATGGAGAAGGCGTCACAAGGTGGTGAAACCGTGTCAAACGCGGTATCTGCCATGTCTGATATTGAAGCATGTAGTAACAGAATCTCCGATATTATCGGAGTAATTAATGAAATCGCTTTTCAAACAAACCTACTTGCACTCAATGCCTCTGTTGAAGCTGCTAGAGCAGGGGAAGCTGGTAGAGGCTTTGCAGTAGTTGCAAGTGAAGTCCGCAATTTAGCACAACGAAGTGCATCAGCAGCCAAAGAAATAAAAAATTTAATTGAAGATAGCAGCTTAGCGGTTTCCAAAGGCAGTGAGTTGGTAGTGACATCCGGTGAACGCTTCAAAGAATTGACCCTCGTCGTTCAGGAAGTTAATAGTATGATTATGGATATCGCTCGTGCAGGTAAAGAACAATCTGATGGTGTTGTAGCAGTTTCATCTACCGTAGCCCAACTTGATAATTTAACTCAAAAGAACATGCAATTGGTTGAACAATCAACCCAAGCTGGACAAGAAATGCGAGAGCAAGCACGACACCTTTTACAACAAATATCAACATTTAATACATCACAAAACCAGGAGTTATTGCCTGCTCCTGCGCCACCAAAAATGTTCCAATTAGTCTCTGGTAATTCATAATGAACTGTCATACTTTTTAGCAACAGTGGTGCACTGATAAGGTGCTCAATTTAAGGAGCGTATAAGCGCATTTATTTATCTCGCACCGTATATTAACGTGATTTTATCTTTGTTTTAGTTTAAATTTGGAATAAGTAACGTTAGTAATACGGCTTATGCGCCACAGAAGAAGGGTTTTAAAGGACTATGTTTCAAGGCTTAAATGACATGGATGACTGCTGGGTACTTGTGGTCGATGACTCTTCTTTAATGCGCCAACTACTGGTGAGTTGTTTAAGAAGCGTGTGTAAAGTAACAGCCGTTGAATCCGCGGAAGAGGCAATTCGTGTCTGCCAAGATTCTCAACCTGATTTGGTATTAATGGACTGGATATTAGAAGGAATGTCAGGTATTGAAGCATGCCAAACAATGCAAAATATTTCAGAACTTTCTGAAATTCCCGTTATTTTTGTCACATCGAACACCAGCGAAGCCAACCAAGAACTTTGTTGGTCTTCTGGTGCTGTAGATTTTGTACCAAAACCAATAGTCCCAAAAACATTACAAAATCGAGTAAAAACACACTTAAAGTACAAGCTACAAACTGATTTATTAAAAAAATACTCTTTTGTCGACGGTTTAACTGGTATCTACAATCGCCGCTTCTTCGATATGGAAATAATACGGTTACTTAAGCAAACAACCCGATTACAACAGCCGTTTGCCGCAATGATGATTGATATTGATTTTTTTAAAAAATACAATGACGAATACGGCCACTTACAAGGAGATGATGTACTGAAACAAGTTGCCATAACACTGAAAAACCAAATAAAAAGACCCATAGATACGGTTTTTAGGTATGGAGGGGAAGAGTTCATTGTGCTGTTACCCAACACCTCTCAAGACGGCGCCAAAAGTATTGCCAACCAACTTGTCTCAGCAATTAAAAACCTGTCGATAATAAACATCGGTTCGCCTATGGAAGTAGTGACAGTGAGTGTGGGCATGACCTTTTTAGCTGAAAGTCAGCGATGTGATACCAAACAGTTACTAAGTCGCGCCGATGCTGCATTGTATAACGCGAAAGAAACAGGTCGAAATAAGTTTTCAATATTAAATGAATAGTTGTATGAATTAATTAGAACTCAACAGCAGGAAGCAATTATGAATATTATATATCGGGTTATGATTCTATTTTTGCTGCTTATAGCGGCACTATCAAGCTATAGCGCTGGAATTAAAAGCGGTTTTTTTATTTTTATAATCTGCGGTTTTACTTTTGAAGCCATGTTCTGGTGGAAATTATTTCCAAAAAAACGTTCGTGACAATTCGTCCCCTCGCCAGATATAAGCACATAGTTTAAGAGAACCCACTTTTGTGAGCTCTCTTCAAAACTTATTTAATCTTATTGCTTAACAGGGAAGCCTCGGTCACGCATTAGTGCGCTAACATCCGCATCTCGTCCACGAAACAAACGATAAGCTTGAGCTGGATCCATCGCATTTCTGACCGAAAATAGGTGTTTAACCAACTTATTTGCCAGTGCTTCATCATAAAATCCACCTGGTGCATCAGCAAACGCCTCAGCAGCATCTGAAGTTAAAACCTCAGCCCACAAGTATCCATAATATGCTGCTGCATATCCTTCACTTGAAAAAATATGCCCAAAGTGAGTGCTGCGATGACGCATTACCAACTCCGCAGGCATACCCAACTTTGTCAGTTGCTCTTTTTCAAATTTAGCGGGATCAATCTTTGTCGGATCCGTACTATGATATAACAAGTCCATTATTGCTGAACCCATATACTCAGTTGTAGAGAAGCCTTGATTAAAGGTTGCTGACTTCTTAATCTTAGCGACCAGCTCTTTGGGTATCGGTTTACCCGTTTCATGATGCACTAGGAATTGATTAATCACTTCATCAGTTGTTAACCAACGCTCAAGTAGCTGTGATTGAAACTCAGTGTAATCACGCACACCAGAATGTGATTGAGGATAGACAACATCAGCAGATAAAAAATGTAATGCATGACCAAATTCATGGAAGTACGTTTGTGCATCAGACCAAGAAATTAATGTTGCCTTACCTTCTGGCCCTTTTACAAAGTTAGAGTTGTTCGTGCTCAAAACATTAGTTTCACCATCCATCGTGGTATAACTTCTAAATGTATTTGCCCAAGCACCTGAACGCTTTCCTTTTCTCGCAAATGGATCTAAATACCATAATCCGACATGTTTACCTGACGCCTTATCTTTTACTTCCCAGACACGTACATCATCGTGATACACAGGCACCGAACCATCTACTACCTCTGAAAACTCAAAATTAAACAGTCGCCCAGCGACATAAAACATTGCCTCTCGGAGTTTATCGAGTTGTAAGTATTGCTTCACTTCATTTGAATCTAAAGCATACTTGTCGTTACGTACTTTTTCTGAGTAAAAGCGATAATCCCAAGGTTCAATTGTTATTTTTACCTCTTCTTTATCTGCTATCGCCTGCATATCTGCAACTTCTTCCTTTACACGAGCAACAGCCGCAGGCCAAACTTGGTCCATTAATGCCTTCGCATTCTCTGGTGTTTTCGCCATTCTATCTTCTAAACGCCATTGTGCGTAGTTCTCGTACCCCAACAACTGAACTCGTTCATGGCGTAGCGTTAAGATTTCTTTAATTATTCCATTATTATCATATTGATCGCCATTCCCACCTCGATTGTAATAATTTTTCCATACCTGCTCTCTAAGTGAGCGCTCTGTTGAGTAGGTTAAAAACGGATCCATAGATGAACGAGAGTTTGTTATTGCATATTGACCAACTTTACCTCGCTCCGCAGCAGCCGCCGCCGCACCTACCACAAATGACTCCGGTAAACCTGATAATTGAGATGCATTTAAATAAACAACATAGCTTTCCTCATCAGCCAGGACATTACTAGAAAACTTCGTTTGCAAAGAGGCTAATTGCTGATTAATTTCTGCATAACGTAATTTTGCATTACCTTGCAATGTCGCGCCATTTCGAGCAAAGTTATTATAAGTTAGCCAAGTAATACGCTGCTGCTCAGGTGTTAACGCTTTATACTCATCACTATTAAAAACCGTTTTAACACGATTAAACAACTTACTATTTTGTATTATTTTTGAGTCATACTCAGAAAGCTTAGGCGCTATTTCTTTTTGCAATTCACGCGCTTCAGCTGATGACTTATTATTTCTCCAAATACCATAATACGTAAAAACGCGATCTAAGCTTCTCCCTGCTCGCTCTAATTCTGCAATGGTATTATCAAATGTTGGTGAGGCAGGGTTGTTTGCTATTTTATCTACATCAGCCAAATGTTCAGCCATCCCCATTTCTAATGCAGGCTTCAAATCTACAAGGTTCATCTTGTCGAACTGTGGAACGCCCTGAAATGGACCTGAGAATTCTTGTAATAGAACATTTGAATAATTCGCTTTTTTCACCGCATCAGTTCCTTGTGGTTCTGACGTATTGTTACAGCCACTTAAGCCGATAACAACAGCAACACTTAGCGCCGTTATTGTTGATTTAATCATATTGTTCTCTTTCAATTTAGTTATGTCTACAACCTTCAATGGGCGTTAGTCTAATATCACTATCAAAACATGCAATCAATTCGCGGCAAAAGCCAATTTATCGCGTTCAATAAAAATGACTGTTGCAATTGTCGTCATATTGATGCAACTTAGTAAGAAACTGATCTTGGTATAAATATGGAAATCGGTATATTTATATATGACAATGTTGAAGTACTCGATTTTTGTGGGCCTTTTGAGGTGTTTTGTACTGCTAACCGCTTTACCGAACAACACATCAATGTCAGTTTAATCGCACCGACTCATTCCCCTGTAAAAGCGAGGGGAGGACTGAGTGTCAACCCCCATTACAGTATTCATGGCCACCCGAAATTCGATTTACTCATCGCCGCAGGAGGTATACACACGGGTATTATAAAAAACCCCACAGTCCTTAGATGGTTAGCCGAAACAGCGAGACACACTCCCGCATGCGCATCAGTGTGTACAGGCGTATTTCTTTTTGCTCAAGCAGGTATTATTGATGGAAAAAAGGTTACCACGCACTGGAGTGATGTGAGTGACCTCCAACATAGTTACCCAGAACTAGAAGTTATAAAAAACCAACGCTTTGTTGTAGATCAAAATTTTACTAGCTCTGCGGGGATAGCGGCTGGGATAGATATGAGCTTATCAATTATTCAATCTAAGTTTGGAAAAGGCATAGCCCATAAAACTGCACGGCAGATGGACTATGATTGGCTCCCGTAAACATAAGTCATATCAACAGCGCGCAAAACAACTACTTCAGCTGGCTTTGACATGACGCATACTATCGATCCTTTTATTGACTCGTATTAACTCTTCTAGCATTTTGTTATACGTCGCCTCATAAATGGCAATCGTTGGTTGTGTACAAGCATCCTCTTCAAGCACTACCGCCAGCGAGAATAGCTTTTCTGCACCTACATCTCCTGATTGACCTCTAATCGCATGTGCTAAATGTTTAATTTCTTCGTGCGCTTCGTTTTTTATTGCCAGTGCTATTTCATCAAACTTGGTAGGGACGTCAGCCAAAAATAACTCACAAATCATTAAATACAGTGATTTATCACCTTGCATGCGCTCTAATGCATCTTCAATGTTGAGGGTTTGCTCATCTTCAAGCACTTCCAAAAAGGTCGTGGAACTTTCAATTCCACGCTCAATATCATCAGAGATATATAGTATCAATGTACTGAACAAGTTATCGGGGTTTACCGGCTTAGTGATGTAATTATTCATGCCGATAGACAAACAGCGCTCTCTTTCACCCGACATAGTACCTGCAGTCATCGCAATGATAGGTATATTTCGGTAGTGCTCTGTGCCTTTTCCTGCGCGAACGGCACTCGTCGCTTCATAACCATCCATTAATGGCATGTTACAATCCATCAAAATTGCCATAATCTCCAAAGACTGGGCTGATGCCACATTAAGCTTCTCTAATAAATCAATTCCAGAATTTGCCATCAATACATCAATACCTTGTGACACCAACATTCCTTTTGCTACCTCAAGATTAATTTGATTATCATCTACCACCATAACAACCTTTCCTTTCAGCGCTCGGTACTGTTCGGGCTCTTGCGGATGAGGCTGATTGTCTTCTATCAAATCAAACATGATATTCGCTTTATCTTTATTAATTAATACCAATACATCGAGATAACGTATTGGTTTGGCCACACTCGCACGAACATTAGCTGGCACAGTACAATTCATCGCATCATAAAATACACAACAACGTTTACTAGCCAACGGATGTATAATATGTCGTTCCATAGCACTACTTGATGCATCGATAAACCAATAATCAGCGTTATCTTGGTGCGTTACTTCGCCTGCAAAACGGGTCGTTAGCTTTTCTAAAAACTGAACGAATTCAGGAGATGGGCTTTCAATGTAAACACGAGTACCTGATAATACAGGCATAACATGAAGTGGTTTGGCACTTTCAATAGGGTAGGGCAACCGCAATATAAACTCACTGCCAAAACCTTTCTCTGAAGAAAAAGAGATATCTCCTCCCATCAGTTTACACAGTTGTTTACAAATAGATAATCCAAGGCCAGTACCACCATATTGACTGGTGATTGTTGCAGATTCTTGAGAAAATGCTTGAAACAACTTATTATAGTTTTCTCTCGAGATGCCAACGCCCGTATCACGCACATTTATTTCAAGCCAAACATATTCGCTATCGGTCACCGTTTTTGCAACTACATATACGCCACCTTTTTCCGTGAACTTAATTGCATTACTTAATAGATTATATAACACCTGCTTCAATCTACTCGCATCACCAAATAGTCCTAAATACTCAATATCTAGAGCATCTAATTGATAATCTAATTGCTTTTCTTGTGCTTTTACCCCTATAGATGAAGTGACATGCTCCAGCAAAGAAATAGGATCAAACAATTCACTATCTAGCTCCAGTTTCCCAGCTTCAATTTTCGATAAATCCAAAATATCATTAATTAAACTCGTTAATGTTTGTGCACTGGTTTTCATCATATCTAAGTAACTCTTTTGTTGTTTAGATACGACATCTCTACACACCAAGTTTAATGTGCCCAGAATGCCATTGAGGGGGGTTCTCATTTCATGGCTAATACTTGAGATGAATGAGCTTTTTATGTTGGACGCTTCCTCAGCTCGTTTTTTCGCACTTTCAAGCTCTGCAGTTCGCTCTGTGACTTGCTGCTCTAGTAATGCATTATTATTCTTAATCTTGTCTTTGGCCTTATTCTGAGCGGTCACATCTGTAATGAATAAAGCAAACCCTTTTATCGTTGTATTGGCATTTCGAATGGGAGAAATAGTAAACTCAAGGTCAATAACCTGCTCTTCTTCACGCTCTAAAGTGACCTCTAAAGGGCTAATTACTTGACTTTTACTGACTTGATTTAATACATGGTGGAAAAAATCTTGTTCCACATACGGCTCTAAGATTTTATACCCAATACCAATATTGCGCGCCAATTCAGGAAAAAACCGCTCCGCGGTGCGATTAAAACTGGTTATTTGTAGCTTCGTATTAAAACCAATAATGCCACCAGAAGCCCCATCAATAATATCTGCAAATTCTGACTGAGTGTCGATAAGTTTTTGAGAGCTTTTAAAGTAGAACCATATAATTGTCAAAACAATCACAAAGATCAAACTCAGCACCACAAGCAAACCATAAGTACTCAATCTCTTTTCAAATAATAATTCTGTGTACGTTGAAATAGGCATAGCCACCATAATTTTAATTAAACCATGCTGGTCACTCGATGATGTTCTTAAAACTCCCTCTTTTGAAATAAACTGCTGCTTTTCATCCTTCTTTAACGTGACAAGAGATAGGCCGCCATGCAGCCAAGGCTCTTTTGAGTATAAGGATTGCCATGTTGTATCTGGGCTCAGATCACGGCTAAAGCGTAATGCCTCGTCAAAATGATAAATGAAATGACCCGTTTGGGTTAACAGTAATAACTGTAACGCTGGTTCTACATTGCTGTATAGATTTTGTAATAGCTCTTCGGCATTGAGGTTTAATACCAGTACAGTAAGTAATACGTTATCATCATTATAAACAGGTAACGCAAACCTTAACGTAGGCTCGATAGGGTGTACTATTTTACCACGCTCTTTATTTAGATCTAATTGAGATATGTACAAGCTTCTTTCATTTAATTTTAGCGTTTCAGTAAAGTAATCTTTGCTTGCTTTATTTTGTAACTTAGGTTCAAGTTGTACTTTAACAATACCACCGAAACGATCAACCCTGACCAGCTCATCACCATCGCTGCTATCAATTAACCTCAATTGCCGAATATCAGTATAAGTGTGCATCATTGACTGAAAAATAGTACTTAACCGCTCTTTCCAACGTGTTACAGTTATACCATCAACGGGGTCTACCCCTTCATTCAACAACGCTCGGGAAACGCCTTGTATCGGTGGGGTATCTAACAAAAAAAATAAAAAGTCACTATTTATTTGAATATATTCAGACAAGTGCTGTTTTTTATTTTTCAATAAAAATGTCAAAGACTCATCAACACTTTGTTGGGCTTCACGTTGAATTTTCTGTTCAAAAAAGAACAAAGATATGATCAGCGTACCAATTAGCACCAACAAGATGAATGGTACCGACATCCGCTTAAGTCGCATTGCGTAACGAGAGTACATATATTCCTTCAAACCTGCTAACAACATCCCTGATGATGCTGACTTACTGCACAACCTACTCAGTCAATACCATCTAATTCTAACTACACTTTAGGATATATAGATCAATTTACAACCATACGGATTGAACAATTCTAATATAAAGCCACACTTGCTTATTTTGGTTTCTATTATTAGGACATAAATCAAGATTTGATACATACTCTTACCGGCAGTACTGAACATTCATCGAACCGGTTACTCATTTAAAAATACACGTGTTAGCGCTACACTCTTATACTAAGTCAACATTTTCTTATCGTGCATTTTTTGCAAAAGTGCCAAACACAGCAGCTTACGACCGTAAAACACACTTTCATCACGTGTTATGTAAGAAATGATTCTGTCTAAATCACAGGTCAATTAACGGAGTATTGATGAACCCCCCTATACAGAGTCCTTAAGTGTGTAGGTCAAGCAACAACATTATGTCAATACACTTAACTTAAAGCCCTATATTTCAGCATCCTAGTGTATTATTATTTGTCAATAAAAACATGAAATATTCTCACGGTTGGATTTCATCTTAAATTTAAATTTATCTAAATAACCCCATAAAATTTACGTTTCCAAAACAAAAACCAGTAATATTTGGCTAAATTTTACGAGTTAATTTTATTTTCTAGCATTGCAAAAGCTTGCAGAATGTAACGCAAGCTTGAATATCACATGCCCATTCGATATAAATACAATACGCAACCAGTAAGTCTCCCGCCCGAGAGAGGTTAAGATGTCAACTACGCTAAAAGGAAGTGCCCAACGAGTGCAAGACTACCTTGCACAATTTGATATCGCATTTGTCGTTAAACAACTCCCATATTCAACTAGAACTGCGTTCGATGCATCGCAAGCCCTAGGCTGTGATATTGCTCAAATAGCCAAATCTCTCATATTCAAAAATAGAGATTCGGGGGAGCCAGTATTAGTCGTCACTTCTGGAAAGCACACGGTCTGTAAAGACAAAGTATTTGCCGCAACAGGGATTGAATTAGACAAGGCTGATGCCAAATTTGTTAAAGAAAAAATTGGATATGCAATTGGCGGCGTCCCTCCTGTTGCATTAAATAAACAAGTCATCACAATAT
The DNA here is from genome assembly GCF_018100885.1 of Pseudoalteromonas sp. MMG013. Lineage (NCBI taxonomy): Bacteria > Pseudomonadati > Pseudomonadota > Gammaproteobacteria > Alteromonadales > Pseudoalteromonadaceae > Pseudoalteromonas > Pseudoalteromonas sp. MMG013. Next base: position 423,939 of record NZ_JAGJEE010000001.1, on the reverse strand, counting down.
TAGACAATGAACTAAAAAACTATAATGTCATTTGGGCAGCCGCGGGGACGCCCAATGCAGTCTTTGAGCTTAAAGCCTGTAACTTTAACCTACTGACTCAAGGCGTATGGATAGAGCTTGCAAAATAAACATTAAATTTTGCCATATGAAAATAGTAAGCTCTTCAACCCTCCTTCAATATTATTATCAACGAACTCTGGCGGATTGTTTAATCGCGTAACAAATGTTACTTCTGGCGCCTGTTCTAACATTTCATCTATCAAAAACTGTGATTCTAAATTTGGATCATTCACACATGCTAGTACATAAGCGTTGCTTTTCAACAGTTCAGGCAAACGGCGTAATATTTTTTTATAGTCTTTAGTCAAAGCAAAGCTGCCTTTTTGAAATGTTGGCGGGTCAATTATGACTAAATCATAAGGTCCAGACTTTCTTAATTTCCCCCAAGATTTAAACAGATCATGACCTAAAAATTTCACTTTATCCGTGTCATGTTGATTGAGACGATGGTTATCTCTTCCTTTACTCAATGCTGCTTTTGCCATATCTAAATTGACAACCTGAGCTGCACCTCCTGCGATTGCCGCCACAGAAAAACCACACGTATAAGCAAAGAGGTTGAGCACATTTTTATCTCTGGCATTTTCCATTACCCATTTTCGACCGTTTCTCATATCTAAAAACAGTCCATTGTTTTGCTTTAACCCTAAATCAAGTGAAAACTTTAAACCATTCTCAATCACTACTTGAGTTGGGGTGAGCTCTCCAAATAGCACATCCATAGGGGCACCTTGTCGGCTACGGTGGTGCAATAAAACACTGCGAACTTGCCCTTGCCACATTGGTATTTGTGTCCATTTATCAACGCATTGAGTCAATTCCTTGATAAATTCAACTGAAGGTTCTTTAAACAAAGAAATTAATATTTGTCCATTTAGCCAATCAACAGTGAGCTGTTCTAAGCCAGGGTAAAACCGACCTCGCCCATGAAACAGGCGACGTACTTCATCACCAAAATAATTTACCTCACGAATGTGCTGATCAAGTGTTGTTAGAGCTGCTGGGGTCATAATTATGTACACATAATTTCAAATATGCACATTGTACGTGCCTTGAAAAAAAGTAACAGCTCAGTCGAATAAGAAATCGCGCATAAATTAGGAGTCACGGCTATGAGAGATTTATTGAGTAACAAAACGGTATAGCCTAGCAAGGTATTTATCATCAGTATTCAAACGACTTCCCAGAACTAAATCAAAGAACTAAATCAGAATTGAAAAAGGGGCGTTCTCCCCCCCCCTTATATTACATAAATATAGTTAACCTCAGCTCTGGATAAGCGAATTTGTCCAATAAAGCTATTTTTCTCACTCTCGACGTTGCTTTCATTTGTAATAGCCCGCTATTACTGCATAAAAGCGCCTTGATATTAAACAAAATATCATCATTGGATTGTACGTAAGTTTGTTTTCAAAATATTTCCTATTCCAAAACCCTTATCCAAACCTGAGGTTAGTTAATGAGTTAACGTTGATACACAACCTCACCGTCTAGTAACGTCATTTCAACTTTGGTATTTTTTATTTCAGATGCATTTTGCTCAAACAGGTTCCTGTCTAGCACAACAAGATCCGCTAATTTTCCTACCTCAATACTACCGACCACTTGCTCCTGACGCATCGCATAAGCACTATTTATTGTATATGCTTCAATTGCTTGGGCAAGTGTAATGTTTTGTGGAACCCTCGATATCGCATTACTCAAGCCAACAAATGGGTTAAAAGTACTCACATTCCAGTCACTACTGAGCGTGAGGGTAGCACCTGCACTCAGTAAATTTTTAATTGGCACAAGGTCTTGGGCACGCTCGCTACCTATTAATGGTATGGTATCAGGCCAATGGTTAGGATCTGTAAACTCACCCGCAACTTGCGCATCAGCGATCACATTCAGCTTTTCAAAACGTGTATAGTCTTCTGAGTTAACAACTTCCAAATGGGTTATACGATGTCGAGCATTGCCCTTTGATGCGCGCTCAATAGCATTCAGTGCTTCATGAATGCCTCTATCGCCAATTCCATGGATATTAAAATCAAAGCCTGTAGCCTCTAGCGCTTTAATATACTTTTCCAAACGACTTTGCGTAAAATAATTCAAACCTTTATTTTGATACAAATCGAGCCAATTTGTATCATATGGTTCATGCATCGCAGCAGTCGTATTAACCAAAATACCATCCATATAGAACTTAACTTGATTCACTTTGAGCAAACTCTGTGGGTCATTTTGGTACAAAGACTTAAGCGTTGAAATTTGGCGCTCATCATTCATTCCCGGATATGCCCATAACCCCAAACTGACACGTAATGTCAACTTATCGTCCTTTTCAACTTGCTGCCACGTTTCTAAGTGACCTCGCTGCCAATAAGTGCGCGCATCACTAATCGAAGTGATCCCCGCTTTATTTAACTCAGGCATAGTGTATTCAATTAGGCCTGAATGATCTTGCTGCTGTGCATTCGGCAGCGACTTCATCGCCAATTCCATAACTTGATTGCCGGCATTATCATATAAAATACCATCTAATTTTCCGGAAACATCCCGACCATAAACTCCGCCAATAGGATCTTGGCTATTGACATTAATACCAGCAAGTTGCAATGCTTTGCCATTCACCCACATCGAATGAGAAGTTTGCTCCATAATGATGACGGGCCGATCTGCTACGGCTTCATTGATAACCGATAAAGGAGCGCTTTCCATTTCAAGTAAAGAAGTAATTTCATGGCCATACCCAATTAACCATTGAGCGTCTGGATTTTGCACTGACGCTGTGTAAATCGCATCAATGTATTCTCCTTCACTTGCATAGGCAGGAATTGTGAATTGCGTTGCTGCAGATGCAGACTCCAAAGGGTGCATATGCACATCATGAAAACCAGGCATCATCATCTTCCCTTTAAGATCTATAATGTGGGTACTTTTCCCTAAATACGCTTTTACACCTTGGTTATTACCAACAAAAATAATTTTGTTACCCTTGAGTGCCACAGCTTGTGCCCAAGGCTGCTCAGGGTTTACCGTATACACTTCACCATTTGTGAACACCTTTGTTGCGACTACATGACTAGATAAGTCACCATCACTTTCAACTGTTGGTGCTGTCACAGAATTCGAATCGCTACCACAGCCGGAAATAGCACAAGATATTGCCAGTAAAGTCGTACTTAATATCATAGTTGGATTACTCATAGTTGACTCCTTAGGTTTCACGATACAATATCAGGATAGAGGTAACCATAAGGTAACAGCATAGGCTAACTATGATTATATTACTGGTAGAGGATGATTCTATCTTAGCAGCCCAAACCATCGACTTTTTAAATGCAGAGGGTATCGAAGTTGATTATGCAAGTTCACTAACACAAGCTAGAAGTATTTCAAAAGGTATGTATTATGAGGCCATTATTTTAGATATAAACCTCCCTGATGGCACTGGTATTGAATTTGCCAAAACACTAGAAAAAAACAGTGCCCCCATATTATTTCTATCTGCGCGTAATGCGCTCACTGACAAACTTGCTGCGTTTTCTGTGGGAGCCTTAGATTACATCACTAAGCCCTTCGCATTAGAGGAGCTCGCTGTACGTATAAAACTGCTTGCCCGAAAAAACACCCCGGCAAAAAATACCACGTTCCAACTCGACTCCCTGTTTGTTGATTTAGATGCCAAGATAGCAAAAAGAGCCGAACGAACATTGGTACTATCTCCCCAGCAATGGAGCCTATTGGCTCTGCTTATCACCCACAGCCCCAACCCTGTAAGTAAAGACAGCCTCATTGCCACAATTTGGCCAGACCAAGATGTTAATAATAATATGTATAAATCACTTGTAACACGTTTACGTACAAATATAACAAAGCCGAACGAAAAAGTACTGTTACACACGTTGAAGAAACAAGGCTTAGCACTTAAAGAGCGCGATGATGAGTAACAACCAATCACTCGTTAATTATCTTATTGCGCGTTTCGGGTTATGCGCGCTAATAGTCATGTTTCTATGGGGCTGTATGGCGAAAGTAAGTTATGACTTTGCTCTGGATGAAACGGCAGCCCATTATCTGTTTTATGATGCAGAACAAGCCGTCATACAAAATCAGGTATTACCATACACAGATGACTTTAAGCTGATAACCTCCGATGAACAGGATTTACCAGCTTGGGCCTTATCGCTATGGAAAGCAAAGCTACTCCCTATTAACGACATATATTTTAGTAACCATCAAGAAGACGCCGTCTATATTTTGCCATACCTGCATGATGCTAATACACCAACGATTTTCGTCATGCACTATTTTGATGAGGATGAATCGGCGCCGATTCTACCTTTTCTGATGTTACTAATGGGTGCTTTGACGACCATATTCCTTTATGTGATAGGTAAAGCAGCTTACCGCATCAAACAGCAAACTCGCCTGCTAGAACAGTTAATAACCCCAGAGCACAAAGCACTAGAATTTAAGTTTATTGAGTTACAAAATATCGCTGACGCACTCCTTATTTCGCGGCAAGCCGAACGTTATGCACAACAAAAAGACCGCTTACTTTCAGCCTATTTAAGTCATGAAGTGCGAACACCTTTAACACAAATTAGGCACAGTTTAGCCCGCTTGCAACAACTAGATGATTTACCATTTGAGTCTTTATCAATCATCGAGCAATTAGAGTGCGCTCAAGCTAATTTAACTGAGACGAGTACCGCCATTTTAGCCTTGTGGCATCTTAATCCTCATGAAATTAAACCCATAAACCTCAGTGCAACAATCAACACTGTTGCAGCTTTATATACCACTCATGGGCTCATACACAACCTAATAACCACCGAGGAGACATTCATTAATGCACATCAACCGCTTGTCAGTTTACTACTCACACAAGTTTATCGAAACGCTTTACAACATGGCAATGGCGAAGTGACCACGACTTTATCTCATACACGGATGGTATTTAGTAACCCCTGCATTGCATCAAAAATGGATACAAAGGGCTCTGGCTTAGGACTATTATTACTAAAGCAGATATGTCAAAAACTCAATTGGCACCATGAAATAGCACATGAACCTCCGTTATTTTCGTTAGAAGTAATATTTAGCAAGTCCATTTAGTCACCTAAGTATCACCATGAGTGAGTAGCAATAAATACATCGCGCAATGTAAGTTGGTACTTACATTGACATAAAATTTTGTTTTCTAATCCAATAAATCATATCAAGCTAAGTTAATTGACACATCAGTTTGTACAGAGTTGGCGATAAAACATAACTCGTGAGCTTGATGGTGAAGGCTTTCAATCAAGCTATGCTCAACCTCAACACCTGCGCCCCAAATTACTTTGGGGTTTAAGACAACTTTCGTCATTGCTTTTTTACCAAGATGGTTTAAACCAAGTGTTCCGAGTGCATCATCATAATACGACTCAATCATGAGTTTTCTTTGTGCAGCCAAATCAAGGAAAAACAACATATGACAGCTTGATAGCGCCGCTACAAATGCTTCTTCAGGATCAATATGAGCTTCATTAGAGTAGGGTACTGGGACTATACTCGGTGATGATGATGCAGCTATACGTGTGCCACTTGAAAATAGCCAGTGGTGTACACGACTGTATTTTCTATCAACAAATAACTCTGTACTTTGTTTATTCCACTGTATAACGGCCTGATAGTTAGACATGCTTTTTCCTCAAATTTTTTCGTAATTCAACACCACATATTTTGCATAACTCGCGGTTCTAAAAAAAGCGAAAATCCATCACCCTCACATGAGTAATACTCACACAACAACTTAATTTTTAAATAGTAACTCCAGTAAAACCTTGAATTATTCTTAAATATACGGTCATAATCAGCAATCCTATGATTTAAACTCATCAAAGATATGACAACCCAATTCTCTTTCTCAGCAATTCATACTTTTACGGTTGTCACACAAACTTTGAGCTTCTCACGCGCTGCAGAAATTTTACACATCACGCCCAGTGCAATAAGTCATCAAATGAAATTACTTGAATCGCAGCTTGGTGTATCACTGTTTACGCGCCAATCTAAAGGGATCATGCTCACTGAAGCAGGCAAAGCTCTGATGGAAAATGCCAACAAGGGTGTATCATTAATTCAAGAGGGCGTTTCAAAAAGTATTTCTACAACAAAGCTGCGCACGTTACATATTGCCGCCATCCCATCATTAGCGCAAAACTGGTTATTGCCAAAACTACCTGATTTTTATGATTTGCACCCTGATATTAGCATCGTATTACATGCACAAGACCAACTCGTCAACTTCTCCACATCCCATATAGACGCCCACCTACATTTTGGTACTGGCTATACCCAAAACAACCATGCCCAATTTCTCGCTTCAGAATACGTTTATCCAGTCTGCCACCCAGATCTGTTGACGGTGGGATGCGATAATCATATATCAAGGCTCGTCTCTCAATATCCCTTATTACAATACAACGCAGCTCTTGAGGATGGGCCGAGTAACTTAACTTGGCAACACTGGTTATCAAAACATCACATTTGTGTTGACACAAAAATGATACACCGTCATTTTAGTCATGTAGGACTTTCACTCGAAGCTGCCAAGCACAAACAAGGGCTCGCGTTAGCATGGCATCATATGGTTTCAGACTTAATAAAATGGGGTATGCTGGTTCAGTGTGACCATACAGTGTTAAAACTCGACTACAGCTATTACTTAGTAAGCCCAGAAAAGCCACAGGAGCCATCAGACCTTCATCAATTTACATCATGGTTAAAACATAAATTTATTCACGCTTCTCAGCCACAGAATCTTTAAATATGAATGTGCTGCGCATATTTTACAAATTCAGAATAGATAGAGTCTTTAATTAACCTATCTGGCGTAAATGCATAATAGTGCTGGTAAACATTGTCAATGCTACCTATTAGACTCACATCATAATGACGTTCAATTTCTTTACTGACAAGCAACGGGGCTGCAAATAAGCCGAAGCCTTGTTGACCCAATGCCTTCATCAATGCACTATCATCGACATGACCTGCAATAGATATTTCGATACTCTGTTGCTCTAACCAGTATTTAATTGCACTCGTCATCGGACTTGACTTAGCAGGGAGAATGACTGGAACATCGGCAAGAGAGTTAGGGTAGCTTTCTTTTAGTGCATCAAGTGATGCTCTATTACCGAAAAAACCTAATTGGCTTTTACCGAGCTCATGACAAAACGCTTTAAATGGCAATGTGCTGTCTAATGGCTTATCAGCTAAGACTAAATCTAGCTTGTGGATCGACATCTGGGCAAGCAGCTCAGCTTGCTGGCCATCAATACAATGTAAATTCGTGATCCGTTCATTATCTATAAACGGTGATAACCACTTTGATACCAAAGATTTAGGTAATGCATCAGAAATCCCAACTCTTAGCGTTCGCGATATATGATCCAAGTCTCCTTGTGTAGTTTCCAACCACTCTTCAGCAATCGCAAACATATCATCAGCGTATTGTTGAGTAATTTGACCAAATTCGGTCAATCTCAGCCCTCTCCCTTCACGTATGAATAATGGTTTCCCTAAGCGCTGCTCTAAACTGGTAATCTGTGCGCTGACGGTTTGCGGCGTCAAATGTAAGACCTTGCTTGCACTCGCAATGCTGCCATGCTTGCTTACCTGCCAGAAATAATAGAGGTGGTTGTAATTTATGTTTGTTATCATTCGCTTTTACCGATGAATAAGTAAGAAATAATCAGCTTTAATCTTTTTATATACCTTAGTAGATTAACTACATGCCTGCAATAAAGGCGCGACTAATTACACTAAATTTATACTTGGATATAGCCATGAAGCTAAAATTGACAGTGAAAGATAAGGTAATGAATGCCGCTATGAGGATCAAGTTGTCAAAGCTCGTTTCAGGCCAACTTATCCGATATAAGGCAAATATTCGAAAAATAGATATACAAGTCAGTGATATACGACATGCTCGCCATGGCGCTTTAAAACTTTGTCATATTAGTCTAGTGATGCCAGGGTTGCCCGACATCTCAGTTAAAGCAAAGGGCAAAGATTTACTGCAAGCGTTAATGCGAGCGCTCCATAATAGTCAATTAGTTCTTGCTCAAAAGTACAAATTGTCTTAACCAAAATCTCATTATAAGTTTTGCTCAATAATCAGTAAGACATTGATATATTTAGTATTTAAGTAATATTTTCATGAAACAGCAATACAGCAATTCCCAAGCACTTGCAGCGGCACGGATGCCGCCTATTTCTTCTAAAGAAAATTTATCCTGCGCCGATAACATTACTCAGTAGTTTATATTATTTTATGGATTTACAGGATGAAAATTCAGCAACCGGCATCTCAGTACTTACAATTACACTCTAATTCGCAGATTCATCAAAGCGCATTATCCCAAACTGAGAACAAGAATGAATTAGATGAAAAATCGACAACTTTCCGCCTTTCTCAAAAAGACCGAGAGCAGTTGAGTAACACCGACGATTCTGAACAAGTAAAATCCAAAAAGGACGGCTTACCGCAACATATTCAAAAAATGCTTGAACAAATAGAGCGTATTAAAGAACAAATAAAAGAAGAAGAAGAGCGCTTAGTAAAATTGAAAAATCAAACAGATCTAAATGAAGACACTAAAAAAGATATGATACTCCAACAAGCCAATTATATCGCACAGCTACAAATGAACTTACTGACTTTAGTCGATAATGTAAAAGAAGCAATGAAGGATGCTGGGATCACCGATCCGAGCGTATTGATCAGTGCCATAGCATAACAGAATGTTTTAAAACTGCGTTCAATTAATATACTAAAAGCCAACTAGCAAAATCTTTCCGAGCGCCATTCCATCTCGCTGACAGCTAAAATCGATTCTACTATCTGCTTGGGTTTGATATAAAAGCTCAAGCTTTCGAAACGGAGATGCTATAAACTTCACCGTTTTAATTCTTAAGCTCATTCTTGTTTTCTTATCCAGAAATGCAAAAGCAGTCGCGCTGAGGGCCTCTTTGCCCGCCTCCAATATCTCAGAAGACACCAAATTTTGGTGGATTGCTTGTTGTGCTTCTGCCTCAGATATCATGCGAATACCACTTGCCATAACGCACGTCGCATAAATATCTAACAACCCAATCGCTCTCACTTTTTGGCTTTCTCGATCTTCATAAACGGCCATAACGCAAGGCACTTTTGTTTCATCAAACACTTGTGACTGAATCGGTTTAATACATAACGATTCATCAATGTGTTTATGAATCAAACGTTCTAACTGACTTAATTTCGGTAGAGCTAATTCACCATTAACCTCAATATCATCCAGTATAATTTCATTTTCTTCCGCACCTTGTACTAAAGGCAGCAGCTTTTCATGTAATTCATCATCGCTGAATGGTTTTGATAATACAAAGCTTGCACCTGCTTCAAGTGCTTGATCTATTTGAGACTGCTCATCGACTGTCGTTATCATCGCAACGGTAATATTTAGTTGCCGTTGTTTTATTGCTTGCAATAAAATTAGACCTGACATGTCAGGCATATGCCAATCAGTCAAAACAATATCAGGCTTCCAATTACCTATATATTGCAATGCCGATTTCGCACTATTTGCCTTTTGAATTAACAACTTACGATAACCGAACCTCTCCAAACCGCGCTTTACGATTTCCAGAGTTGCATGGCTATCATCAACAATTAAGATTTTCACTCTGCGCCACTTTTATAAAAACTTGTTTTTTATTATAGGCATATTTTTCATCCATCACTAAACTGAAAAGATATGATCAACAAAATTAACAATAAACCATCATTATGCCGAGTTTACAATTACCGATTACTGTTTACCAATATTTAGCCATTAATTTTGGATTATTGATCCTTGCTGCATGGTTTTATATCTTACTATTAATTCTGAGAGAGTTCAGAAAGTTTGCTACAAGCGTGGTATCTAACAAGCCACAGCAGCAACAAGATGACCAAATGCTCATCATGTGCAGAGAGTCTGTTGATAACGCACTAGGCTATATTAATGACCACAGCAATACTATTGCAGAGTTAGCAAAAGTACAAATTGCATTAGAACAACAGCTCACCGATATTAGAGCCTCTACAAAAGACCATATAACACCTGAAGAAGATCAATCCATTAAAGATCTTAATAAAAAGTTATCAAGGTCGCATGCATTAATACGCAAGCTCAAAGGCGATCTTGATAAAAGTGTGAATAAGTTGAAAGTAACGCGGAAGAAACTCTACGATCAATACGATACGGTGGAGTCGTTACAAAAAGAAAAAGAGCAGTTAGAAGAGAAATACCAAGCATTACAACTTGAAAATGAGCAAACAAACTCTTCACCTCAACATGTACAGAATATGATGCTCTCATTTGAGCGAGAAAAGGCTGATATGATTGATACGCTGAATAACTATAAACGTCAAATATCGGAGCAAAGCCAAGCATTAGAGCAGCTTTCATTGCAAGCTCACAATACCGAAGATGGCCCCGCATTAGCTCAATTACAGGGCGAATTGGCACAAACAAAGTCAGCACTAAAACACTTAACCAAAGAGAAGAAATTTATTGAAAGTCGATATTTAGATATTGTAAAAACACACGAAAACAAAGATCCCTAAGTTAATTCGCAATCAAGCCCTATGACTAAACGCCAAGTTGCGTATTTTTCTGTGATGTTTCGGTTTTAGGTACTGTATATTGTCGTTTCGTAAAAAATAATAATGCCATACAAAACCTAACCAAAATGAATATCTAACAATCTGTGTTCGACTGGTTACTTTAAGCATACCCTACGACCAATCTAGCGATTGTTATGTAAAGAAAGGCAGTGCTACAAAACCTGGCGCTTTCTTGTTATTCGTAATAATAAACCAGTACGTTCCAAACATATAAACAACCAACGCTTAAATTAAAGTTAGCCACTAACGTGAAAATAATTTGCACTTTCAGCAATCTTTGCGCTTGCTTACCGAAACAACTCAACCAAATAGCGTATTTTAAATACAAAAGCGTACAAAATTAACACTAAAAGCTTTAATATCAAGACGATAAATTAGCAGTTAATACAATAAAAAGGTATCGTCAATGCAAATATTCGCCCACACCATGAAAACATTGCAGATGATTCCCAGTAATAGAAAGCAACCTCCAAATATAGAAGTAACGTTTTAGAGCCCAGGAAACGCATCAAGACATTACAACATTGCAACACTTGATTATTAGAAATAACATTTACCAAAAATAACTTGTCACGATAAAAACAGGAACAAATAAAAAAATAAAGCTTACAAAAACAACAATGTAAAAAAATAAAAAACAATTCAAACTAATCATAAGCGAAGAATAAAAGCTCTCCAAAAAAAAATTAAATAAACATTTAATTAACTTAAGTGACTTTTGATAAAATAAAGTGTAGTTTATTTCGGAAATCTCTTTGATTAGAAGTTCAAAAGTAACTTTTATGTATCTAAACTATCGAAATACGACCATTGAAAGGAAGCCTTAACCCACAATGAGCTATATAGCAGATACAAGTGCGCAAGATACAAAAATTGCTACACCTCATTCCATCAAGAAAATAACAGTCATATTGAGTTATGTGGTACTGGTTTTGATATTGAGCTATGTATTTATTTTGCCCTCTTTACTTAATTGGCGTTCTGGACAAAGCGCTATCAATAAAGAAAAATTGCATCTAGCAACAGTAGAGAAAGGCCTATTTGTTAAAGACTTATCGGTGCAAGGTAAAGTTATAGCTGCCAGAAGACCTGTACTATATAGTTCAGCACAAGGAACCGTGACGTACCTCGTTGAACCCGGAGATAGTGTAGTTGCCACGCAAACTATTGCAATCATTGAAAGCCCGCAGTTAAAAAGCGAATATAACCAAGAAGTTGCTAATCTAACAAGATTAAAGAACCAACTTGAACGTGAAAAAATTCAAGTAAAAAGATCTAATTTAGAGCAAGAAAATCAAATCGGGCATGCGAATGTCTCTCTTAATGCAGCTAGAAGAGAGATGCGTCGCTCTGAAGACGCAATGAAAAATCAAGTCATCAGTGATATTGATTATCAAAAAGCAAAAGATGACTTACAAAATGCCAATAGAGAGTACAAACACGTTATTAAGGAAATTGAACTCATAAAAGAAAGCCAAAAGTTTGAAATCAAAACACGAGAACTGGAATTAAAGTCACAGCAAGTCAAAGTTACTGAATTGAAAAGGCAGGTTGATAGCCTTAAAATAAAATCTCCAGTAAGCGGTTTGGTAGGGAACCTCAACGTACAGCAAAAAAATGCAGTTGCGAAAAACCAATCACTCTTAAGTATTGTTGACTTATCTCGTTATCAGTTAGAAGTACAAATTCCTGAAAGTTACGCCGATGATTTAGCTCTGGGTATGGAAGCTGAGATCACACTAAATCAACAAAGCTATAAAGGTGAACTTGTTGCGATTTCTCCTGAGATTTTAAAAGGCCGAGTCCAAGGAAAAATTCGCTTTAACGATGAGTCATTGACTGGGTTACGACAAAACCAACGGCTAACCACTCGTGTTATTTTAGAGAAAAAGAACAACATACATTATTTACCGCGCGGCCAGTTCTTGAATACTTACAATGGACAATTTGCGTATGTAATAACCAATAACTCTGCCGTTAAAACACCTATAAAAATTGGATCCAGGAGCCTCGCAAAAGTTGAAGTGATAACGGGGCTTAAAGTGGGAGATACCGTTGTGATATCTGACTCAGAAATATTTAAAGATGCTCCTAGTGTTCGCATTTTACAGTAACAAGGAACTATTAATAATGTTAGTAATGAAGAGCTTAGCTAAAGCGTTTTACACGGATGACATTAAAACGCAAGCACTCCACCCATTTGACCTAACAATTCAGCACGGTGAGTTTGTCAGCATTATCGGACCATCCGGATCCGGGAAAACAACTTTTTTGAATATTGCGGGTCTCCTTGAAACGCACTCAAGCGGGCTATATACACTCGATGGAAAAGATGTTGCTGAACTTTCAGATAAACAGAAATCAGCCTATAGAAATGAAAAAATTGGGTTCGTATTTCAAAGTTTTAACCTTATTCCTGAACTCACTCTCTATGATAATGTCGACATGCCATTACGGTATCGTCGGTTTAACCGGGAGCAAAGGCATCAACGAATTATGCAAGCGCTTGAGCAAATAGGCCTTGCAACTCGAAAAGATCATTACCCAACCCAATTATCTGGAGGGCAACAGCAGCGTGTAGCTATCGCAAGAGCGATAGCTGGAACACCTGCGGTTATTTTCGCTGACGAACCCACTGGAAATTTAGACTCAAAAATGGCGCAAGGAATAATGTCACTGCTAAAGGATATTAATGCAGCAGGTACCAGTGTCATCATGGTCACGCACGATAATACTCAAGCGACACAAGCAAACCGCGTAATACAAATTAAAGACGGTCAACTATCTGAATACTCGCAATCTCAACAAGCTATTGCATAGGTAAATCATGTACCCATACTACTTTAAACTTGCATTAATCAGCCTAAGAAAAACCCCCCTGTTAAGTTTACTCATGGTGATGATGATTGCCATTGGTATTGGTGCAACCATGACAACGTATACCGTCAGTTATATGATGTCAAAAGACCCAATCCCGAATAAGAGTGCACACTTATTTCAAGTTCAACTTGATAGTATGGATGAAATTTACGGTGATGGAAAAACCTTACCTACCATGATTTCATACCAAGATGCGCAAACATTACTTGATTCAGATATACCGAAACATCACGTTGCGATTGCCGCTATCCAGCAGAGAGTTAGCCATGAAGCGAATATACACCTGACACCAAAAAGTTTAAAAGTTCGCACGACAACCAGTGATTTTTTCAGTATGTTTGAGACGCCCTTTTTATATGGTTCAGGTTGGAGTAAACAAGATGGCAAAGATGCGGCACAAATTGCAGTTTTATCAAAAGAGACAAATAGCTGGCTTTTTAATGGGGAAAATTCGGTTGGTAAAACATTCAAATTGGGCGCCGACACATACCGAGTTGTGGGAGTTTTAGACTCATGGGATCCACTTCCAAAATACTATGCACTTCCTCATACGGCATTCACAAAACCTCATGACTTATTTATTCCTTTCAATACACAGATAAAAAATGAGCTTTTCTCTCAAAAGTTAGTAAGTAATTACTGCTGGAAAAAACCAGATGATGAATCATTCTCCTCTTTATTAACATCTGAATGTATGTGGGTGATTTTTTGGGTCGAACTTCCCAGCAAAAAAATACATCAACAATACCAATCATTTATAGATAACCATGCTTTAGTTCAACAATCTTTGGGTCGTTTTCAAAATCGTATTTACAATAAGCTAGTGCCATTAAAACAATACTTAATCGACGAAGAAGTGGTAAGTGATGATAGTAAAATGGCCGTATGGCTAGCCGCATTGTTTCTCGTAGTTTGTTTGCTCAACTGCATGAGCTTGATGATAGCTAAATTCCACGCCAAAGCTGGGGAAGTTGGTTTACGCCGAGCCATTGGAGCAAGCCAGCAAGACATTATTAAGCAGTTTTCTATCGAACTATCCGTTGTCGGTGCTATTGGAGGGTTATTAGGGCTGTTATTTGCTAAGATTGGGCTCATTAGCGCAGCAAACACCTATTCTTACCTTCATTCCGATCTGATGCAAATGAATGCCCCGCTTATTATTGGCACTGTCGTACTGGCCGTTATTTCTAGTTTAGCTTTCGGCCTATACCCAATCATTAGAGCTAGCCAAATGCAGCCATCGAGCCAACTTAAAAGTTTATAGGACGAAAGTATATGCGCGACCTAATACCCATACTCAAAACCTTTAAAAAGCAAAAAACGGCCCCCGCATTACTGGCATTTCAAATTGCGGTCACATTTATGGTGCTCGTCAATGCGATTTACATGATTGCGCAACGCAGCGAACTCATTGCACGCCCTATCGGGGCAAATATGGAGAGCACACTCACCATCATCACTAACCTGCCGACTCAGCAAGGCGATTTAACAGCCCAGTTAGAACATGATTTAACTATATTAAAAAGTATTCACGGTGTTATTAATGCGGCACCTATTACCGGACTCCCCCTGGAAGGTTGGGGTATGTATACAGACTTTAAATTAGAACCAAATGGCGAGGATGTCGCATATGGTGGCTATTTTGGCTCCAATGAGCAGCTGATTGATACCTTTGGCTTAACTTTAGTGGCAGGTGAAAACTTTTTGCCCTCTGATATTCAAAAAGTTGAAAATGATGGTGTATTCAAATCATCAAAGCTACTCATAACTCAAGCATTGGCTAAAAAGCTATATCCAGATGATTGGCTAGAAGTACTCGGCAAAAACTTGTATTACCATAATGAGCCCCATGAAGTTGTTGGTATTGTGGACACACTCCAGAATGCTTGGAACTTTTGGAGTGCAATAGAATATACGGTTATTTCCGCAGTCCAAGAAGCCAACGATACTCAACGTTATGTTCTTCGTGTTGACCCCGCTCAAATAGAAAACGTGATCGCTGTGATACCGGAGAGGTTATTAACACACCCTCAAAAACAAATAGAAAGTATTGAATTATTAACTGATGTAAAAATGCGCAGTTACCGAGAGGATTTAGCTACCAATAAATTACTCACTGCAGTGTGTATCAGCCTCACAATTATCACTGTCTTTGGTATCTTAGGGCAAGCAAAGTTCAGTATCAGTCGTAGAACAAAACAAATAGGGACTCGTAGAGCACTCGGAGCCAGTAAGCATCAAGTCATCAGCTACTTTATGTTGGAAAATGCCATCATCTCAATAATAGGAGTTTTCGTTGGCTTTTTGGCAGCCATAATACTAAATAACCAATTTGTAGAACTACTTTCACTCACACCAGTACCGATAAACTTTTTGCTATTTGGCGCTATTGCTATTGTATTATTAGGGCAAATAGCTGTTGCTTATCCTGTGAGTCAAGCAGCTAAAGTTTCTCCCGCAATAACAACGCGAGGCGCTTAATCTATCTATCACGTTAGGCGCTAGTAGGGCGGCAGTGCGCTCCATTAGGCAATTATGATAAACTGCGTCTGTGTATTTATTTTGAGAAGATTATTGTGTTAAAAATATCCAACGCTGTTGAACTCGCTGCATGGGAAATTGACATGACAGCAATTCGTGCACAAGGTGCAGGTGGCCAAAATGTAAATAAAGTATCGAGCGCCATTCACCTAAAATTTGATATTAAACGCTCCTCACTTCCTGAATTTTATAAATCTCAATTACTGTCACTTAAAGATAGCCGTATCACTAAAGAGGGTGTCATTGTGATTAAGGCGCAAAGCCATAGAACGCAGGAAATGAATAAAGAAGAGGCCTTAACGCGCTTAAAAACACTCATATTAGATGCTATAAAAATAGAAAAAACCAGACGGGCAACAAAGCCAACACGAAACTCTCAAAGAAAACGGGTTGACAGTAAAGTAAAACATGGACAAACAAAAAACTTACGTAAAAAACTGAAGTATTAGCCTAATTAACCTCAGCTCTGGATGAGCGAATTTGCCCAATAAAGTTATTTCTCTCACTCTCGGCGTTGCTTTCATTTGTAATAGCTCGCTATTACTGCATAAAAGCGCCTTGATATTGAACAAAATATCATCATTGGATTGTACGTAAGTTTGCTTACAAAATATTTCTTATTCCAAAACCTTTATCTAAACCGGAGGTTAAATACAATGGTGAAAATGCTGAGATAGGTTTTACGCCAGATCTTTCCCTTTAAGGCGGGTAGCATCCTTGGGTAAACCAATTGCAAATAAAGCTCCCCCCAATTGAGAGCTGCGAATTTCACACTGCCCATGATGCCAGTTTAGTATTTTCTGAACTATCGCAAGCCCCAGACCAACGCCTCCAGAGGCCTTATTTCGACTACTGTCAACACGGACAAAAGGTGAAAACACTTTATCCCGATCTTCAGGCTTGATCCCTAGGCCATCATCTTCAATGATCAGCTCTATCTGTTGATTGTTTTCCAACAACGACACGTGGATCTCACGCTCTCCATACTTGCATGCATTTAAGAGTAAGTTTTGTACAACACGGGCTAGATAATGCTGATTCGCGACAATCATCACATTAGGCATCAGTGAAACGTGTAAATCTTTGCAATAAGTACGCTGTAGTTTATCTATTTGAGATTCGATTAAGATTGTTAGGTTAAACTGCTGGTACACTAAAGCTTCCGCTGCAATTTCAAGTCTGGCATAACCTAACATTTCATCAATCAATAACTCCATTTCTTGCACATCTTGAGACATAGCTTGTACTTCTTTAGGGTCTTTTGATGCTAGCATTGCCAAAGCAAATTTCAACCTTGCTAAAGGTGTACGTAGTTCGTGAGATACCGCGTTAACTAGCTGCTTCTGATCACTCATTAAACTCGCAACTTTATTCGCCATAGCATGGAATTGACTCGTTAAACTAGAAATTGCAGAAAACTTTGATGGGCTAATAGAAATATCCAAATGCCCTTGCGCAAGTTGCCCTGTCACACGTTTCAGCTGCATTAAGTCTAACCACAATGGCCTTAACCATAAAATCAATAACAATGCTAATACTGCAAAAGAGAACAGCTTAAACAAATACTTCTTGGCTAATTGACTCTGTGCAGGCAGAAAAGGCCCCAACTGAGCTAATTGTTCACTATCATCAACAGAGAAAGTCAACAGTGCATGCCCATCTTCAGTAAACGTGGTAACAATCCCTCCCGCTTCTAGGGTAGCGCTCTGCTCTGGTAACCAAGCAATATCTCCTATATGGAACGTCTTAACGGGTTTAGGTAGCTGCTTAATATTGGAAATACTAGTTTGGAGAGTCTTTGCAACCACTTTAGCATGGCGCAATTCATCGGGGGCCTGATGGCCCCAGCTTTGCCAAATTACTTCACTGCTTTGATTGATCAATACAATACTAATAAACACAACAAAATATAAACTGATCAATAACCTGATCATATCTCTAATCTACTCCCAGGCTGATTTAGAACATAAATAGCCTTTTCCCCATACAGTTATCAGCCTAAATGGTTGCTCAGGGCTATCCCCTAGCTTTTTCCTAAGACGAGAGATTCTCACGTCCACACTCCGATCCAAACCATCATACTCGCGACCAACAACATGTTTGTATATATATTCCCGGCTTTGCGTTTCCCCTGCATTACTTGCCAAAGCCCATAACAAATCAAATTCATAGCTGGTCAACTCAACTTCTTGGTCAGCCAAATACACGGCTCGATCAGCTTTATCAATTCGTAATTGACCAAGCACTAAGCTATCAAGTGCTTCTTTTTTACTAAAGCTTCGGCGTAGCAAAGCATTGAGCCTTGCCAATAACACATACGGTTCAACAGGCTTAATAACATAGTCATCGGCACCAATTTCTAACCCTTTGACTTGGTCAAAATCACTGTCTTTAGCGGTTAGGAATAGCACAGGGCCATTGTAATGGGGGCGAACAGCTCGACAAATACTAAATCCATCTTGATTAGGTAACATGATATCTAATATAACAATATCAGGCTGTTTGGTAATAATGGCTTCAACAGCTTCAGCACCATCATTGACAATCGTTACCTCAAACTCGTTACTTTGTAAAAATTGAGCAGTCAAAGTTGCAAGACGTTCGTCATCTTCGACGAGCATAATATGGGCCATTAAAAGAAACTCCAATCAGTTTTTAATTTTCTACGGTACCGCTTACTTACGGTAGCATGTACATTAACAGTTTGCGTTGCCAACAACCTGCCGTGTAAATCGAATAGACTAAAATTCATACTTTGAGCTAATGTAATCTTCAGCTTTTCTTGCACTGCGCTTTGCTTTTTCCAACATCGTAATTTATTGGCTTCTTGGTACAAACAAGCATCTATTACTTGCGGGTTTTGCCATTGAAGGCTTATCGTCATTTGACAAGGCTCACCTAATTGGTGAACTATGCAGGTAACGGGTTTAATATCAAAGGGGACTTGATTAACAAACTCACTCTGCGTAACACCTTGAAAAGATAAAAATAGACTTAGGCTAAATAAACAAGCAGAACTAGAATGCATAGACCCCCCCAATAAAAAAGTAATTTACATCATCTTTTCTAATGAGCGGGCTGTCCGTTATACCAGCACCTAAAAACTGTCGTTTAACACTGGCCTTTAGTTGCCAATCATCTGTGAGTTTATATTGCAATGTCGCGCCCAAGAAGGGGTTTAGTACACTACGACCTTGATAATACAACTGTTCATCTATTTCATCACTACTTCTTAAACCATAATAGTAGTCAACTAATGCACTCTCTTTCCAGTGTACGCCTGCGATGAGTCGTACTTTTACTGGCAATTTACTTATTGGTATGAATTCATAATGATAAGTTACTTTTGCATGATGTCCTCGGTACACCCCAGATACATCATGTAGCCACTGCATAGATAATTTACTGCTGTCATTAATATACCAATGCCCTAAAAGCCCGGAATCAATCGCCCACTTTCTATTGGCTATATCATCAACCGTAACTTCTCGTTGCTCAATGGGAGGGGTTACGTCATCTGGTATTTCTAAAGCGCCATCAGGGGAGTCGACAATATTACCATCGGTGGCAACGTAAGAGCCTGGCGCAATAATATTGCGTAAATGAAACTGTTCAAAAAATGCTTGCTCTGCATTAGGCTCTACAATGAAGCTCAAATCGAATTTTGGTTTATCCAGTAATGTAAAACCAAGGGTCGTATTTTCTAAGAAAAACCGGTCTCGATAATAGCTAACATAAGGGATAACGAATAAAGGAAGATTATCTCCACCAGCTAACGGGTTAGTCAGTTCACCAATGCCAATTGCCACTGAAAACTGCCACTGACTGGTGTTCACACAGTCACTGTCACTACTATTACATAGTGAGCTCGACGCAAAAGTAGATGTGGACAACAGCCATGCTATTGCAGCAATTAAATATTTCAATTTGCAATTCCTTATATTACCGCTGCTAATTTAACATTGTATTCGTGATTTACCAGAAAGGGTTACATTAAATAACAAATCATTTGTGAAAGGTAACAGTTATTTCTAACGTATTTCGTAAAGTAAATGCTGAGTTCTTCATTCAAGGAAAAGTACTATGTATTATACACGTTTACTGGGAATTACTGCGCTCACCGTTTTAAGTGGTTGCGGTAATGACACTGATACAATATCCAGTGATCCCCAAAAAATCCAAAAGCTTCCTAACTTTACAGGATTCTCGGTTTCTACAACCCCGTTAAAAAAAGCCAATACAGCACAATTTACAACCCATATAAAAAATGGGGTTTTCATGCGTTATCATCAACATGATATTACGCCTCCAGTAAATGATAGCAGGGAGACATCGGATCCCAGCACAACATCAAGTGCATTTTCAGGTACAAACCAACAAGAGCAGAACGTCAATGAAGCAGACCGAGTAAAATATGATGGTAATTACTTGTACATTGCAGCAAATCAATATCATAATTTAACGCAACCAAATGAAAGTGAATTACCTCATTATATTCGTATCATGAAACGCAATAATAATGGCCTAATTCAGGCGGTAAAAGATCTACCAACCTCTTCCAATGAGTATGCACAGCAACAATTATTTTTAGAGCAAGATACGCTCGTATCCATCAGTGCGAATAGCGGCTGGTTTTCAATCTTTAGCACCGCAACAATTGAACCCCTCAGCGCTAGTTCAACAGCACCAAACTTAAACCATACACAATTTGAATTAAATTTTGCGGATGTCACCACACCAGAACAAGCCGACATATCACATACATACAGTATTGATGGGCAACTCATTGAAAGTCGAGTCATTAACAACCAACTCTATTTAGTAAGCAATTTCAGACCTTCCTTTAGCGGTTTTGATCTGACGAACTCACAGCCTGAAACACAGTTAAAAAACTACCAAACGCTCAACGACACACCTATTACACACTTCATACCGACTATAACCCATAGCCAATCGGGTGACAGCCAGCCGCTGTTTAATGCTGACGAATGCTATTTATCCGATACCGCTTCCGACACCGATGGCTACGATTCAATAATGACCATTACGCGTATATCGTTGGCTGATCCGTCCCAGCAAGTTTCACTTTGCGTAAATACTGAAGTTGAAGGGATTTATGCTTCAGAGACAGCAATCTATACACATAGTACGCACTTCAATGCAGAGGGCCCAAAGTCTGTAATTCACAAATTCACGATTAATGAACAAGCATTTGAGTATTCAGCCACAGGCAAGCTCTCAGGCCATTTCGGACAAAATATGCGTAACTTACGATTCAGTGAGTATAACAACCAGCTGCGCGTAATGACGAGCGAAGGTAATCAATTTGATGGGTTTGAGCATAAACTTCGAATACTGCGTCAACAAGGCTCAGAACTTGTGTTGATCTCCGAACTACCAAATCAATCCCACCCAACGCCTATTGGAAAAGTAAATAGTGCAACAGGTATTGTCGACGAAGATATTTATGCAGTCCGCTTTGTTGATGAACAGGCCTATATAGTCACATTTCAACAAACAGATCCTTTATATGTTATTGATTTGAAGAATGCGGAAGCCCCTATGATTAAGGGCGCGCTAGAAATTCCAGGGTACTCTGCATACCTTCATCCTATCGGAGACAGCCTCCTGCTTGGCATCGGTCAAGAAGTCGCCGATATCACAATACCCGAGCAACCGAATATAACGCAAGGCGCGAAAGTAAGCTTATTTGACATCAGTGATACCACTTCTCCAATCTTACTCGATAGTAAGGTATTCCCCGAAGCCTATACTCCTGCAGAACAAGATTACCATTCGCTTAGTTTCGTTAAAACAGCAGCACATCAATACCGGTTTACGATGCCACTTGAGCGATGGATTGAAACAGGTAATACACCTCAAAACTATGACTGGATAAAGCAAAACCAATTAACATTGTTTGAAATAAATAGCCAAACTAAAAAGTTAGCTTACATGGGCAGTAGCCATATAAAATATGAAGTAACTGGCCCGCAACAAATTCCATTAATATATGGTAATGAAGACCGGACAGTACTTCACAACGACGATATTTATTATATTCATGGTAACTATATTTGGCACAGTTTATGGCAAACTCCCTCAGCTAATAATGGCCCGCTATAGTGATGTATGATTAGGGCCTGCATAACTTGTCGGTATTCGTGTTCCCCTACCTAGGTAGGGTAACACGAACAGTAAGCCCTCCCAGCTCGCTATGTTGCGCTTCTATTTCGCCACTATGGCGTTCAATCAAGTCTTTGCAGATAGTCAACCCTAACCCAGTTCCACCTTTGAATAACGTCTTATTACTTTCATTTTGGTATAAGCGCGTAAATATGCATGATAGTTCGTGTTCTGATACACCAGGTGCACTGTCGCTCAAAGATAATATTAACTGCGTTTCGGTATAAGTAGCTTCAAATGTTATACGAATAGGCGGCGTGGTGTATCGTAGGCTATTAGAGAGTAGATTATTAAGCACTTGAGTTAATCTGTCTTGATCTGCGTTTATAAACAAGTTTTTGGGTAATTTTACGACATGACTGAACTCACACTCTCGTAGCTGAGATGACCGTGTACATGCATCATCCGCCCAAGACGCCAGCCAAGGCACGACATCTATCACTTTGACATTTAAGCTCAGTTCAGACAGCTCCGTCATCGCTAATTGATCTATGTCTGCAATAAGCGTACTAATATCGCCTATACGACGATGTAGCAACTCATAGGTCTGTTCCGTATTTTCAACAAGGTTGTATTCGAGTGCTTCTATTTGCATTTTCAGTACACTTAATGGTGTGCGGATTTCATGAGATACCTCCGCCAACAGTTGTTTTTTCCGCGCTAAAAGCGCTTCAGAAAACTCAGCTCTATCGCTTATTCTTTGTTGCTTTTGAATAAACTCAAATCGCAATTTTAATAAACTATAAATAGCGCCAATGACGAATAATAGGCCCAGAGAAAAGGCCCTCCAAGTTTGCCACCAGGGTGGCTGAATTACAAAAGAAAAGTACTCATAATCAGCTGTCTTATCTTGCGTTGATATTCTAACTTGAAACTCATAATTACCCGGTGACAATTGTGTAAAGGTCATCTCGTCATCGTAAGAAGGGTCACTCCAATATTCATTACTGCCGATTAGACGAGTTTCATACATAATCCTCTCTGGGTTACCCCATTCGCTATGACCATATTGAAAACGGATTTGAAATGTCGTCGCAGGTAAATCAATTAGAGGGTGTGTTAAATGTTCTATATCCTTAAATTTAGGCCGAGGACTGCCACTTTGACTCGCACTAACGCGCAACAAGTTAACTTGAGAATTCACATTTATTTTTACACTCTCAGGCTTAAAATAAGACACTCCTTTCCCAGACCCCCAAGTGTAACTGTCTTTAAAAAGCAGCGCTGTATTAAGAGTACTATCAACAGCAATGTAACCATTATCATACGTATACTGCTGGGGTTTTGATGAACTATTTGATCCAAACATTGCTTGTGGCTTAAACCTGTTTATGCCGCGCTCAGTGCCAGCCCAGAGCACATCACCTTTCACTAACAACGATAAAATAATGTTATTACTCAACCCATCACTCACACTCACGTGTCTGCTACGCCAACCATTGATGTCTTTTTTAAGTAAAAGAACCCCTCTGCGGGTACCCAGTGCAACAAAATCATCTAAAACCTGCGCGATACTATAAGCCCAATTGCTAGGAAGCCCCTGTGCTTCTGTTATGTGAAACAAAGAACCGCGCTCTAAATAATAAATCCCTTGCCCATTTGTGACAAACCATAGCCGCTTGCTGGTATCTTCAAATACACTGACCACATATGCCATATCTGGTAGAACCAATTTCTCAAAGGCACCTTCACAAGCACGAATAAGCCCACTTTGAGTCGCTAAATACATACAACCGTCTTGGCTCGCTATAATTCGGTGCACAATGTCAGCGTCCAACCCCATTTGACGGTCCACCCGCTGATAACCGTTATTTCCAATAACAATAAGTCCTGCTCGAGTACCGACCCAAACACTTTCATTTTCACTTGTGCTAATCGCATGCACATACTGCTCTGAAAAATCATGAATAGAATTAAACCATTGATTATTATCTAAAATTTGAAATCCTGCTCCATATTGCCCAATCCATAATCGCTCATTGATATTCGCGAGGGCGCTGACTCTTTCATTTAATAACCCATTGCGTTTTGTTAGCAATTGAAAACTATGTTCTTTAAGGCGGTTCACTCCACCGCCATACGTTGCAATCCACACATTCCCCTGACTACCCAACATAATATCTCGAATATGGTGATCGTTTAATCCATTAGCGCTATTAAAAGTATGCGCTGAGTTACCCGTCATTCGAATAACGCCTTTGCTGTCATCACCAATCCATAGTGCTGCAGCATTTTGATCGTATGCTAGTGTTTGAATATTCGGCATTAGCAAACCCGATAAAAAAACAATTTGCTTAGAACTCCAATCAACTTGGCAAACACCGGTTCCTTTTACACCCAACCACACGGTATTTTGAGCGCTCGCCATTGCTAAGATAGGCCCTTGGCATGATGGCTCAGGCAACTCGACTTTATACAGCTTACTTTCTCGATACTGAAACAACCCAATATCAGTCGCGAGCCAAATACTCTGCTCTGGTCCTTTTAATAATTGATTTATTTTTAAAGAGTTACCGATTTTCAAACGAGAAAGAGAGCCATATTTAGCTAGATACAGTCCCTCATCTGATGCCAAATAAGTGGTATCATCATCAAACAAAATATCATTCACTTTAGGGGTATAAAGTGCACCATCAATCTGTAACGCGGATACCACATTGCCATCAAAAACGTTCACGCCTCGATCTGTTGCTAGCCACAACTCACCATTAACGTGTTTTGCGATATCCCATACCCGATTATTGTTCAGACCATCTTGGTCCGTTAAACAGCGTAAGTAGTTACCTGTATACTGACATGCTCCTTCTCCATTCGTACCAAGCCAAATCATATCGTCAACATCTTGTTGCACACTATATACGGCGCCAGTAGGCAAGCCTTGCCGTATTGAAAAATGTCGAATATCCGACTGCACATTCAACGCATATTGCGCAGGCTTGACGGACTTCCAAGATGACTTTATAGGTGACGCAAACGGCTTAAATTGAGACTTAAAAGAGACCCACTCAGAAGATACTATTTCAGGTGATTCAATACGTTGATGAGCCGTAGGTGTAAAGGCAAAAGAAAAGTCTAAATTGAGCAATTCATTTTTTTTTAAACGAGGCTTACCACTGGGTAACTCCACCTGAAACAAAGGCTGCCAATTTGCTTCTCCTAAGTTAGTCGGTAAAATATGGTCGGTTTTTGCTGGTAACTGATGTTGTGAAAAACAACGCAATGAAACAAGGAAAAAGCAAATAAACACAACAAAATAACGATACAAATAGTTTTCCAAAAAATAAAAATGAGCTATGTGCTGTTATAGCTTAATGCGTCTGATACGGCAAACTTTTATCACTATACTCTTACCTAAACTCAGATGCATTTATCGACTTTTTACCAAGTGAATTAGTATTGCTTCATAGTCTTTTTTCTTCTCATCATTAAACCCTGATAGCTGCACTATTTTTTTACCCGTTTTATCAAAAATAATACTACTGGGCATACCTTTAAGCTTATTTGCTTTACCTATGCTCATCGAGGGATTAAAAATAACTGGAAAATTAGCCGGAGTTTCCAATAGAAACTTTTTCGCATCCTCTACATCGGTATCCATATTAACAGCAATAATTTGCACATCTTGTGAAAACCGTTTCTGTATACTGCCCATCCACGGAAAAGCATAACGACACGGTACACACCATGAAGCCCAGAAATCCACGTATACAACTTTTCCACTATGTTGACTTAAAAGCTCTTCTAGCTGTTGCTCTGCTGACATTGCCAAAGCAGAGTTACCAATGAAACTAAAGCAAACAAAAACACATAGAATCGCTCTATTTTGCATTATTTTATACCCCTAAGCATTGCCAATTACGCATATCATATAATTTAAGGCTGAATTTGATAACGCTTAAGTTGTTCAATATATTGTTTTGTCACATCATGCTCTTGTTTCGGTAAAAAGTGTAAGTGCGCATTAGTGAATTCATCTTGATTGTACATCTGTAACATTATTGTATTCACTTTCTTAATGAACGTACGGCTCGCTTTCGTATCATTGCACATAATGTGTCCCAAGATGAATCCTGGAGAGTTAGCCATTCGATATGACTGGTACTGTGATTTATCCGTTTTAGAATGCCGATACACCTCTGCAGGGTATGCCAATAAAAAATCTACGCGACGCAAGTGAAACATTCTATACACCGTATCGTAATGATTACTGCCTTCTCTAATCACTTTATTCGCGCTTCTTACTTGCGCCAATTGCTTATCTAAAAATGGGCCATAAGAAAATGCCCCAGCAAGCACAATTAATTTATGTCTATGTGCATGAAATAGTTTAGGCAAAGAGATTACATTTCCTTGCTCATCAAGCAATGAAGGCGCCAATGGCTCTGCATCTAATTGTAAATATAGCCGTCGGCTAAGATACAGATTAATTGGCAGGCTAAATAAAAATGCAGCTTCTCTTTCTTGCGTTTTTACTTTATTAACAACGCAAATAGGCTCAGGCTGCTGACTCATAATCCTCAAGGCACGCTTATAACTCGATGGCACAAATTCAATATCCACCCCATCAATCATGTTAAATAACATATTGTTTGTCGCGCCGGCAATATTGGAAGGTGCAACTTGTCCAGTAAACACCAAGAGGTCTTTTTCATCATCTATATAGATACGTAATGACTCAGCAATGCTTATATTACTAAACGCAATAAAAGAAAATAGCACAGCTCTATATCTGACCCATTGTCTAAATGATTGCATAATGCTCCAAATGAACAGGTGGTAGGCTCATCACCTTGGAAAACAAAAACTACGAGCTCACTTCATTGTATACTACCTGTTTAAAAAAGTGATCAAAGGCAATATTAATAGGGACGCGTAAGTGTGGATTAAAATAGTAATATACGCGTTATATTCTGAACTTTTAACCTTAATATTTTGTCCTGCGTAGATGGCTTACTCGCAACGAACAAGCAAACTATCTACGCAAAATAGGTGGTTACTTTCCTGTATGCTTATCAAACCACCACTGAATATAAGCAACTTTATTCATTAAATTCGATGGACGCGCCGTTATGCCATGTGATGCATCTGGAATACGCACCATCGCCGTTTCAACACCCTGCAACTTAAGCGCTTGATAATACTGCTCAGTTTCAGATATTGGTGTGCGATAATCAGCTTCACCAGTTAATAACATTGTCGGAGTCGTCACATTACCTACATAGCTAATTGGTGAGTATTTCATGTAGTGCTCCATATGATCCCACGGTTTACCGGGAAACCAATAGTCCGCAAAAAATGGATAGTAGTCAGCCGTTAATACAAAGCTAAACCAATTAATTACTGGCTTAGCAACAACCGCAGCTGCAAAGCGATTCGTATGACCAACAATCCACGCAGTTAATACACCACCACCCGAACCACCCGTTACATATAAACGCTTATCATCAATAAAGCCCTTATCAATCAACGAGTCGACTCCTGTCATTAAATCATCAAAGTCATTACTTGGATAATTATGATGAATTTTTTGCGCGAATTCTTTTCCATATGAATCACTTCCTCTTGGATTCATATATAAAACGACATTACCTTTTGCTGCAAACAGCTGAGCTTCGGCGCTAAAGTGAGGCCCATAATTTGCAACTGGCCCACCATGTATTTCCAGTACTAAAGGATACTTCTTCGTTTTATCAAAACCTGGAGGGTATACGACCCATCCCTGAATATCCAGCTTATCATATTTAGATTTAACCCAAATTTCTTCCACTTTGCCTAGCGTTTTACTTGCAAGCGCATCACTATTTAAGTCCGTCAATTGCGTTGTTTTGTCACGTTTAACTAACGCAACGTCAGCTGGCTTATTTGGATCTGCAAGTGTAAAGGCAATATCACCTCGAGCACTAACATCATAACTACCGCCAGAATAAGGTCGACCAAATGCGACACTCCCAACTTCATCAGTAAGCACTTTCGCTTTTCCTTTTAGGGGCTGGTGCGCTACCGTTGTTTTCCCTTCAGAGTCATAGCTATAATAAAGCCCTCTGCTTTTGTTATCCCATTGAATGTCTTTTACATTTCGGTCAAGTGCTGCGGTGATAACGTTTGTCTCACCGGTTTTAAAATTAAGCACATAAATATCTGAATTTTCATAATTCATTAGCTTATCATCATAACCTATATAGGCTAAAAGCCGACCATTAGGTGAAACTTGTGGAAAGCTGTCGGGTCCAACTCGCTCAGTTACAGAAGAGATTACTCTAGTATGCATATTTAGTGCATACACCTCGCTATTATTCGGTTTTAAAGCATGATTTTTATGCCGATTAGCGCTAAAATAGAGTACCTCACCTTCTTTACCAAAACTGACAGTACCGCCATGATTAAAATTACCTGACGTTAACTGCTGAGCATTACCACCATTTGCATCCATTTTAAATAAGTGAGAAAAGCCTGGCTTAGAATAACCTGCACCATCCGACCGATAATAGACATCATCTATAAAAACGGGAGGTTTAGCCCAGTTAGCGCTTTTAGGCTTGCCTGGTAGGTTAATAGGTGAACGAGCCTTTGCTGGTACAAACTGAGAAAAAACAAGATGCTTGCTATCTGGCGTCCAAGTGATCCCACTTGGAGATTGTGTTAAGTTACTCACTTTGGCTACTGCGCCGGAATTTAACCATTTCATATAAATTTGACTGTTACCATCTCTGGTGGAAATAAAGGCAAGCCGCTTTCCATCCGGAGACAATTGTGGATCATAATCGATATGAATACCCGAGGTCACAGGTTCTAACTCATTAGTGTCAACATCGATTGACCAAATATTTCCCACCTTTTTGTCAGTCTTTATATCCATGCGATTTCTAACAAAATAAACGACTTTACCGTCTTCACTAAACTCAACCTGATTTGCGTACTCTAGGTCAAACACATCATCAAGCTCCAGTGGTGAGGCTTCACAAAAGGCTGAACTTACAAAAAAACTGAGCCCAATCGTTATCAGTGATAACTTCATACAAACTCCTTTAAAGGACATTAATTTGTGTTCATAAAAGCTCATATGGTAAGACGAGTCAACTGTTTATGCTTAAGCTCTCTGGATATTCAGTTATGTTATTTACAAAATGAAAATGTCGCGATTTCAAAATGACCTATCCGTTTCATTTATTTGTAACTGGTTCGAGCCTTTAGAGGCGCATAACTATTATTGAATACTGAGATCATTGTGAGTGTAAAGGGGGCTTACACTCATCAAAAGGGCTTCTAAAATCGTATTTTATTGGAAAGCTTTATGTTTCAAACGATAAGAGTGCAATAAAGGTTCCGTGTAGCCATTAGGCTGATTCTTACCTTCAAAAACGAGAGATAAAGCTGCCTGATAAGCCAAATTATCATTTAACTTAACTTTATTGTCAGCCATGCAAATATAACTCGCATCATGATGGTTTTGTCCATCAACAACCTTAGCCATTTTTGCAAACGTGCTTTTTACTTGTTGCGGTGAACATATTCCATGCACCAACCAGTTTGCAATATGTTGGCTTGAAATGCGCAAAGTAGCCCTATCCTCCATTAAACCAATATGATTTATATCTGGCACCTTAGAGCAGCCAATACCCTGATCAATCCAACGTACCACATAACCAAGGATCCCTTGTACATTATTATCTAATTCGGCCTGAATGTCCTCTTTCGTTAACACTAACTCACCTAACAATGGAGGGGTCAATAAGTCAGTCAAAGCAGCCTCTTCATATTGACCTATTGCTGCCTGTACTTGAAAGACATCGATAGTATGATAATGCATGGCGTGTAACGTTGCAGCCGCAGGGGAGGGGACCCAAGCCGTATTAGCACCAGACTCTGGATGAGCTAACTTTTGCTTCATCATCAATGCCATTAAATCTGGCATTGGCCACATCCCTTTTCCTATTTGTGCTTTGCCGCTAAACCCACAGGCTAACCCGACTTCAACATTCCCCTTTTCGTACGCTGAAATCCACGGTTGCGACTTGATACGAGACTTAGGGAGCATAGGCCCCGCCAACATCGAAGTATGTATTTCATCGCCTGTTCTATCCAAAAAACCTGTGTTAATGAATACAACTCGAGACTTAGCCTGCTCAATACATGCTTTCAAATTAACCGATGTTCGCCGCTCTTCATCCATTATCCCCATTTTTATGGTGTTGTTAGGTAAGGATAATAAACCTTCAACCGCCGAAAATAGTCTAGAAGTAAAAGCAACCTCTTCTGGTCCGTGCATTTTTGGCTTAACTATATTGATACTTTTAGAGATTGAGTTCCGATATTTTGAATTGCCTTTTAAATCATGTAATGCACACAGTGACGTTATGACCGCATCTAAAATGCCTTCAAAAACTTGTTCACCATTTTGGTCTAAAATAGCAGGGGTTGTCATTAAATGACCAACATTGCGAACAAACATCATACTCCGACCTTTTAATTTAAGTATCTTCCCTGAAGCCATTACAAAATGCTTATCTTTATTTAAAACGCGTGTAATTACAGTATCTTCTTTTATAAATTCTTCTTTCAATGTGCCAGTCATTAAGCCTAACCAATTTGTGTAAACACCGACTTTATCTTGTGCATCAACGGCAGCTACGGAATCTTCACAGTCCATAATGGTCGTCAAGGCTGACTCTAAAATAAGATCGCTGATCCCTGCTTTATCGGATTGACCTATTGGGTGATGCGGATCTATTTGGATCTCAACATGCAGACCATTGCGCTTTAATAATAATGAGGAAGGGTTTTGCGCTTCACCTTGATAACCTACAAATTGCTGAGGATCTAATAGGCTAACTTGTTTACTATCATTAAGCGTGACCACCAATTGCCCATTTAGCACCGCATAATGTGTACTTTCAATATGCGAGCCATTTCTCAAAGGAAAAGTGTTATCAAGGAATTGGCGAGCGTAGGCCATCACTTTAAAACCGCGTACAGGGTTGTATTCCTGTGTTTTTTCAGCACCTTCTTCTTGCGGTAATACATCGGTTCCATAAAGTGCATCATAAAGAGAGCCCCACCTTGCGTTCGCTGCATTTAGCGCAAACCGAGCATTACTCACGGGTACTACAAGCTGTGGACCTGCGATTGACGCTATCTCTGGGTCAACAGAGTCAGTATCAATGCTAACTCGTTCTGGAGAAGGCACCAAATAGCCTATATCCATTAAAAATGTCCGATATTTATCACCATTCCATACGGGGTGACTCTTATGATATTCATCAATTTGAGACTGTAGTTTATCGCGTTTAAACAATAACTGCTTATTGATTGGTGAGAGAGTCTCAATAAGCTTTGCAAAGCCACTCCAAAAGGTTTCTTGTTCGATATCAGTGCCGGGCAATGCTTGCATATTTACAAAATCGAAAAGTTGTCGGTCGATGGTTAAACCTGATTGTTGAGTCGTCATGCTCATATCTAAATCCTAACTATACTGAACGGGTCCTCAATAACCATATCTCAAATACACTCAAATTAAACTGCAAATGACATTCATGAAATGTATGTTGGTAATAACAACTATAAATTTAAAAAATTTTAAATTCAGGCCTAATGTTTAATTAAGCGCGGGGTCAGACCACTCAACGCACTCTCACAATCAAATATCGTAAAATTAACCGTTCGAAGGACAACTAGTCATGACAAACTATCAATCTAAAATAGACCACTACACAACTTTATGTCAGAACAAGAACACTTCATGGCAGTCAATTAACCCTGAGTTTGCAAGTCGAATGAATTTACAAAACAGATTCAAAACAGGATTAGACATAGCAAAGTATACAGCAAACATTATGCGTGAAGATATGGCGGCTTATGACGCAGACAACAGCCAATACACGCAATCATTAGGCTGCTGGCATGGTTTCACTGCTCAGCAAATGATGATGGCAGTAAAAAGGCATCAAAAAACCACAAAACGCTCATATGTATACTTAAGTGGCTGGATGGTAGCAGCACTTCGCTCTGAATTTGGCCCATTACCAGATCAAAGTATGCATGAAAAAACGTCGGTACCTGCATTAATCGAAGAGATTTACACCTTTTTAAAACAGGCAGATGCTAGAGAACTTGACCACCTCTATAAAGCTCTGGATGAAGCAAAATCTCGAGGACAAGCGACACAAGAAATTACGGCCAAAATTAATAACTTTGAAACCCACGTGGTTCCGATCATAGCCGATATTGATGCAGGGTTTGGTAACGAAGAAGCCACTTACTTACTCGCAAAAAAAATGATCGAAGCCGGGGCATGCGCCATTCAAATAGAAAATCAAGTTTCAGATGCAAAACAATGTGGGCATCAAGCCGGTAAAGTAACCGTTCCACATGAAGACTTTCTTGCGAAGATCAATGCCGTTCGATATGCCTTCTTAGAACTTGGAGTGGAAGACGGTGTCATTGTAGCGAGAACCGATTCACTTGGTGCAAGCTTAACTCAGAAAATCCCTGTGTCTCAGTCTCCAGGAGACCTAGCAAGTCAATATACCGCTTTTCTTGATACCACAGAGATACATAACGTAAACGACCTCACAGATGGGGAAATGGCCATTAAGATCAATGGCAAACTGTGTAAACCCGTCAGATTAGATAATGGACTATACCAATTTAAAGAAGGCACAGAAAAAGCTCGGGTGATTTTAGATTGTGTTACCAGTTTACAGTCAGGTGCGGATCTACTTTGGATAGAAACAGAGAAGCCCAACGTAAATCAAATCGCTGAGCTCGTTAATAGCATTAAAGAGCAAGTGCCAAATGCGAAGCTTGTTTATAATAACTCCCCTTCGTTTAATTGGACGTTGAAGTTTCGAGAACAAGTCTACTCTCAATGGGAAACACAAGGAAAAGACTTAAGTCGTTACCCAAATCCAAACGTTGATGCTAAAGCCCTCATGGCTCCTGAGCTAGATAATACAGAATTAGCACGAGAAGCAGATAAATTAGTA
This sequence comes from Pseudoalteromonas sp. MMG013, assembly GCF_018100885.1. Classification (NCBI taxonomy): domain Bacteria; kingdom Pseudomonadati; phylum Pseudomonadota; class Gammaproteobacteria; order Alteromonadales; family Pseudoalteromonadaceae; genus Pseudoalteromonas; species Pseudoalteromonas sp. MMG013. The sequence goes on along the minus strand of NZ_JAGJEE010000001.1, from coordinate 390,600 downwards.
CAAAACTTCCAGCAAGATGGTGCCAGAGAAGCTGGAATATTTCATCACTTAATTACTTTACCCACATACCATACAGCTGCACTAAGTACCGATATTTTAGCTGAAGGGTATTTTGGTGAACTTGGGATGCTGGCTTATGTCAGGGATGTTCAGCGTCAAGAAATTAGGAGGGAGCAAGCATCAGTTAAACATCAAGACCTTGCTGGCTCAAATATAGGTGACACACATAAAGAGTACTTTTCTGGTGAAAATGCCTTAAAAGCAGGTGGAACTGCAAATACGATGAATCAGTTCTAACTATATAAATCAACCTTTGAGGGGCCTATGGCCCTTCTTCATATATCCAGCTTTGGATCATATTTTTACTATCTTCTATAAAATTGACGAACAAATCGGAAAATACACTGCCAGAGCTAAAAATAACGTCATTTTGCGATACTATCAGATGTGTTCCATGCCATGGAACAAAATTTTACTAACATAAACAACTCCTCAGGCTACAATTTTACTAACTCCCATATCGGATAAATTACAATTTTACTAACTCCTATTTATCATCAAAAAGTCAATCATTGCATAAATTGCAATCTGTAAAGGCCCTTTACACTCTTCATAATTCAACCACATTATTGGTTAACAATACGCACGGCTCCATATACAAACCAAATTATAATGCACTACTTCGCAAGTTTTATATTCACAATCATACTAATTACCTCTTATAACACAGAGGCATCAGTGTCACTTTCAACCATTGAGAACTTAATTTCACAGGGACAATTAGAGCAAGCTTATTCTACATTAAAAACGGTTGAGGCAAGTGGTAAGCAAAATCAAAATAAAATACAACTGACATTCGCGAATATTTTAAGAAAGCAGCATAAGTATGACGAAGCAATAAACATTCTCAGTAATATAGCATTATCGCCCTCAACCCGTTTATCATTTCAATATGAAGTGACTAAAGAGCTTGGGATAAATTACCGTAAAAGCCACCTGTTAGACTTAGCTGAAAGTACCTATTTGCTAGCGCTCAAATTGGCAAAACAAACCCAAGATAAAACGCTAATAGGCCAATCTTACAATAACTTAGGTACGCTATATGACACAAAAAATAACGTCGCCACATCAATGGAGTACCTACTTAAAGCACAAACAACATTAAAAGATTCTCTTGATTGGGAGGTCAAAGCATCTAACTTCTACAATTTAGGCGACCTTTCAGTTCGAGTGAACAACCTTGAGCAAGCAGAGTTCTTTTTCACGAAAGCGCTCATCAATGACAAAAAAAGTACACAAGTGATAAATATCGCCGATACTACAATACGCCTAGCTGAAGTGACGTTGAAAAATAAAAAATATCCACAGGCCTTATCGCAATTTTTAGACGTCATAAAAATTTTAAAGCCATTAGGTGCCAATTTGAGCTTATCCAGGGCGTATAATTCCCTCCACTTGATTTACATAGAGCTTGGCAATCATCATATGGCACTAAGTAGTATTCAAAAAAGCTTAAATCATTCGTTAATAACGCAATCACCAATACAAAAAGCTTATTCTTATTTGCATATCATCAAATTTCATTTGAAACTAAAAAATATAGCATTAAGTGAAATATATATAGCAAAGGTTGAACCCTTAGTCATGACAATGAACAACCACATTTTTGAAGCAAAATTACATCTCTATAAAGCACAAAACGCACACCTAAAGCAGCAATATAAACAAGCCTACTCTTACTTAAATAAAGCATTTTCTATCCATAAATTAGCCGATATTGAAGTTAATCAAGGTGCCACAGAGCAATACAAACAACAAATCAATGCACTTGTGCAATATCAAAAATTAGCGCAAACTGAGCAAAAGTCAGCATTAATGAAAGTTGAGCTAGAGAACCAGATCTTATTAAAACGCTCGTGGCTCTTAGCTTGCATTATGGTATTCCTCATTAGCGCTATCGTTGTTTACTTGTACATCATCAAACACCGAAACGCTCAGTATAAGGCTAAGCTGTATCAAACTAACCTCAAACAAAAAGATCAAATGTTAGCTGATATATCACACGAACTTCGAACTCCGCTTAGTGTTCTAAAGCTACATGTTGAAGCACTTGAACATAACCTGTTAGATAATAAAGTATTAGCGTACAGTAAAATTAATAATAAAATATCTCAACTAAATAATCTTATTTCAGATGTATATCAACTGTCACAAGCACAAAACCAAGCACTACAGCTTAACTGGCAACAATACCAGTTGAGCACACTGATTGCTCACTACCTTTCAGACTCAAAGGCATTAGCTGAACAACATAATCTACGCTTTATTGCTGATATTGAGATTGCTGATGACACCTATATAACGACCGATAAGCAAAAGCTAGATCAAATTATTACTAACTTAATCAAAAATGCATGTTTATATACAGATACCCCAGGGCATATCAGATTAAAAGTCCGAATATGTACTGAACATGTTTTTATTCAGATCGATGATACTACTCCAGGAGTGTCAGATGCGCAGCTTAATAAACTTTTTGAGCGCTTATATCGTATAGACAAATCTCGCAGTCGAGCATTAGGAGGGTCTGGATTAGGGTTGTCAATTTGTGAAAGTTTGACACAAGCTCTGCAAGGTGAAATATGTTTACATCACGGTAAATCCGGAGGTCTATGTGTTCGCATGAAATTACCTATAACACCCACAATGTAGGTTCTTCACTACGATACTGTTCATACCAGTTTCACCGTTAGAAGCCCTAAATAAGGCCTTTCACTTCATTTTTCTTCCACATTGTATTGTTTTAATACCAACATAGAATATTGGAGAGAAATTTATGACACAACGAACAATTAAGCATGGTGATTGGGTAAAAATCGTCGAGTCACGCACGGAGCAAAAAAAACAATCACTGCGCAAAGGGTCGCGTAAAAAAGTAGTATTGAGTAAAAAAGCCCCATTCCCTATTATATCAATGTTATTGGCTGGTTTTATTATCCTAGCAAGCGCTTGGATGTATTTTTTTGAAGAAAATACAACGCACAGCTCACTTTTAAATGTAGACGCTCAAAACAAGATATCCCGCTATTTTTCAAAACAATTTATGATGGGCAGCTGGCAATTTAAACAAGCAAAATTTGATACTGGTGAAGTCAATATATTCATCAGCATCCCACAAAAACTTGCGATGAATAAGAATGAGCTGGAAGGTTATATTAAACACTCTTTATGTCCACCTGAAAATAGCCGAGTTTGGTTAGACATTGATAAAAACAACTTATTCATCAACCTTTATGTTGATTCACCAAGAAAAGGAAGTTTTGCGCAGTGCAGTAACCCAAACCGCCAAACTTAACCCTCCCTTTTTTAGCCCCCTGTACACAGCTTCTGTAAAGGGGGTTTACACCAAAAAACAACTTACTCAAGCTCTAAATTGGCTTTCTCTAATAACTCTACTGGCAACTCTTTACTCACCGATACTCCCAACTCTTTAAAGTCAGACGCTTGCTTAATCAAATTTCCTTTACCATGATAGAGTTGTGAAAAAGCCCGATCATAACTTTCTCTGGCCTTATCTAACTGGCGACCAACACCTTCCATACTGTGCAAAAAGCTATTTAACTTGCCATAAAATTTTTCAGCTCGAAGCGCTAACTCTCTACTGTGCTTACTTTGTTCCTCAAATCTCCACAGCTGCTTTACTATATTCATACTCGTCAACAGCGTAGTGGGTGTCGCTACGAGCACATTCTGCTCAAGTGCTTGCTGATACATATTCGGTGTGTGCTTAATAGCTTCAACAAACGCTGATTCAATCGGAATGAACATAATCACAACATCTGGTGAGTTGAGCCCTGGCAACCTCTCGTAGGATTTATCTCCGAGCTCTTTGATACGCGATAGAACAGCTTGTGAGTGTTCAATTAAGGCTGTATTCGCGTCTATTTCGCTCGTTGCATTAACATATCGTGTATACGCATTCAGCGAGGTTTTCGCATCTATAACTAGGTGTCTTTTTTGTGGTAAATACACTACCACATCAGGTCGATATTTACCGTCATCTGTGGAGAATGAAACCTCTCTTTTATAATCATACCCGGCCCTTAATCCTGCGCTATCTAACACATTTTCAAGCATAAGCTCGCCCCAGTTACCCTGAACTTTTTTCTGGCCTTGCAAAGCATTTGTTAACTGGCTGGCTTGCTCGGTAATATTTCGATTATTCTCTTGTAAGTGAAGCAATTCGGTTTTTAATGAGGCTCTTTGCTTTAACTCCTCGCTATGAATCGCTTCCATTTTGTCTCTAAAACCCTTTAGTTCACCTTGAACAGGCTTTAAAATTTGGTCGATTGTCTCTTGGCTTTGTTGACTAAAGCGTGCCGTTTTCTCTTCAAAGATCTGATTGGCAATATTTTCAAACTCCAGCTTTAACTGCTCTTTTGAATTTTTTAGTTGCGCTATTTGTGCATCAAATGCTTGCTGTTTCTGCTCAAACATAGCTTTAATATCCGTAAGCTCGATTTCAAGTTTGTGAGCGTGAGCTTGAGCATGAGACAAATTATGCTCACTTTTCTGCCATAATTCCTGAAATTGATGAACTTGAGTTTGCTTTTCAGTGAGTCTTGCTTGGTATTGCTGACAATGACCATGAAGCTGTACTTTTTCTGCTTGAAGTTGCTGATGCTCAGTTTGCAAAGTTTGAAGCTGAGATTGCACTTGTTCTTTAGCACTCAAACAATGAATGTATTGTTGTTCAAGCACTGTACATTGCGTTTTAAGTAAGTGGCGACCTCGATAATAGAAGGGGAGGGGACATAAAATCGCCGATAAGAATAACGTGCCATGCAACCAAGATAATTGAGAAAAGAGTGCATCTAACATAATGTTCTCAGGTAATATTTTTAGTTAATAATACCTGAGAGCCTAACTGATATCACTTAATTAGTGTCATTGATTTGTTGTTCGTCATAACGATAGCCTGCGCCATAAACAGACCCGACCAATTTTGGAGAACAATCCAACAACTTGATCTTTTTTCGAATGTTTTTAATATGACTATCAATCACTCTATCTGAAATATCGAAGTTATCTGGTTGAATGTAATCTAAAATTTGCTGCCTTGAAAAAACGCGGCTAGGTGCATTATACAATAGCGCAAACACATCAAACTCAACTTTCGTTAGCGCGAGGATTCTACCTTTTAACGTTACAGTGAGTTGCTGCTCATCAACATTCACTAATTTCTCAGTTTCAACAGCGGGTGCGCATCTTCGCAAAATAGCTTTCACTCTCATTACCAATTCTGCTGCACTGAAAGGCTTACACACATAATCATCTGCACCAAATTCAAGTCCCTTTAGCCTATCAGACTCTGCGACTTTAGCTGTCATCATAATAATCGGCACCATGGAAAAGGCACGAATTTTCTTCATACATTCAACGCCGTCTTGATTTGGCAGCATGATGTCCATCAAGATTGCATTAGGGCTGTTTTTCTCAACCCAAGAAACCACATCTGCACCGTCAGCAATGTGTGACGTTTTAAACCCCGATGCTTTAAAAAATAGCATAACTTGCTCTGCTATATCATAGTCATCTTCAACGATTAGGATGTGCTGCATAATTTCTCTTTGCTTAATTATTACTTAATTGATTTGCTTTTAATTGGTTTTTCACATCATTTTTTAACGAATCAGACAGTGTTTCGTCAAACAATAACATTGTTAAAATACTATTTAGGTCGTCACTAGTTGCGACCTCTACCAGTAGATCATAGTCACATTGTGATACAGGTTCAATAAAGTTTAGATGCGATGGTGTTTCTTCATGACACAACATATATATTCACCTTCTAGATTAACTAAGTAATACTAGTTCAATGAACCAGTTACCTTATTTCAATGTATCTATTTAAACGAAACAATGTGGATCAAATGTGGAATTTCAAACCCAATATAAAATTTACGGACAGAAACAAAAAAGCCAGCAAAATCTGCTGGCTTTATTACAAATAAGTAATCAAGGGGGAAATCAACGTTAAGCTCACTGCTGCCAATAAGCATAATAATAGACAGCATACTTTGAAGTTAGTTCAGAATTATTTCACTCATTTCAAAATTATTTTATGATTTCAACATTTCTAACATCTGAGTTTCATCAAATTGGCTTAAATTTAAGCTCTTATCTTCAAATAAAGCATCAACCAACGCCTGCTTCTGCAGCTGCATACTATGCACTTTTTGCTCAATAGAATTAGCCATAATGAGTTTATAAACAAAGACCGGTTTATCTTGTCCAATACGATAGGCTCGGTCCGTCGCTTGATTTTCTACAGCAGGGTTCCACCATGGGTCAAAATGGATTACGGTGTCAGCTTGTGTCAAGTTTAGTCCCGTACCACCCGCTTTTAAACTAATCAAAAATACATCACATAACCCTTCTGTAAACGTACTTATTACACGTTCACGGTTTCGTGTTTGGCCCGTTAAAGTTGAAAACCCGATGTCACTTTCAGTCAATTGCTTTGCAATTAATTCCAGTACTGATGTAAATTGGCTGAAAATAATTATTTTTCTTCCTTGCGATAGCATGACGGGCAGGTGTTCACAAAGCCACTGAAACTTAGCACTTTCACTATTGACTTGCTTATCCACAAGCTGTGGGTGACAACAAATCTGACGCAACTTTAAAAGCGCATCTAAAAATACAAGTTTACTTTTTTGCGCTCCTTGCTCTTTAAACAATGTCAATAACTTATCTTCAATTTTGGTCTGGACACTGTGATATAAATTCGCTTGTTCTGGAGTAAATTCAAGCTCTTTAATTAATTCCGTTTTATCTGGTAACTCTTTAACAACATCCACTTTTGTGCGCCTTAAAATAAAAGGGGCAATTAAAGCTTTCAACTCGTTAGCACGAGCAATATCTTGTTCTTTTTCAATAGGAATTTGAAAGTAGTGCTTGAATTGTTGTTTAGTTCCCAAAACATCTGGCATCACAAAATCCAGTAATGACTTTAACTCCAATAAATTATTTTCGACAGGCGTACCACTAAGACACAATTTAAATTCCGCTTGTAATTGCTTAACACATTTAGATACTTGTGCTGACTCGTTTTTAATATACTGAGCTTCATCCAGTACAATAGAATCAAATTTAAGGCCTTTGTAATAATGCAAATCACGCTTTAACAATGGGTAAGTTGTTAATATAAACCGAGCTGTATGTACACGTTCTAACGTTTTTTCTCTATCGGAGCCGTGTACTGTAGTTAATGTTAAGTGCGGAGCAAACCGCTTAAATTCATTCTGCCAATTGCTTACCAGACTCGTAGGACAAACAATTAAGCTAGGTTGAGTCATTAATGTATTGTGTTGACTAATAAAATAAGCAATCACTTGCAGTGTTTTACCAAGACCCATATCGTCAGCCAAAATACCGCCAAGCTGATGTTTATTCAGAAACTTTAACCAACGTACTCCTTGTTCTTGATAATCTCGTAGTACAAACGTTTGGCTATCAGTAGATGGGATATTAAACTGAATGCTTTGGGGAGAATCAAGTTCAGCTAAATAGTCAGTCAATTTCGCATCTGAGCTTACTACTGTGGTACTTTCTAACTCGTAGAGCTTTCTGGCGTACGATAAAGGAAACTTGAACTGTTGACTTGAACTGTAATAACTAAATCGAGCTTTCAAACCAAGTAATTCATTAAAAGTAAGTGTAGGTATTGCATAGAACTGATCTGCAATTTGAATATACTGATGCAAATCAGCTAAATTATTGACATCAAGTGGCTCAGTCACATCCCAATCAAGTAAGATAGACTTACCATCAAACATCAATTTACCTAAAATATGGTGCTGCTTATCTCGCTTTAGTAACAATGTAATTTTAGGCGTTTGCACTGTTAACTCATGTGTTAGCTCATCAACAAGCCAATTTTGCGATTGCAGTTTAGGTCGCACCTCGTGATTAAACCAATGTACTCCATTTGCATCATTTACAGGTAATAAAAACAATCCATTTTCAATTAAAAGACCTAGGCCTAATAGTACTTTTTCACATCGCTTAATGTATTTTGCATATTCCGTTTTAGAAAGCTCATCAGTTTTATCAATCGACAATGAAAAGCCTTTACTTGGTGCGAGCTTTACAATATTAAGCCTTGTACGTAAATGTACTGAATGAGTAGGCGCTACGACCCCTTTTGGACTGCCAATTACATCAGTTGCGAATGTCTCTGAAAATCGCTTCATGACTTGCTGCAACTGATCGTTTGCAACACTAGGCATACTTTGTAAATGAGCGATTTCTGCGGCACTGAGTTCGGAGTTTATCCTACCAAGCACCAACTTATCTGTATCTACATACATTGGCGGATCAGTTCTAAGTAGTAACCAGTTATCAATGGAAGATAATTGAGCACATAATTGCGCATTAGATTGGCTCATATCCCAAACAAACTGCAACCGTTGCTGATGACCCAATGTCAAAGGTTGGCGTTGAGTTTGTAGGTAAAATCGTTTTGTTTTTACCAGTTGCTCAATCGCTGTAAACCCCCAGCGTCCAAATAATTCGAAATGACCCGGTGGGTTTTGCGAACGGATCCAGTTAAATAACCTAAAGTCTGATTCGAGTAAATCTTGAAGAGGGATATGGCTATTTAGTTGTTGTTCCGATAATGGTCGGCCTAGTGGATACAGACCATCAGGCCGCAATGGTGACAATTTTGGGCTTAACAGCACTTCTTTGTTATGAGGCTCTAAAACAAATAACAAAACGTTGTTGGCGCCTTGGATGCTATCTTGTTGTAATTGAATAAGCTCATTAAACCAGTCGTTAACTAAATAAGCTTCTCCAAACCCGCCTGAGTGCTCTATTTTTAATTTAAGCAACACTGCAGCAATATGACGACACTTGGGATTATTAGAGCACGTACATTGGGCCTCTACACGAGCTGAATTATTAACTTGAGAAATCTTAATATACTGAGAAAAAGTATTCCCAAAATTGCCCAATACTTGAGAATCTATACGAGAAAAGTCATCCAAGTGATCTAAGTAACTAATTTGCGAATTATTTAAATATTCCTTCGCTTTGACTAATAAAGCGCTATTGAAGTACTGCTTCAAAAACCGTTCAGACAAAGGAAATTGTGTTGCTTGTTCCTGTTTAATTTCTTCGAACAATGCAAATAATTGTTCTTTAGATAACTGCGTTGACATCAGTTCAGCATGTAAAATGAAATATTTCGCCAGTATATGAAATTATAGGAACTACCAAAAGGGTTATCTCGTAATAAAGTCGCGATTTTTAACTGGTTGGAGTAGCGAATTAATTCTCATTGCTTGTATTTCAACCAGTTAAAATTTTTCTATTATTTTGCTAACTTAATTATGTGGATTAATTGTAATTAGCTAATAGCTTTTGCAATTGATCAATTCTTTTCTGAGTCAATACCTTACTATCAATTTTAATTGTTACGTCGCCACTTTTAAGGTTCCTTTGAACTTTAATGAATTTGTTGTCTAACAAAGCTTCTGAGCGGGCTGGTTTGTTTTCAAATGTTGTTAAATACTGGGTTATCAGCATTGCTCGCTTTTCATCACTGACTGTATCATTCAAAAATTCTTGATCATGAATATTTAAATGATTAATTTCGAATGCATTTTTATTAAGCTTAATAGCTTCAATTAATTTCTTTGCAGCTTCTCTACCCAAATGATTGGCTGTTGGATACAAGCTAAGCACTTCCTTTGGAATATATTCAAATGCTTTTAAAGCATCAGCGACAGCTGTATGAGATACGCCTTCAAGTGAGCCGATCTCGCGATATGACCCCTTTAAGCCTTGCTCCATAAGATAAACTTTGGTGGCATGATAAGCTTGTCCTAATTCCCATAGACTCGGTGCAATGTATTGATCTGATGAAATAGCTAATGCTTTAGCATCTTGATCATTAAAATCAGAAGAAGTGAGTATAACGTAATCAGCCTCAGCGAGCATACAGGCCTTTCTTCTCCTTGAACCTGATAAGACCCATTGTTGTTGTCCTTTTTGCCAGCACAGAGCCGGGTGGAGGTTTCTCTTATCATTTTTTATCGCTGGTAAGATATCTGCGACGGACTTTTCATTTAGTAATGATTGCTCACGTCTATTTTGACCATAAACCTGAGTATGATTTTCTATATTATGTGATTTTATCACTTGGCAGGTTAATGTAATTGTACGTTGTGGATCACTTGGTGCAGGCATAGTGATCACATCACCAATTTTAGCTTGATCCAATAGATCATCCAGACTACTTCCTTCTACTGGAGTTGCAAAAGGATCTAAACGGGTGTCATTTTTACGTTTTTTAGCCATGTTATTAAAAACCTTTTATCATTGACCGAGTGATGATTGTGTAGATAACCAATTAGAACGAATTAACATTTCTAATTCATCGACAACATCTTTTATATTTTCTTGTGATTTTACCAAAGATTCTCTACTGGCTAAGCTATCAGATGTTTTTTGATCAAAAATAGTATTAAACGATGAGGAACTCGCGGTTATTGCTGAGCTATGATTTATTGGATAACTCATAACTTGTCGACCAAATGCACTGCGAACGTCTTTAACAATATCTCGTTGCGAATGATTACCTTTAACATAGTTAGTAACCAAAAATTGCATAAAGTCCCAGCCCTCATGACCCAGTGCTGCGACAGTATGATATATCTCACCAAGTCTTTTTAAATATTTGTTATTCGCATCAAAATCGACAGCCTCTGGATGTACAGGAATGAGCATTGCTGTAGACGCCATTAATGCATTATAAAACATAAAATTTAATGATGGGGCAGTATCAATTAAAATTATGTCAAATTGTGATTCAACTGGTGTTATCACTCTTTCTAAAAGTTTATGGTAATGCCGAGTTTGATCATAGCTTGAACTCTCTTTTAGTTCTGTTGCTGTTTCATGTTCAAAATAAAAATCATCCATTCCTGAAGGTAATACTCTAATATTTGGAATATGGGTTTCTTTAAAAGCATTGGTAACAACATCAGACCAACTTTCATCTTGATCTAATTCAATACAATCTCTCATTAAATCGCCAACCGTAATTGGTTCAGGATCATTCGCAGGAAAAAAGCTTGATGATGATCCTTGAGGATCTAGATCTATTATGCCAATTCTGTATCTTTTAATATTTGTTGTTGCAAGTGCAGCTGCGATATTGACAAGTGATGTTGTTTTACCACAACCACCTTTAAGTGAATTGATAACGATAACTTGTAATTTATCAGTTGACTTTCGTTGATCTGCTGCAACTCCAAGAATGTCAGCCATAGAAAAAATATTAGCCAATGTATATGCGTAATGTCCGTTTGCACCTTTTTGAATATGCAAATGATCGAAGTCTCCTTGATCATGTCGCCTTTTCAATGTTCTATTGTTACAACCTAATAAGTCGGCAGCTGCTTTTTGAGTGTATGTTCTAAGCTCTTTTTCATCTGTTTTTAAATGAGCTCTGTAATGCTGAATTCGACCTTCTAATGATTGTTCAGCAACCTCAGCGGTTGCTTTTAACAAACGATAGGTTGATAGTGCTTTATTATTGATTGACATACGCGATATCCTTGACTTGATACCAAACATTATAATGTCCATTACTTTAGTAGTAAACATAAAAATATAAAGACATAGTATCAATTCAATTTACTTTAGAATAAATAAGAAGATTAAATTGGTTAAGTATATAGGTATTAAAGGATAGAGCATAAAAATAACAACTAAACCATTGATAATAATAAAGATTAATTTAAATGTCAGATCTGATTTTAACGAAGTAAAGATCCGATCTTTATGTACTCCCAGATCACTATTCTACTAAGTATAAACTGAAAAGGTTAATTGAGCACAGTTTATGCACATAGTTACTCACAAAACTATTGAGTTGGATCGTGTTTATACTAAGTAAATTCAATAAGTTATAAACATTTTCTTTTGTACTTCATAGATCTAGTAGATTAGGATCGGATCCATTCTAAGTATAGATCTGATCTATACCAACAGAGACTAAAGTTATCCACATAGCGTTAAGGAATCGCCTTATTTTGACGTATATTTGAAAGGTTTTTTGGAAGCTGGGCCGGAAATATACTCTATGTTAGTAATATATTGATCCAAAATATTTCTTAGTTGGTAAAAATTGGATCTATGAAAAAAAAAACGTCCAGATCACTTTTGTACTAACTTAAATCATTAACTTTTGTTCATGAATATGTTGTTATTAGCTGTCATAAATTTTGGAAGTAATATAATGAGCCGAAAGGTGAACATCTCTGTAGATAATCTGCCTGATTCATTGCGTGGTCAGATCCATGGTGTGGAAAGTGCTATTGATAATGAAAGTTTAGCGCTATTTACTGATAATAAAGATGTTCGAGTATCATTAGAAAATGCAGCTCATGGGTTACGTGCATACTCTAATACTTTTAATCATTATGATTTATGGGGACGGTTTGTTCGCTCTGGGCACAAAAAGCTACCGTTAGAAGAAGCACCAAAAAAAACAATCATTACTCGTCGTATATCTGAAAAAGTCGATGGCATTTTATACGAAGGTGAAATAAAAATAACGCCTGCGGTAGTGAGTAGTAAAAAAGAAGGGGAAGATGTCGAGTATCTTGTATGGCCTTCTGACAGAGAAGAAAAAGTAGAGCGGGCACTTATTCGGCTAGCTTCAAAAGGCAAAATAGTTAAAATAAATTTTAAGTCCGGTATTCAATATGCTGTAATTTTTTCGATGAATGAATTGGCTCAAGAGTTAAAAGCCGTTGGACAATCAATGCCTTACCCACAAATAAAAGAATCTTTAGAGGCATTGCAAGGTTCTAAATTGTCATTTAAATATTCAGCGACAGATACAAAAAATACGGATATTGATGATTCATTTTATGAGTCAAATATGAATTTCCTATCTTCCCTACATTTTAGTGGGAAAAAAGGGCAAGGTGGTAATATCAAATGTGTCGCATGTCTCAACGCGTTTGTACATAATATGATCGATAATTTAGAGTATAAAGGTTACTATTTTAACAGTGCGCAAGAGTTAAAGCGTGGATTATCCCGTTGGATGATGCTTCGTTTATATCACTTATGGCGCTATGCAGCTCCAGGAAAAACTTACCACTTCCGTCTTTTATCAATAATGGAAAAATATGGTTCTATTTATTCAACAGATGAAATTGTTGAGAATAAATTAAAAGCACTACGTCGAGATATGACTACAACAATGAAGGACTTGATTGAAAAAGGTGCGATTTCTGATTACAGTATAAGCAATGTTAAAGACGATAATAGTGGAAAAATCGTAGATTATGTGTATGAAATGCATCCTTCAGCTCAGTTTTGTGAAGAAATATTAGCACTAAATAAGCATAATAAACGAATAGAAATTCAAGGTGGCAAACGTATTGTTGAAGATGTAGAAGTTATTGATGAAGAAATTCTTGAACAGATAGTCAAAAAATAACCGATTATTCAGCTAATTTTTCTAAATATATTCTATCAACAAGAAAGTTGTATGCTCTTTTTCTTGGGTGATTTTCTACTTTTTCATAATTAGTTAGCGTTCCAAGTTTTGTATTTTTACCAGGGTTAAACAAAATAAAAGGGAGCGCTGCACTAACGTGATATCTATTTTCTGCAGTAAAGCGAATATTAACTTCAGGTGATACTCTAGTTGGTCTTCTAATTCTTAGCTTACTTTTTTCATTTAAATTTGAAATTCTCAGTTTTTCAGTTTCCACAAGAGATATCCAAGACTGTTGATCGATCATTCTTGGGTTTGTGTAATTAGATGAGTTATTCAACATTTTTAGTGCTGTATCTTTTGATAACGTGCGTATTGCATGTTTTGTCATCCAAGTAAATCGAACTGAGTAAGGGTCAGCTATTTCACTATGGATTTTTCTATATGCTGCAAGAGTAACTAAATTAGGAATGGCACTGTGCACAGCATCGAAGCGGGCATCATTATTTTCAATAGATAAGATAAGGTTTTTAAAATCATTTTTGGCTTTGTTTACTTCTTTTAATCTTGATTGTATATGTAGATTTTTATCGTTAACCGTTATTAGCCCTGGATGACGTTGGATTATTTTACCGCTTATTTTTTTATCTAAATAAAGGTCTTTATAAGCGTTTATTGCTTTGTTTAGCGCACTTGTTCCTGAGATTTTTTCTACATGAATGCTTTCCGGCGCTTTGTTTTCATCCTCTTTAGTTATGAGAGGGAGCTGATAGTAATCTGCAGAGACGATATCAGCTTCCGCTAATTCGTTGCAAAATAGAGAAATCTGTTCGTGCAAATAATCAAAATGAGATCGTATTGAAAATGGCGTTATCATGTTAGTGACAATTGTTCCTATTATATACATATATGATGTGTTCTTTCTCTATCTATAATTTTAACATTGAATCTAATGGCAAGTCTAATAAACGGTCTCAAAACTCTGTTTGTTGATTAACCCGATTTACTATGTTGTTACTATTGATAAAATAATTACTGAGGGCTTTGAAAATCTGGTGATTAGACCATGTTGCAGTATATTATTTATTTAGATAAAAAGATCAGGGTTCTAATTTAAAACTATCTGTATGATAGTGTTCTTTCCTATCCTACCATTGAACAGAATAATAAATCTATAAACTTAATTTGTCATTGTGGGCACTACTTACTTTAGAGTGGATGAGAGCTCGAAAAATCATTTATGTAGCAGATAAAACGGTGCGTTCTGTAAGCTACATTGTGTAGTTAGGTTTAATGCTTATGTTGTTGTTATAGAATATAAAGTATGATGTGTTCTTTCTCTATCTATAATTTTAACACTGAATCTAATGGCAAGTCTAATAAACTTAATTAATTCAAGCTTTAGTGAGCTAGCTTAATTTGTTATTGTGGGCACTACTTACTTTAGCGTGGATGAGAGCCTCGGAAAATCATTCATGCAGCAGAAAAAACGGTGTGTTCTGTAAGCTGTGTTATCTAGTTAGGTTGAATGCTTATGTTGTTGGTGTAGAATATAAAGTATGATGTGTTCTTTGATCTTATTCTAACATTAAACAGAATAATAAGTCTATTAAACTTAATTAATTCAAGCTTTGGTAAGCTAACTAATTTGTCATTGCAGGTGCACCTTTACAGTAAAAATAATCAATGTAATTTCCCAAAAATAAAACAAATCATAAGTAGAATTCTCGATTAACAAAAATAGGAAAATTTACAATGAGAAAAAGCAAGGTCATTGAAACTCTAAAGTCTGCATGACAAATAAAATTGAATCGAGTATTCATGTTCCTGAAGTTTATCGTAAACATGGCATCGGCCAGGTCACCTTTTAAAACTGGCGTTCAAAGTATGGAAGCATCAGATGCTAGGCGACTTAAAGAGCTGAAGAATAAAACCGTAAGCTAAAAGCATTTGATATGCTTGACGATATCATCGGAAAAAGGCGTAAAAATAAGTAGGCACTGAGCTTCGGTAGAACATTTAATAGCCAAATTTGAAGTGAGCGTCGCATTTTCCTTTTCAAGTAAAAGGGCTAAGTCGCTCAGTTTTTTATTACAAACATAGACTTCTGTCAGATGATGAGTTCATTGACGAACTTTAAAGATCGGGGTAGGTAAATTATTTAAAAGTATTTGCAATAAGGCAGCGTTGGAATAAAAAATGTGTTGAACGTGTTTACAAAAACTAACAAAGGAAAATGCTGTGTACCAACGAGAACACCTTACCCATTGAGAGTACAAAATCAATATAATGAATCTTGGCCAATGGAACTTATAAGTGATTTAATAAGCTAATGTTATTTTTTAGAAACATTGAACACATGTCGTGATTTCAATCGACAAGGACTAGCGATTGAAGTCGATACAGGTTTAAGAACTGAGAAAGTGAACAGTACACTAAATTACACCATTGCTTGGCGCGGTAAACTAAATCAAATTTGAGTCGACAATAGTCTTTGATTTATCCGACAGGGCTGGAAAGTTGGCTCTGGAAAAACAGCAAGCTAGAATATATAAAACAGGGTAGTACTTATCAAAATGGCAGAGTGAAGAGGTTCAACCAAAATTACTGCGAAGAAGTGTTAGCTTGATACTTGCTTGAATCACTTCAAGAAGTACGTGAAATCATAGATTAGTGGCGAGTTATCTATATTTTGAGAGGCCCCATGATACTAATTGATTACCTTTAGGCTGTATAATTCTACTGAAGAGCTGTACAAAATTGGCTGGAGTTACACACATTTCTATATCATTTTTTATCTTATGTTACTTTCAAAGATTACATAATCTTTAGATAAATGGTTAAAAATGGGTGCATATGCTTTAGAGGCTAGGCTTTGATTTATAGTGTTAAAGTTTATTAATTAACTTTATAAGTTTAATGCTCAAGGCTCGATTTTCTAAATTTTCAATTGAAAGTTCAAAGCCAATCTATAAGAATAATTACTAGCTACACTTAATTTAACATAATATCAATTATTGATTCTAACTGCCCATAACGCTTTAGTACTCTCGCAAACTCCTCTTTGCTATGCTTAAAAGCCTTCTTACATAGCCAATATTTTAGTAGTTACTAGAAATCCAATAATTGGTTCTCTTATATTTCTAAGATTTGGCTCGTCAGATAAAGTTAGTGATTTGTCTTTCTTATACGCAGGCTAAAATAATGTATTTTTAATTCTTGGTCATCTTATTTTAATCTTTTGAGTAACTTAATAATACAAATTTGGGGGGAGTTGACCAGTCTATTAATCACCATAAAAAGAGTACTAATTGTCACAGGCTCTTTTACGTTTTTAAGAATGAATTTTACTTAGTTACTTTGATAAATATTTCTATATCTGGAGAGATGCTAAGACTTTCGTTTTTCTAAAAAAAAGTATGATGTGTTCTTTAACAAGTGTAGCAGTTTAAATTGGGTTGGAAAGTTGACACTTGTGAACCCTTTTAGGATGATGTGTTCTTTCCTGAAATAAATACTAAATTTATCTTGAAGCGAGTACGTCTATACGTTACTTTCGTGGTGAGGTAACACTACATTAGAATGAGGAAAATTAATGAAACCTTGGAACCCTGACAGTTGGAGAGAACACCCAATAGTTCAACAACCAGAATACCCAGATAATAGCGCGTTAATCGATATTGAGAACCAACTAAATAAAGCTCCACCTTTAGTCTTTGCTGAAGAAACAAGAAGTCTTTATAAGAGTTTAGCAGATGTTTGTGAAGGTAAAGCATTTTTACTTCAAGGCGGAGACTGTGCAGAATCGTTCTCTGATTTTAATGCTACCAATATTCGCGATACTTTTAAAACACTGTTACAAATGGCTGTTGTTTTAACATATGGCGGGAAATGTCCTGTTGTTAAAATAGGAAGAATGGCAGGTCAATACGCAAAACCTCGTTCTTCTAATTTTGAAACAATTAATGGGGTATCTTTGCCATCATATCGTGGTGATATAATAAATAACTTTGAGTTTACCGAAGCGTCTCGCGTTCCGGATCCTAATAGATTAATGACGGCTTACCACCATAGCGCAGCAACACTAAACTTATTACGTGCATTCGCACAAGGTGGTTTAGCTGATTTACACCAAGTAAACCGTTGGAATATGAGCTTTGTCGCTGCAAACCCTCTTAAAGAGAAGTATCAGCAAATGGCTGATAAGATTCAAGACGCTCTCGAGTTTATGGAAGTGTGTGGTATAGATTCAAGCGTAGCACCCAGTCTAAAAGAAACGTCTCTCTATACATCTCATGAAGCACTCTTATTAGGGTATGAAGAAGCACTTACTCGCAGGGATCATCTAACAGGTGACTGGTATGATTGCTCTGCACACTTCGTTTGGATTGGAGAACGCACACGACAACTAGACCATGCCCACATTGAATTTTTCCGAGGCATTAAAAACCCAATAGGTGTCAAAGTAGGTCCAGGTATGACACCTGATGAGCTCATAAAGTTAATTGATGCGCTAAACCCAGATAACATTCCTGGACGTTTAACGCTAATAACAAGAATGGGAGCAGACGTACTACCAGAAAAACTACCAGCCCTAGTTCGTAGAGTACAAGACGAAGGCAGAAAAGTTGTTTGGACCTCTGACCCAATGCACGGAAATACTGAAAAGGCGAGTACAGGGTATAAAACTCGAAGCTTCAATAATATACTGCGTGAAATCAGCCAATTTTTCGCAGTACATAAAGCGGAAGGATCTTATCCAGGTGGTGTCCACTTAGAAATGACTGGCCAACACGTTACAGAATGTGTTGGTGGGGCATACGGTCTGTCTGATGAAGATTTAGCACAGCGCTACCGGACTCAATGTGACCCTCGTCTTAATGCTGACCAAGTATTAGAACTCGGTTTTCTTGTCGCTGATTTACTTAAAGATGCGCGAAACAAAGTCTAAGTTAAGGAATATTAAAAGGCTGTAGTACAGCCTTTTAATATTTCCGACGAGTTAAACCCGTTTCAGAAATAATTTTCGCTGATATTTCTTCAACAGAATGACTTGTTGAATTCAAGTAAGGGGTTTTATGCTTTTTAAATAACATTTCTACTTCTCTCACTTCAATTCTACACTGACGTAGTGAGGCGTATTTAGAATTTGCCATTCTCCCTTCTCTTATTGCCGCTAACCTTTCTGGATTTATTGTTAACCCAAACAGCTTCTTTTTGTAAGTGAGTAAACACTTAGGAAAATTGCCTTTTTCTAAATCATCCTCAGTAATTGGATAATTAGCTGCTTTTATCCCGTACTGAAGTGCTAAATATAAACTCGTCGGGGTTTTACCTGACCGGCTCACACCAACTAAAATAATATCAGCTTGCTCATAATCTTTGATATTTGCCCCATCATCATTTGCCAATGCATAATTAACAGCATCTATTCTAAAGTCGTAACTCGCTTCATGAATTGAGTGAGTTCGATGTATTTTTGGCACAGGCTCTACATTCAATTCCTTTTTAACCACCTTACTAGCTAATGCCAAAAAGTCATAACAAACCCCCTGAGACGACAAAATAATGTCTGACAATTCAGGATTCACAAAAGTGAAAAATACGAGTGGCCGTTCGCCTGTATTTTTTGCATTTAAGTCAATAAGCTCTTTGATTTCTTCAGCTTTCCTAACAGTTTCAACAAATGGGATTGTTTGATGATTAAATTCCACTGGAAACATTGAAAGTGTCGCGTGCCCAAACACCTCCGATGTAATAGCAGTACCATCTGATATATAAAATGCAGTTCTCATTTTAACCTTGTTCTTACAAATTAGCTGAATTTTCGCTTCCGTGGTTTACGTAAGCGTGCTTGCCAGTGTAGAATGCCCTTGACCTATACTAAAGGTCAAACAATCTCTCACATTAAATACAATTTGTTTTGGAGACAGTTCCGTGCAAGACTACGTTCTCTGGTATCAAGAGTTAGGTATGCAAGATGTACCTCGAGTTGGTGGTAAAAACGCTTCACTTGGGGAAATGATATCGAACCTTTCTAACGCTGGTGTACAAGTACCTGGTGGATTCGCTACTACAGCCGATGCTTTTAATGAGTTTTTAGAGCAATCTGGACTTAACGAAAAGATCCACACAATTTTAGACACACTAGACGTCGATGACGTTATTACACTCGCCAAGGTTGGTGCCGAAATAAGACAATGGATCATCGATACTCCATTCCAACCAGAACTTAATAAAGCAATTCACGACGCTTATAATACCCTTCACGGTGATACAAATTCCGATGTTTCGTTCGCAGTGCGTTCTTCTGCAACAGCCGAAGATATGCCAGATGCATCATTTGCCGGACAACAAGAAACATTTCTTAATGTACGTGGTATTGACGCCGTCATGGTTGCAATTAAGCACGTATTCGCCTCATTATTTAACGACCGAGCAATATCTTATCGTGTACACCAGGGTTACGATCACCGTGGTGTTGCTCTATCCGCGGGCATTCAGCGCATGGTCCGCTCAGACAAAGCATCATCTGGTGTTATGTTCAGCATCGATACTGAGTCTGGTTTCGAAGATGTTGTCTTTGTTACTTCTAGTTATGGACTGGGAGAAATGGTTGTTCAAGGCGCAGTCAATCCAGATGAATTTTATGTTCACAAGCCGACGCTTGCTAAAGGGTTACCAGCTGTTGTTAGACGTAACATTGGCTCTAAAGCAATTCAAATGGTTTATTCATCAGACGAGTCTCATGGTAAGCAAGTTGAAATTATTGATATTGCCGCTGAACAATCAACACAATTTTCTATAACAGATGACGAAGTCCAAGAGCTCGCAAAGCAAGCTGTTATTATTGAGAAACACTATGGACGTCCAATGGACATCGAGTGGGCGAAAGATGGTAACGATGGCAAATTGTATATCGTACAAGCCCGTCCAGAAACCGTGCGTTCAAATGAAGATTCAAACGTCATGGAGCGCTTCCAACTTAAATCTCAATCTAAAGTCATTGCGGAAGGTCGAGCAATTGGCCATAAAATTGGCAAAGGTGTTGTTCGCGTATTAAACTCCATTGACGAAATGGACAAAGTCCAAGTGGGCGATGTACTTGTAACTGACATGACCGACCCTGATTGGGAACCAATCATGAAACGCGCCGCTGCGATTGTAACAAACCGAGGTGGCCGCACTTGCCACGCAGCTATCATAGCGCGAGAGTTAGGTATTCCTGCAGTCGTTGGTTGTGGCAATGCAACTGATCTAATAACAAATAATCAAGAAGTTACTGTATCTTGTGCCGAAGGTGACACCGGCTTTATTTATGAAGGTCAACTTGAGTTTGATATTATTTCATCCCGTGTCGACACCATGCCAGACCTACCAATGAAAATAATGATGAATGTAGGTAACCCGGATCGTGCATTCGATTTTGCAAAGTTACCCCATGCAGGTATTGGTCTAGCTCGTGTTGAGTTCATTATAAATAGAATGATCGGTGTCCACCCTAAAGCGCTTATCAACTTTGCTGACCAACCAGCAGAGTTACAAGCAGAAATTAAAGAAATTATTGCAGGCTATGAATCGCCGGTAGAATTTTACATATCTAAGCTTGTTGAAGGTATTTCTACTCTAGGGTGTGCGTTTGCACCAGAACGCGTTATTGTTCGCATGTCTGATTTTAAATCTAATGAATATGCAAACTTAGTTGGCGGGCAACAGTACGAGCCAGAAGAAGAAAACCCTATGATTGGCTTCAGGGGTGCAGCGCGTTATATCTCTGAAGATTTCAGAGAGTGTTTTGCATTAGAGTGTGAAGCTATCAAACGTGTTCGTAACTCAATGGGCTTAACAAATGTTGAAGTAATGATCCCATTTGTTAGAACATTAGAAGAAGCTGCACGCGTTATTGAATTACTTGAAGAGCATGGCCTTAAACGTGGCGAAAATGGTCTAAAAGTAATTATGATGTGCGAACTACCTTCAAATGCTCTGTTAGCAGAAGAGTTTTTAGAGTATTTTGACGGATTCTCAATCGGTTCAAATGACTTAACTCAGCTTACACTAGGCTTAGATAGAGATTCAGGGTTAATTGCACATTTATTTGATGAGCGTAATCCAGCGATTAAAAAATTACTATCTATGGCAATTCAAACGGCTAAGGCAAAAGGCAAATACGTTGGTATTTGTGGTCAAGGCCCTTCGGATCATGAAGATTTTGCAGCATGGTTGGTAGAGCAGGGGATCGACTCTGTCTCACTTAACCCTGATACTGTATTAGAAACTTGGTTATACCTAGCTGACAAGCTAAAAGACTAGTATCAAAGAATCTGAAAAAGCCGGCTCTAGTTGCCGGCTTTTTTATTTAATACCATCAAGTTTGTGACACGCTTTGGTAAATATCTTTTGTAACTTTCTTAAATACTTCCTCGCTGTTGGATAATATATAGAAAAGCACACTAATGCAGCCATTGCGAATATGATTGACGGTCCTGGCACAACAAAAAATATAATCGCAAGAAATACAAATACTACACCTACCCCAAGGACCATTACTTTTTTCATATTTTACTTTTACCTATTTAAAAAATGACCATAATTAAAGTATACAAGCCAAAGTATGTATTAGTTTGCTTAATATGTAACAAAGATTAAATTTCTCAACTTTTTGTCCTTCACTCCGTGGTACAATTAGTTAAAAGCAATAAATTATTACCGTCATGATTGCCAATATAAATCAGCAAGATACCGCAAGTGAATTACTCAATGATTACCTCAACCTTATAATAAACAATGGTTTTTTAGGGGAAACAGACAGCAGTTATGCTACTCGCTTAGTAACTGCCACGGATAACAGCATATATCAAAATGTGCCACAAGCCGTAATTTATCCAAAAAATAACAAAGATATTCAAACCGCATTGCATTGTGCTCAGCAAGATCCATTTTTGTCGTTAACATTTGGGCCTCGAGGCGGGGGAACAGGTACAAATGGTCAGTCACTTACTCCTGGCATCGTCATTGACTTATCACGTCATATGCGTGAAATCATAGAAATAAATGTGGAAGAAAAGTGGGTAAAAGTACAGGCTGGTGTTATAAAAGATCAATTAAATGATTACCTTAGACCATATGGTTTTTTCTTTGCGCCTGATCTTTCAACAAGTAATAGAGCAACTATTGGCGGAATGGTCAACACCGATGCTTCAGGTCAAGGTTCGCTTGTATATGGCAAAACCAGTGATCATGTTTTAGGCTTGAAAACTTATTTGGTTGATGGAACCGAGCTTAATACCCGGAAAATATCCATTGAAAAAGCACAATTAATCGCCGCTCAAGAAGGACGGGCGTCACAAATTTATCATCAAGTGATAGAAAGCTGTCATTCAAACCGAGCGTTGATCTTATCTAAGTTTCCAAGGCTAAATCGCTTCCTAACGGGTTACGATCTTGAAAACGTATTCGATAATACACTCGAGAATTTTGACTTATCAAGAATTATTACAGGTTCTGAAGGTTCATTGGGTGTTGTCACAGAAGCCAAACTAAATATTACACCAATTGCACCGTTCAAAACATTAATCAATATTAAGTATGATAGTTTTGACTCTGCATTAAGAAATTCACCATTTCTAGTTTCCGCTCAAGCAACATCCGTTGAAACGGTTGACAGTAAAGTATTAAATTTAGCAAAAGAAGATATAGTCTGGCATTCCGTATCAGATTTAATAACCAGTGTTCCTGGCATCGAGATGCAAGGACTCAATATGGTCGAGTTTAACGGTGAAACCGAAAATGAAATGGACGGGAAAATTTCATCACTGTGCAAAGAATTAGACAAATTGATCGCACATAAACAGGCTGGTGTGATCGGCTATCAACTTATAAATGATAAAGCCGATATTCTAAAAATCTATGCCATGCGTAAAAAAGCAGTTGGCCTATTAGGCAACACGAAAGGAAAACAAAAACCACTCGCTTTCGCTGAAGACACTGCAGTTCCCCCAGAAAACCTCGCTGATTTTATTGTAGAGTTTCGAGCTTTGTTAGATTCCCACAATTTAAATTACGGCATGTTCGGCCATGTCGATGCGGGTGTTCTACATGTTCGACCCGCACTTGATATGTGTGATCCAGAACAAGAAAAACTATTACGTAAAATTTCAGACCAAGTAGTCGCTTTAACAGCAAAGTACCGAGGTTTAATGTGGGGTGAACACGGTAAAGGTTATCGAAGTGAATATGGGCCAGAATTTTTTGGTGAAATACTTTTTGCAGAGTTAAGAAAAATAAAGTCTGCTTTTGATAAGAATAATCGATTAAACCCAGGGAAAATTTGCACACCAATTGAAAGCACTGAAGAGTTAGTAAGTGTTGACTCACAAAAGCGAGCTTGGTTTGACAAAAAAATTAATATCAAAGTTCGTGACAGTTTTGAAAATGCGATGAACTGTAATGGTAATGGACTTTGCTATAACTACGATGAATCTTCACCAATGTGTCCTTCTTATAAAGTAACAAAAGACCGAAGACATTCACCAAAAGGCAGAGCCAGTTTAATTAGGGAATGGCTGCGGTTACAAGAAAATGCGAACGTAAATGTTATTGATGTTGAAAAACAATTGATCAATAAAGAGAATGACATTACTTGGTGGGAAAGGTACTTAAATACGCGAGAAAAAAATAAAGGCCAATATGATTTTTCACATGAAGTTAAAGAATCTATGGATGAGTGTCTAGCTTGTAAAGCTTGTACTACAGCCTGTCCTATAAAAGTAGATGTACCCACTTTCAGATCTCGATTTTTAAATTTATATCACAGTAAATACAATAGACCTTTAAAAGATTATTTGGTCAGTAACATAGAAAAGACGGCGCCCATACTTTCAAAGTTAGGACCTGTTGTTAACCCCATAGTACAAAGTAAACCAACCGCATATGTAATAGAAAAAGTATTTGGGTACGTAGACACTCCCTTATTAAGTACGCCAACTCTCGTTAACCGAGTAAATAAAAAATATCTATTCGATCAAACAAAACTCGAACGTATGTCAGAGACTGAAAGAGAAAACTCAGTTTTTATTGTGCAAGATCCATTTACAAGTTTCTATGAAGCTGAGTTGGTTTCTTCGTGTATTGAAGTTATTGTGGCGCTCGGAATTAATCCTATTTTATTACCATTTTTGCCAAATGGTAAAGCACAACATGTTAAGGGATTTTTAAAAGAGTTTAAGTCAACAGCTAAAACTGCATGTGATTTTTTGAACTCTCTCACTGATTATAAAGTTCCAATGATTGGCTTGGATGCATCTCTCGTTATGGTCTACCGTGATGAATACAAAACTCTGCTTGGCGATTTACGTGGTAGCTTTGAAGTTATGCTCGCTCATGAGTGGCTTGAAAAACAAAATTGGCAAAGTATATCTTTAACAGAAGCAAGTCAGAAAGAACACTATACCTTACTTTCTCATTGTACAGAAACTACTGCATTACCAAACGCAAGCCAGATATGGAAATCCATTTTTAGTCAGCTAGGTGTAACACTCAATACCCCAGTCACCGGTTGCTGTGGTATGGCAGGTACCTACGGGCATGAATTACAAAACCAAGAAAACTCAAGGTCACTCTACAACATGTCTTGGAAACCATATGTAGAAAAAACAGCCAAAGGAAACCTTCTTTCAACGGGATTCTCATGCCGAAGCCAAGTAAAGCGCTATGAAAATAGGAAACCTAAACATCCAATAGAGTTTATTGCCGCTAATCTACGCTCTTGAGTTTAAAATAAAATGGGGTTAGGGTAAGTGAAAATCGTACAACTCACAATTTAACATAACATATAAAATTGAAAAGAATACACTAATAACCTCGCTAGTAGTGTATTCTTTCTTTACAAAAGCTCCATCAGTAATTACATAATTATACTTTAACTATGCTATATTCCTAGGTATTGGAGATTGATAAATCTCAATGTTTTTTGTACTTCGCCAGCTAGTCTGTAACTCTCCCAAAAAAATGAACCAGTTCAATTATAGTAATTTACATGATTTATTTGTATTAAATGCTTAAAGACACGAAAATATTAGACCTCTCTTAATAGTAAGATATATGCAATTAACGACCTGCTACTTGAAAAAATAAACAAAAATCAATATATAAACGCGATATAATATTCAATAAGAATAGATTACTATTGAGTAACTAAAAGCAGTAACTCATTGATTTTAAAACCTTCATTAATTATAAAAACATTAGAGTAGCAACATCACAAAATCCATCACATTGATATATAAAGCAATAACTCTAAATTACCAAATTTGAAATCCAATATACTCTTTGTTAAATTTTTGGCTGTCCATTAGCTTAAAGTTAATAATAAATAGGTTTTTGGAAATTACCAACCTAATAAATAAAAGCAATTTTAAAGGATAATAAAATGAAAATAAAAACAATCGCAGCTACTATGGCTATACTTTTCAGCTCTTTTAATACTTCAGCTTCAACTGAGGAAGCAATAAATCCAGCAATACATTCAGCTGATATACTAAATATTGACCAGGCAAATACCGCTGCAGCACAAGGTTTTATAACAGGCGCATTAATTAGAGGTTGGATCCTTGATGGTGCAAAGAGCGCAATAAAAGGGGGTGCTAAAGACTTTATTTCAAATTTACTATTTGGCGGTGGTCCAGCGGGTCCTCAAATAGTAAGACTTCATTCTGAAGACCTTGAAAAAATAGAAAGTCTTGTGTCAGGTGTGGTGATCAATGATGCAGTGTATGATGCAAAAAGTGATCTAGCCGCTTTCAGTACAACATTTGATTACTATCAAGACTCACTAAATAGTAGCCAATTTGATGCTTCAATTCTTACTTCACTATTAACATATGTAAATTCTTTACGTCATCATAGGGCATACGAGGCAAGCTACAATACAAAAGCTTTTGCATTAACATCCTCTTATTCAACAATGGCAGCTCTTAATATTGCAGTTTTAACCGAACGCCATGTAAAAGGGTTCATCAGCGCGGCCTATGTTAAGAATCAAGGTAATCTTATGGCGACAAAATTAGAAGAGCTTGGTAGCCTCGCGAGTAGCCACGCATATACTCTTGGTTATGTTCGCAGTATAGGTAGCAGATGTTGGGGTGGTGAATTCTCAAATTTAGAGTCTAATTTATATCAAGAGCAAAACTTAAACAGCATAACAATTGAAATCGATGAAGATAGCCCTATGGCGCCGGTAGACTGCCTAGTAACAGCAAGCTTTCCAGGTAAACCATCAAAAACATGGAACGCCTCTAGAATAGGTAGAATGGAAGCTGAAGAAATGGCATTTGAGTACCTAAACCGAATGAGCAATGAGTACGCTGCTGAGATCAAAGGCTCTGACTTTAATAGCGTAATTGCTAAATTACGAGGCCTATAATTTCGATGCACATCGTCGTATTACAGAACGATTTTTATTAGTTTAACCCAACATCAAGCCCTATATGTTAGAGCTTGATGTTTTTACTTATTTATAATTAACTTATACATTATGATGCACATTAATAACTTTGAGTTCCCAACTATGCTGATTAAAATCTAATTAGAGTTTTCTTTTAGCTCCAGACTTAGCCCTGTCTTTAATGTTAGTTTGAATATAAATTTGATCAGTGGTCGCGATTTTGGCATGCCCTAAATCTTCAGATAAATGTTTAAGTGGGCGATGTTGAGCATCATGAGTCGCACCGGTGTGTCTTAACCAGTGTGCCGTTGCCGCTTCCAATTGCTCTGACTCATCCGAAAAGCCATCTTGCTTTAAAGATTCAATCGCCAAGTCAAAACTTTGTTGTACAATCCGCCTAATTTGTCGGACATTCATTCCCCCTTGACCACGTAATTTGTGCACAATTGGGTAAGGCTCATCAACTCTCGGCAACGCAGGTAAACCTCGATATTCTCTGTAGCGACGCAAATATACGATAAAGTCTTCACTCAGAGTTACATCTCGGAGTTTATTACCTTTGCCCATAACTCTAATATACCAAAACCCATCAGGGTCTTGCCAAAAGTGTGACATAACAGGAGACCACTGCGGCCGCTCCGACAATTCAGAAATACGTAAGTACAAGCCTTTTAAACAGGCTAGCACAAACAAATTACGCTCTAACTCAGGTTTAGCATCACAATAATCCCTTGTTACACCAAACACATATTCCCACTGTAAATTACTCAATGTATCAGGTAATTTTATCTGCGATTCAGTTATTAAATAGGGGCTATTTTTTTTCACCACTGGTACAAAGTTGGCAAACGTTTTTTCTTCCAGAATTGCGAATTTATAAAACACATTAAGTGCAGTGAACATGGCTGCAAATGTTTGTTGGCTTAGGCCATTCTCTTTATATACAAATGGGCGCCATGCTATATTCACACAGCGCACGCCTTGCTTATCTTTAAATCGCCACTGCACAGAATTCGACACCCAATTACTATCTGGGTCCACAACGAATTCAACATATGCCTCGATATCTTCGCGCCTTAAATCAAAGACCGACATCTGTTTAAAGTTCCAAGACCACAAATAGAACCGCTCCAGTTCATTTCTGAATCGGTTAAATGTCGCTTCCGATTTTCGACCATAAACATATAAGAATTGGTATAAAAACTCAATATCTTCGAGCGCCCTCGGAACATCATGGTTCAGTGTAGACAAATATGCATTAAGCTCTGGGTATTCTTGAATAAGTGTATCGTCTTCAATATGTGCTATTTGATAACGAAGTTGTTTCAAGGTATCGACAAGTGGGGTAAGCATATTCTATATGTCCGATATTAAGTAGCTATTATGGTAGAGGGTTCTCTACGATTTGTATAGCTAAATCGGACATATATACCTAATTAAACTCAACCCTTTTATTATTGATTAGAATTATTCCCTTTATTTAAGGCTCTTTTAAAATGCTGATTTTTAAGATGATATTGAGAACCAGAAAGCTTAGGGTACTGTTTACGCAAATTATCAAACTCAGGATTTATTGCGGTATCTCCCCAAATACCCAACATAAGTTTTAATGACTCTTCTCGCTCAGGGAATTGGCCCATATCATTATCTTTAACCCAATTATCTAAAATTTTTCTATGTTGCTCTAAAGTCGTTTTATAGTCCGGCTTAGTAGCCAAATTAACAATTTCGTGAGGGTCATTTCGTAAATCATACAGCTCTTCAATTTCGCGTGTTGGCGAAAAATGCATAGCTTGGACCTTGTCTAGTTTTCCATGCTCATAAAGTTGCTTCATCACTTTCGTTAACTCCCATTCGTCTCGATAACTTGGTTGCATCGCCGAGCGTTCTGGATAATAGTTCCGAATGTATTTATAGTTTTCTGTTCTTACGGAACGAATACGGTCAATCGTAAAATCGCACCTATCTCTTGCAGAAATAACGTGCTTATCTCCGTGAAAATTTTCATCAAACAAATTACTACCTTCAAAATAGTCGGGGATCTCTATACCCGCTAATGCAAGTGATGTTGCACTAATATTCAGCCCGTTAATCAACTCAGCTCGCGTGCCAGTCTTTATCAATCTTTTGTAACCCGGTGCATAAACGATAAATGGGACTTTTATTCCACCTTCATAGAGAAATTGCTTATGGCGTAAAAACCGCATTCCATGATCAGCAAAAAAGAACACGATTGTATTATCTAATAACTTATCACGTTCAAGTCTTTTTATAATATCACCGACTTCAGAATCAGTGATCTGTAATGATTCAAGATATCTTGCCCACTCTTCAGTCACAGTAGGGTGGGTCGGGTAATAGGGGGGCAGTACAACTTCACTTCGATCAATGGGCTGTTTAACTTTGTTTTTAAAAGTTTTACTAAAAATGTGTTTGCCACCTTTAAGTTGAATTTGTCCAAAAAACGGTTGTGACTTGTTACTTCTACTATGCCAATCAATTTTTACCCCTGATTTTCCGTATAACGGATGTACCATATAATCCCCGTTATATAAATCAGCACGATTATATGAAAAATTGTAGTCATCTTTACCACTGTTAAAAGTATAGTAACCCGCTGCTTTAAATAACTCAGGTACTGTTTTTACGTTAGGGGGTAAATAAAACTCTGACTCTTTGGTTCTTGCACTATGATGATTATGTAACCCTAGTTTAGTTTGTGTGACACCTGTCATCATAGCCGAGCGTAACGCTGAACAAACAGGCGCGGGCATAATTGTGTTCGTGAACTTAACGCCATTATGGGCTAATTCGTCTAGTATCGGAGTATTTACCAATGGTTCACCATATGTGCCTAAGTGCGGCGAAATATCTTCAACGTATATCCAAAGAATATTTGGTCTTTTTTTAACTTGCTCATTTGCATATGAAAAACTAGATATGAGCGATACGGCTATCGCGCATAAGAAGAATATATATTTGAACCAAGGGATCATACTTTACCTGCCTAATAATTATTATGTGGTTATCCTAGATGGCTGATTCAGTTTAACTAAACATATTACAACGATGTACCTAGATGCTGTGAATCAATTCACTATAACCATCAATAACACCGCTTTGCTTCTTAAACTCACATTAAAACTTCCCGAATAATAAGGTAACTAATTTGTTTAAGAGAAGGCCTGTACCTTATAACCAGTTTAATTTGCATATTCGGCCATCATATCCTGTTTTTGTACTATTTATTCCCGAAAAACAACCTTCATATTGTTTTAATCAATAGATTAGTTTAGCGTTTGTACCGTAATCGTAACTAAGGGTTCGATATGGACTGGGTCAGTAGAATAAAATTTAATGAAAATAGTCCATTAGAGGTGCAGGGGCATGAAAACTCTTGGGGGTTCCAACGACACCGCCCTAAAATTATGGATTCTAGCCATTGGCATGGTCATGTAGAAATAAATTACCTATTCGGATGCTCTGCAGATTATCTGATAAATGGCCAAAAAATAAGTGTGCCTGAAGGAAAAATGATTATTTTTTGGGCGTCAATTCCTCATCAAATGATTGCATCTGAAGGTAATGGGGAAATGGTAAATATATATATTCCTTTACATGCATTTTTATCTTGGCGATTTTCAGATGAATTTATTAGTGAGATATTACATGGTGAAGTACTGGTTGCTGATAACTTACATCTGGGCGACCAACTAACCACCTCAATGTGGGAAAATGATTTAGCGAGTAAAAAATTACCATTGATCATGCAAGTCATTGACGAAATCCGAAACAGGATACGTAGAATGTCTTTAGAGCCTTACAGCACATTTAACCTATCAAATACGACAGAATTAACAGACAAAAAATCGATCGTCAGTGGCCTATGTCATATAGAAGTCATTTTACAGTATATAGCTGACCACTATGATCAAAAGATAACCATAGATGACGTTGCAAACATCACAGGACTGCACCCGAACTACGCAATGAAATTGTTCCATAGAGTCATGAAAATTTCTATTAAACAATACATTAATAAATTAAGGCTGCAACATGCCCAAGCGCTATTAATTGACACAAATGACGCAGTACTAAGCATTGCGTTACAAGCAGGGTTTGGCTCAATTAGCCGCTTTTACGATATTTTTCAAAGAGAGTTTGATAAAACCCCGCAACAATTTAGAAATGATATCGGCAAGGCACACGACACTACCACAGCAGAAACTTAACGAAAGTTAGTTTTTGGGAACTATTAAGTGATTAACGGTACGTTATTACAAAAGCAAAATGCTTCAATAATTATAATATTAAAAAGCTTGGAGTAGGGTGTGTTAGGAAATAAAGCGTTTATATTGGTTGGCTTATCATGTTTAACCGTTGCTTGTTCGGTTAATAATAAGCTTGATGACTTAGCAAACACATTAAATAATCGATGGGTACTCGACAACGATACGATCACTTGGCAAGTTAAAAATCAACATCATGATCATTTGGAATTTAGCGGCGAAAAATTATCTGCAATCATCTATTATGGAAATAATGAAACAGGCAATTTAGTCCTTAATCGGAAAATTGTTTGGCCTATGTTACGGACGGTTCCAAATGATACACATGCAAGTCTTATTCATGAATTTCCTACCGCCATTTCACCCAATATTTATATCAATGACGTCCTCTATAAGTCAGAGAAACTGACAGACGTGAGTTTTAATGGTGTACTGACATTGACCAGTTCACTTCGCGATAATTTAACGTTAACTCGTGTATTATCACCAAGTACCGAACACCCAGCTTTAATTGAAACCTATAAAATAACTAACACAGGTAATTCATCACAAAACATTGAAATTACCTCCCTAAATTACCAATTTAAAACACCTGCAAAAGACGGGGTTTACGGCGCATATACCATTACAGCTAAAAGTAATGCAATACCTAAAACAGCACTAAATTCTGGTGATTCTATCCAATTCAGTGCTCAATTTGTCGCGACGAAAACAGCTGAAAATAGAGATTTTAACAGTCAAGACGAACTGAAAAAACGCGTAAACTATATTGCTAGCTTAAAACATGCGTTAGTACTCGAAACGCCCGATCCGATATTAAACCAAATGTTTCAATTTTCGAAGTTACGTGCTGCTGAAAGTATTTATCGCACCAAAGGTGGGCTAATGCACGGCCCAGGTGGCGGGCGTTATTATGCTGCGTTATGGGCAAATGACCAAGCTGAGTATATCAACCCGTTTTTTCCTTTTCTAGGTGATAACAATGGCAATGAATCGGCAGTAAATAGTTATCGTCATTTTGCTCGATTTATGAATGATAAGTTCGATCCCATACCATCGTCGATTATTGCAGAAGGTGTCGACATCTGGAATGGTGCGGGTGATCGGGGAGACTGCGCAATGATTGCTTATGGGGCCAGCCGTTTTGCTCTAAGCTTTGCTGATGAAAACATTGCCCGCGAATTAACCCCTTTAATTGATTGGTGTCTAGAGTACAGCTTTAAGCAAATGAATACCCAAGGTATTATAAGATCAGACAGTGATGAACTCGAAGGAAGGTTTAAAACAGGCCAGTACAATCTAAGTACTAACATGCTAGCGTATGGGGCACTAAAAACATCATCAAACTTGCACCACCAGCTCGGAAATGAAGCTAAATCGGCTGAGTACAGCAAACGTGCATTTAAGCTTAAAGCTGATATGAATAACTACTTTTCAGCTAACGTACAGGGCTATAATACTTACCAATACTTTAAAGGAAACACCAAACTAAGATCTTGGATTGCACTGCCTTTAACTATGGGGATTTTTGATAAAAAACAAGACACTTTGAACGCATTATTGTCTCCACACTTATGGAGTGCTGACGGCATTTACACCGAAGCTGGCAATAATACCTTTTGGGATCGTGCAACTCTATATGCATTTAGAGGTATTTTTGCGGCGGGTGAAACCGATATAGCCATGCGTTACTTTAAATACTATTCAAGAAAGCGCCTTTTAGGGGAGCATGTTCCCTATGCCGTAGAAGCATGGCCTGAAGGTAACCAACGCCACTTATCTGCTGAAAGCGCACTATATGCACGTGTTGTCACTGAAGGTATATTCGGTATCGAACCACTTGGTTTTGATCGCTTTCAACTTGCGCCTTACCTTCCTAGTGAATGGCCGAATATGTGTTTAAAATCAATTAAAGCGTTTAAGCAAGAGTTTGATATTTGTGTACAACGCAAAAGAAATAAATTTGAAATTGCCATTGCACATGATAATCAAATAAATAAATTTGATTGGGATGGCATTGCACCCATTACCTACACTTTCGATTGAAGTCTATAACGGGGACTCACCGTCCCCATATCATTTATATATAAAAATAAAGATACTTATGAATTATCTATATCGCATTATCTCTGTATTGATCACGTTTTTACTCTTCAATACCCACATTTCAGTATTTGCACAACCATTGCAAGTCACGTCCCCAGACGGTTCTATAAAGCTATTTTTATCAGAAACTTATCCCATTGAATATTCTATCTCTGTCTCAGGGAGTATGATTATCTCTAAAGCTACAGCAGCGTTATATTTTAACGAGCCTAACAATCCCCATAACCCTATAACTATTAAAAATATAAAAAGGTCATCGCAAAATAGATTATTAACCCCGCATATTAAACAAAAATCTGCGCAAATTGTCGAACACTACAACCAAATAACCCTGATTTTTGATAACCAGCAAACTGTTAACTTTAGAGTATTTAACAGTGGCATTGCCTATCGATTCAACACGTTTATGACTGACCATTTTGCGATTAAAAACGAACTTGCACAATTCAAATTCATAGATAGTACGCGTACATTATTTCCCGCAGAAAAGAGTTTTGTTTCCCATAACGAACGTACTTACGAGTCAAAACAGTTAAGCGCTATAACAGAGAATGAGTTTGCAAGTTTGCCGCTAATGGTCGAGTTTAATAAGAGTAAACTCGTTATTACCGAGTCTGGGCTAAAAGACTATCCTGGTATGTGGCTACAAGGTACAGGTAGAGAAAGTTTAAGGGCAACATTCCCAAAAACAATAGTTTCATCTAAATTACAAAAAGGATCCGATAGAAATGAGGTTATTGAACAGCGTTCTCCTTTTATATTTGAATCAAAGTTAGCGCCACAGGCGAATTCAAGGTCTTTTCCATGGCGAATTCTTGCTATATCCAAAGATGACAGCGAGCTTTTAACCAACCAGTTAAGTTATTTATTGGCTGACGAGCTAGCTATCAATCCGTCATGGGTTAAGCCTGGCCAAGTAGCATGGGATTGGTGGAATGCAAATAATGTGTATGGGGTTGATTTTATAGCCGGTATCAATACTCAAACGTACAAATACTATATAGACTTTGCGGCAAAGAACGGCATCGAATATATCATTCTAGATGAGGGTTGGCACCATTTAGATAGTGTTATGAATGTTGTTGAAGACATCGATGTTAAGGAAATCATTGCCTACGGAAAGTTAAAAAATGTCGACGTTATCCTATGGGTTATCTGGAAAACGTTAGACACTCAACTCACCGAAGCATTAGATCTATTTGCACATTGGGGCGCTGCCGGTATTAAAGTCGACTTTATGCAAAGAGATGATCAAGCTATGGTTAACTATTACTGGAAAATTGCACGAGAGACCGCAAAAAGAAAGTTGCTTGTGAATTTTCATGGCTCTTATAAACCTGCAGGCCTGCGAAGAGCTTATCCTAATGTAATAACGCGTGAAGGTGTGCGAGGGCTAGAACATAATAAATGGGCCAATTACATTACGGCAGAACATAACTTAACCTTGCCCTTCATTCGCCAAGTCGCTGGGCCGATGGATTACACGCCTGGCGCAATGAGTAATGCACAGCCTAATAATTTCTCAATAAGCTTTGCTAGACCAATGAGCAAAACAACTAGAGCCCATCAAGTCGCAATGTATATCGTTTATGAAAGTCCTCTTCAGATGCTTGCTGATAGTCCTTCTGCCTATGTTAAAGAGTCACAAACCACAGAGTTTATAACTGCAATTCCAACAGTATGGGATGAGACTCACGTGATATCCGCGAAGCTGGCAGACCATATTGTTATTGCCAGACGCAATGGTACACAATGGTACCTTGGGGCCATGGGGAACAGTAACGAACACAAAATCAATGTTGACCTATCATTTTTGCCCGCCAATAAGCGCTTTGAAATGACATTATTCAAAGATGGGCTAAATGCCGATAAATTCGCCAGTGACCATAAAATTGAAACTAAGCCTGTAACTCATAACTCAACTTTCATACTTAACCTCGCCCCAAGCGGTGGTGCTGCAGCAATCATTAAGGAAGCCCAATGAAACGCACAATAGTATTACCGCTAACCAATAGGGCTATTTATGAAAAGTAACCAAGTATTACAATCATTTATTTCGATATTTTCATTGCTTTTAACTGTCGTGTACGGGTTAATTCTAAGACCATTAATGTTTGAACAAAGTGCTTTCTCATTAGAGGTTATATTTTTGTTCTCAGCAGTATTTGTCGTTATCCAACTTATGTTTCTCGGCTACTCTTGGGATCAAATTCAAGATTCGCTCACCAAACGCCTCACCCAAGCTTTACCTACAGTACTATTATTATTTGCAATTGGCATATTAATAGGCACATGGATGATTTCAGGTACTATTCCACTTCTGATCTATATTGGCTTAAAACTAATTACAGCCGAACACATTTATTTTTATGCGTTTGTTATTCCGATACTTTTTTCTATGTGTACAGGCACATCTTGGGGCGCAATTGCAACCATTGGATTAGTCATTATCTCTGTTAGCACGGTCGTAGGTGCTGATTTAGGTATTACGGCTGGAGCGGTCATCGGTGGTGCATATTTTGGCGATAAAATGTCTCCTCTATCAGATACTACCAATATTGCCGCCATTGCCGTTAAAGTGCCTTTAACAGACCATATTAAAGCAATGAGAACAACTACCTTCCCATCTGCAATTATTTCGGCGGGTCTTTTTTTTACTCTTGACTACTTTTATCCATCAACAAGCTCACAACTAAATACCGCCTCATTATTAAACAATACGCTCAGAACCATTAAAACTATGTTTGATATCAACGTGCTATTATTGGCTCCGCCTTTAATTATCATGGTAGGTTCAATATTTAGAAAACCTCCGTTGCCAACATTAATTGCTTCTTCTTTTTTGGCTTGTGTGTTGGCCGCTATCATTCAATCTTCATCATTAGATAATATAGTGCAAACAGTCTATAAAGGCTTCACGTATGACATGGTCCAGAGTCAACCTTTAACAAGCACACTTACTCCAATGTTAGCGAGCTTATTCAATCGAGGTGGGATATATGCCTTAATCGACCCAATTATAATCACCATCATGGTATTTATCTATGTCGGTGCCATCGACCGCATCAACGCATTACCCACAGTCATACATTACCTTTTAAATAAAATAAAAACCAAAAGTATGCTGGTAATTACCACCTTACTCTCTTCTGCGCTCACCAATGCGTTAACTTCAAGTCAGTACGCTAATAGCTTCATTATTGGCGAGGCATTTAGCAACAAATACGATGAGTTTCATTTACCTAAACCGGTTCTTTCCCGTTCTTTAGAGGATACAGGTACCATGATAGAAAGTTTGGTACCGTGGAGTACAACCTCAGTTTTTATCTTCTCAACATTAGGTGTATCTATTATTGACTACTGGCAATGGCAGTTCCTATCAATAATTAATATATCTATCGCATTTATATTTGCTATTTTTGGCGTTGGTTTTTACAACAGCCGAGCTTTTAAATCCACATCATTAATATCCAAAGGTGGCGTAAAACATTATGACCAATCACTTTAAACCCAGTACACTATTAATCAATGATAATATTGAAAAAAGCGACCAATTTGGTGCTGTTGTGCCACCCATCTACCAAAACTCTTTGTTTACTTTTGACAGTTGGGATGACATTGAATTGGCATTTGAGGACAAAATAAACAACGCAATTTACACCAGAGGAAATAACCCAACAGTGTCGACTGTTGAGAAGAAAATTGCGCAACTTGCTAATGGTGAAAAAGCCAAGCTTTTTGCTTCAGGAATGGCGGCTGTTTCTGCAGGAATGCTTCATTTTTTATCGTATAATGACCATATCATTACGCTAAACAATATTTATGGCCCATCAATCAGTTTTATTAATGATTTTTTAATTCCCAAAATGAACATTCAAGTTACGTTTGTCTCTGGAAAAGACAATGACGAGATAGAGAAAGCAATTCAACCAAATACTAAGCTGATTTACTTAGAAAGCCCCTCATCTGTGGTTTTTTCGCTGCAAGACATTCGTAAAGTAACCCAGTTAGCGAGGACAAATAACATAGCAACCATCATTGACAATACTTGGTGTACTCCTATTTATCAAAAGCCGCTCACTATGGGGGTAGATTTAGAGCTCCACTCTTGTTCTAAATATCTTGGCGGTCATAGTGATATAGTGTCAGGGGTTCTCATTGGGAGTGATAAACTGATTAGTGCGATCTGTGCTCGTGAATATGAACTTTTGGGTGCCAAAATGGCGCCTGTTGAAGCCTGGTATTTACTAAGAAGTCTGAGAACATTGCACTTAAGAATGGAGCGCCACCAAAGTACAGCCAAAAAAATCGCTGAATTTTTATATAGTCACAAAAAAATCAAACATGTCAATTACCCTGGCCTAGATAACTTCGAGCAAAAGTCCTTAGTTGAATCGCAAATGAGCGGTGTCAGCGGGCTTATGAGTTTTCAACTAAAAACAAATCACTTACCGAGCATTAAGTCGTTTTTTAATCATCTTGAACTATTTCAGATAGGTGTTAGTTGGGGCGGGCATGAGAGTTTAATATATGCTCCTGCCATCAGTTGTATAAAAGAACAACCCCCTGAACAATTTGAAAAAATGGGAATTTCACTTGGTGATATGAGAATTTCAGTTGGCCTTGAAAGCAGTGATGATTTGATCACCGATTTAGAGCAGGCATTAAGTTGTATTAAGTAAACAGTTTTTTAGGGGTATTTTAAAATCAAACATTATGACTTTACCCCTTTTTTAAATACTCATACTATCGAATAAACACCGAATAAAACTGTATATTTTTACATTTATCTTTTTGTTATTCGTTTAAATTATAACAACAATCACTTTTTATACAACAGCCAAATAATCACGCCACATATCTCCTATGTTATATAACGGGATATATATCTATTATTTCGAGACGTTCAAATTACCGACATATGATTGAATTAACAAAGCCAAAGAGCCTTTCTTTTTGGTACGGGGAAATGTTTAAGCAAGTTAATTTATTGCAAAGCAAGTTAGTTCAAAAATAATAATTAGATTGGAACGTGTCATATGAAAAAAAGTAAGCGCAAAGATAAAAACAACATATTTATATTATCTCCTCTCGCACTTGCATTAAGCACTATGTTAAGTCATTCAGCATACGCTGAACAGAGCAACAAAAAAGACGACATCGAAGTTATTGAAGTCAAAGCAACCTTAGGAATTTTAGGTAGCCTGCGAGAGGCCCAAAGCATCAAAAGGCAATCGGATAACGTGGTTGATGCAATTGTCGCCGAAGACATCGGCAAATTTCCTGATGATAACGTAGCAGAAGCCTTGCAACGTATTCCTGGGATCAGCGTCACTCGTACTGATGGTGCAGGCCAAAAAGTAACAATTCGCGGGATGTCTGGTAAGTATAATATCACAACATTTAATGGTCGTAAGTTGGCCACTGACAGCGAAAACCGAGACTTCAACTATGATGTCATTGCATCTGAGTTAGTTGGCAAAATAGAGGTATACAAAACACAACAAGCCAAACTTCAAGAAGGCGCCGTTGGAGGAGTCGTTAATATCTACTCCCGCAAACCGCTAGACCTTGGTGAAGAGTTGAGCCTTTCAGTTAAAAATGAATACAATGCTCGAGCGAAATCACATAACCCAAAAACATCATTTTTAGTAAGTGATGTATTTCTGGATGATACCTTTGGCGTACTTGCTTCGTTAGTACACACAAAGCGCGTATCTCGCTATGACAAATATAACTCTACCAATTGGGATGATTGGCAATATCATGAGCTATATAGCACTGCAAATCCAAATTCTGAACAAGAAGACGTGGTTACACCCAACAATGCAAATATCAATGACACCTTTAGAATGCCCCGTTGGCCGCGTATTACTCAAACTGAATCAGAACGTGAACGCCTTGGAGGAACATTGGCACTGCAATGGCTTCCAAATGACGATTTAGACGTCAACTTTGATGTGCTATTTAGTTCATATGATGTAGATAATAAAGCCAAAGCGATGACACTTGTGTTACCTGCTTACGATGGTGCCGCCAAAATAACAGAGTTTAACGTCGGTCCGGATGGCTTCGTTGATAACATATCATGGAATAACGCAACCGTTGAACTGCTTGAAACCGGTGTACCGAGAAAAAGTGATACATACCAAGTAGGTCTAAATACTAATTGGGTGCTTGACGATATCACCTTAAACTTTGATATGTCAGTTTCTGGCGCAAAAAATGAAGATGATGGAAATGGTAGCCTTGTCGTGGTCAGAGCTGGAGTCAGTGGTGCGACAATTAACTTTAATGGCAATCACCCGATCCCAGATATGACCCTAGCACAGGCGTTAGATGAAAATGCAGTGTATGGCGCTCATCATTCTCGCAAATTTGGTAATACCGTTGACGACAAAACGGCTCGATTCGTTATAGACGGTACATGGGAGCCGCTTACTGGCACTATGAGTGCATTATTTTTTGGTCTTGGTTACAACTCACAAAATAAAGAAAAGTATAACTTTTATCCTTCTTCCCCTAGTATATTTGCGTTTGATCACAGTGATGAAGTAAACCCCACATTTACTGCACCAACCGTCAATATTGGAGGGAATACCATGTGGCAACTACCCCATAATGTGATTTCACCGGGAACAGGAAATGGTTTCGGTGGGGGTGCAAATGTGCCACAAGTATGGCCGAGCATTAACCAATCTGCTTTATTTGCCTACTTCAATAAATTAGATCCTAATGCTGCTAAATCATTAGTGCCACAATCCTCTGAGAATGGCGACACTTATGGCGTAAAAGAAGAAACCCTTCATGCATACATAGAATCGAAATTTGAAGATAATATGTTTGGGCTTCCCTATATGCTAGATATTGGCGTACGCTACATAAAAACTGATATTACCTCTTTTAGTTACTCTCGAAACCCAGCCAATTTAGTCTTCAATGACGATGGTACGGTTGCCAATAGTGACTGGAAAAAGCGCGATTTACAGCAATT
This sequence comes from Pseudoalteromonas sp. MMG013, assembly GCF_018100885.1. NCBI lineage: Bacteria > Pseudomonadati > Pseudomonadota > Gammaproteobacteria > Alteromonadales > Pseudoalteromonadaceae > Pseudoalteromonas > Pseudoalteromonas sp. MMG013. The sequence continues at coordinate 350,239 of NZ_JAGJEE010000001.1, read as the reverse complement.
CGAAGACAGTTATTCAGATGTATTACCGAGTGTGAATCTCAAATTAAACTTATCAGAAGAACTGGTACTACGATTTGCTGCGGCAAAAGCAATATCTCGCCCATTCCTATCACAGCTGATCCCAAACACCAAAATTGATCCTGAGTTAGAGGACGTCAACGATGACAAGGAGCGACGTACCATAAAGTACAACAACCCAGGCTTGACACCTTATTCGTCAAAGCAGTTTGATACTGCTCTAGAATGGTACTATAGCGAAAACGGTAACCTTTCATTCGCATCATATTTTAAGCAATTTGCAGGCTTTGTAAAAGATAATGAGTTCGAAGAAACCATCGCCGGCAATTCATTTCTCGCAACACGTGAAATAAACGACGACCGCCATAGCTTGATTCGAGGGTATGAAATTTCATGGTTCCAAACATTTGACGAATTTTTGCCCGAGCAATTTGCTGGATTCGGTATTTCTGCAAACTATACATTGAACAATAGTACCTCCGGGGAAAGTGACAGCGAAGGAAAAGAAATTCCATTTTTTGGCTTATCTAAGCATCAATCCAATGTAAACCTGTTTTATGAGCAAAATGGCTTGAGCATGAACATCGCTTATAATAAACGCTCAAGTTATAGCGTAAAAAAAGTAAGTCATTGGACATATGAAACAGGTGGTTCGGTTGATACGGAGCAAGCTGTAGCACCTAGTTGGGGCAATTTGAGTGTTGGAATGTCATACGACATTACCGATAATTTAAGAGTTACAGCGGATGCTTATAACTTGCTTGACCCTGATGAAACGTTGACCGTTAATGCCTTAAAAACAGAGTTATTAACAGCCGGCGCAAGCGAAGGAAGTTACATTTTTGAAAATGCCAGTTACGGTAAAAGCTATTCCGTTGGTCTTCGATACAAATTTTAAATATATCAGGTACAGTCATACGTAATGAATGGCTGTACCTTCCCATTCAGCACATAGGTCGTTAAATGAAGCAGACATTCAGTTTACTATTTACTCTTATATTACTCGTGACAAACTCAACATACGCTAATGCATTTTCATGTAACAATACACAGTACTGCGAAAAAAGTAATGTTGAAATCCGCGCTTTCAATCAAGGGGCTGTATATTTAAATGGTCAATTCACCGGACAATATACCCCTGCAAAATTAAATTTACCACCGGGTAAGTACTCAATTGGTGTTGGCCTTGAAAAAGAAAAGCAGTACCTAAAAAAACAAATCAACGTATTAGAAAAACATACTCCAAAGAAGCCAATGAAAGTTACCCTTAGCCACCAAGCAATACAACCGCCTTCAAAGTGGCGAGCACTTTTTGTCGGTATTCCGTCTGTGTACGCAGGCATAGGCGCTAAAAAATGTCATAGTAACTTTACCCAGCACGAATTGGATGAGGGGTACAATTTTTTTAAACAAAATTTACGAGAGCACATAGAACCGTTTTCGTATGGCACAATAAAGTGGGATATAAATCGGCAAGACTTAAGTGAGCCTGTTGAACTCACTCATAACCCGGACAATGACTGGTACACGCTTGAAGCACAACAAGGTTTGGCGCAACTTAAACATATAAAACCTGGGGATTACGACACAATATTCCTGTTTTGGCGTGCTGAAATGGGAGATTGCAGTTTTGAGAGTCCATACTTTGGTCTAGCTTGGCTAGAACCAACGTCCCCCGACACCCTTGAAACTGGATACGTAACGGTAAAGTTTAATCCAGGTGAGATGGGTGTAAAACAACGTATAAATAAGTATTTAAATGACGACCCCGGTGTGTGGACCCACGAATGGTTGCACGTTGTTATTGAACAATTTTACCCAAATAAAGGCGTTTCGGTGCCTATTCCTCCCAAAGATAAACTCATCTTGCATGCCGCTTCCGAATACGGTTATACATATCCCTGGATGGACTGGTATAAAGATCTCATATCAGGGCAGGTCAGACAAGGTAAAGGTTATTCTGGATTAGGACCTGAAACGTTCCTAGACTGCACAATTCGTCAACAGGTTAAAAAACAATGTAAATTATAAAAGTACTAATTCAGTGCTACAGGGAGCTAACGCTCCCTTTTTTGCATATAAAATCCAATTATATAGGTAAATTATGAAATAATAATGTGAAAGTGGCGTGTAAATCAGGAATCTTTATTTAATAAGCAATAAGACGTTTATTACTTGATACGTTAATTTGTAACCGTGAATAGATTTAACATTGTTCGCAAATAATTAAATTAACCAACAAGGAAACAACATGAAAACGTCAGGCAAAGTTGTAAGTTTATGCCTATTTACCCTGCTTACGAGTCCGCTATCAGTGCTGGCAGCAACCAAAGCAAGTCATAAACTCACCGATATTAATAGTAAATATCCCCATGATTTAACCGCCGTAGACAACCATATCGACCATAATTGTCAAACCGATCATAATGGCCAGAACTGGTCCAAATTACAATCTCAGTTTAACGCGCAAATGACACAATTAAAACTAAATCGCGTAACTGAACAGCTAAGAAATGACGCTATTTCAGGTGATCTGGTAAGTAGCAGTATTGCGGAAGATGGTCGTTATTACATTCCCGTCGTATTTCACATTTACGGCGAAGCCTATAATTGCGCAGACGCGACACAAAAGTGTTTAACTGACGATAAGGTAAGAGACGCACTACGTAAATTAAACGATGATTTTCAAGGCCTAGCTGTAGACTCTCCACAAATATCCCCCATCTTCAGTGCACTTCGAAAGAACGTCAATATTGAGTTCGTATTGCCGAAAAAAGACCCTACTGGGCGCGACACCAATGGTATCGTACGTTATGACAGAGAAGAGGCCGGCTATGGCAATCATGATGCACAGACGCTTAGCCGTATCAATCAAGATTCATGGGATAATTTCAAATACATGAATGTGTATATCATGAATGACTTGCACGCTAATGGTAAAGGTAATAATTCTGGTATAGCGTGGTACCCTGAAGTTGCCATGTCAGAAGCTGGCACAGCTCGAGTTGTCTATAATGGCAATTATGTTGGCAACAATACCAATGAGAACTTCAGATCGGTGCTTACCCATGAATTTGGTCACTGGTTAAACTTAATCCATACCTTTGAAGATAAGCAGTGCACCATAACCAATCAAACATTGTGTGAGTCTACCGGTGATAGAAACTGTGATACCCCGCAGATGTCTCTACCATCCCCCATGCAAGACAATGCACCAAATTGTTTCGGTGAACCAACAAACACCGAAAACTTTATGCATTACTCTGACAACTATGCGATGTTCACTGCAGACCAAGTTGCACGTATAACGGCTGCGTTACATGGTCCTTCACGAAGAACACTTTGGTCAAATGACAATTTAATCGCTACGGGATTAGAAGAGTATGTTAGCAATGCAGACCACCCTTGGGATGGAATATCAGGCATCGATGTTGAGCCTGAAGGTACTGAACTCATGTCATTTGATAATATATCAGGGTTAAAAGGCGACATAAATACGTTTGAAATTAACCTCCCGGATGGGGCTAATAATATTCTGTTCTATTTGAATGGGCACACTGAAGATCCTGATATGTATTTATCTAAAGGGGTTGTCCCGACGCCGCCACCAGAAGGCTCTGAAGATTGGATAGCAGATTTCACTTCTTTTAATTCTCCTGGGGATGCGGAAGTGTTATCAATTGATGAACCCGACACAACAGTCCCTTACTATGCATCGGTACATGCTTTTAGTGAGTTTAGTAACTCAAAACTACAAGTCATACAAGCTGACGATCCTTTCCTTAAAGCTGGAGAACGTCGATTCACGCTGTTAAAAATCGATGACCTATGGGCAAATAAAACCGATGGGATGTGGACTGATAGGTTAGGGAAAACCCATGACTTCCAATTTAACGTCCCTGAAGATGCAAGCCGAGTTGTGGTGGTGGTTCCTGGGGGATATCAAGGCCCAAAAATGGCCGATGGGAGTATTAAATATAATGGCGACTTAGACCTATACGTAAGTAAAAATAGTGAAGTGAGTCGAGATAGTTATGACTGTAGACCGTTTACATGGAAAGGGATTGCGGAGTACTGTGAGTTCGATGGCGGCGGAAAGTTTGACCTCTTAATTGACCCATTCCAAACTTATACTAAAGCGTCACTTCATGTTTATTATGAAACCTCAAATACTGCAAATCAACTCCCTTTTGCTAACACTAACGGCAAAAAATATGAGGAAGCGCTTGGACATGCTATTGAATTCAGTAGTGCCAACTCAAATGATCCAGACGGTAATATAATCAGCTACGCTTGGGACTTTGGGGATGGAAACTCAAGTGTTCAAGCAAACCCGTCTCACATCTATAACAATGTTGGAAGCTACCCAGTTAAACTAACTGTCACTGACAACTCTGGCGCATCTGTAGTGGGAACGACCACCGCGGTCATCACTGAAAATTCGCCTAACGATGCTGAATTATGTACTGGGTGCTCTCGTTTTTATTTAAATGACGAAATTAAATTATCAGCACTCGCAGGTTCACAGCCGCGCAATTATGAATTTGCAGTACCTGATGCAGCATCTTTAGTAACATACGAACTTGTCAGTCGTTATAACGGCGATCCTGATATCCATGTGAGCCAAAATAAATCTGTTTCTAAAGAAGTTTACGATTGCCGACCTTGGGAGGCTCCTGGCCAAACTGAGCTTTGCCAATTTACCAGTGGCGGGATATTTAATGTCATGATTGACCCGTTCCTAAATTATGATTCACTTAGATTTAGAGCATATTACGACATTCGAGATGATGCCGACCATTCTGCACCAAACCGTTTACCCACTGCCAATGCTGGAGGAGAGTATGTGGGCCGAGCAACATACCGAATTAACTTTGATGGCGGTCAGTCTCGCGATGAAGACGGACAAATAGTGGATTACTCGTGGAATTTTGGCCATGGTGTTGTCAAAGCGGGGCAATCTATTACTCACACCTACCCACAAGCCGGAACATACTTTACAACATTAACTGTAACTGATAATGACGGTGCAACCCATGAAAACAAAGCGACGGTGACGATTCTCCCGATTGGTGATATCGATAACGACGGGGACGTAGATATAGATGATATTGCCGCATTTAATGCCGCCCTCAATAACAACGACCCCATAGACTCGTCATTTGATATTAATGGTGATGGTAGAATTGATGCCGCAGATATCACGGCAATCAGAGAACTATGTTCTTATAATGCTTGTACGAATATTCCACCACCACCACAAGCACCAATTGCCATTGCTAGAGCGTTACAAAACGATGTACAAGTAAGTAGTTCCATTAACTTTAGTAGCCAAGAGTCATCAGATCAATATGGTCAAATAGTCACTTATGATTGGGATTTTGGAGACGGTACTCGCAGTGACTTTGCTAATCCAACACACCAATATGCAAAAGCGGGTATTTACGAGGTTATTTTGAGCATAACCGACAATGATGATATGACATCGACCGCACGCGTTATCGTTAATATTGATCATCCACCACTTGTTTCTGCATGTGATAATGCACCCAATGATTCAAGAGAAATACTGCCATCTGCGCCTCGCTGTATTGAAAATCGAAAAGCGTTTTCTTTTAATAATTTAAATAGCGGTCACACACATGTTGCGATTACCCTAATTGGCGCACCTGATGACGCTTTAATTTATTTCGGGGATGGTAACTGGCCTAAAACAGGCAATGGCGATCATACTCTTGTATCTGAGACACAGGGCGATCAGCAATGTATTTATTATACGATTCCGGCCGATGCTAACTACTGGGGATATATTGAAGTATCTGGCCAGCCTAACGGGGCGACCATCGTTATGGATTACGATGTACCTGGATGTAGACCACTGGTCAATGATATACCTAAGCAAGCTCCTCATGCCGACATAGTGATATCTGGCAGTGTTGTAAACGAACACGTTGCCTTCAGTGCTGCAAATTCTTACGACTCTGATGGACATATTGTCAGTTATTTTTGGGACTTTGGTGACGGCACGACCAGCACTCAACAAAACCCTGTTCATGCTTATAGCCAATTAGGGCTGTTCGATGTAACGCTCACTGTCACCGATAATGATGGCCTAGTCTCTAGTACAAGTAAGTCTCTCACAATTGCAATGCCAGCTTTAACAGATGCATGTTCTGTCAGTGATGCTGACAAAACCACCAGAGATTTGTTATCAGGAGAAGCTCGCTGTATTGGCAACCGTGCAAGCTATGCATTTAGAGCTGTTGACCAACATCAGAGTGTTGCTATTACCATGTTAAATGCCTCTGCTGACGCTCAAGTATATTTCAAAAACGGTGGCCGACCTTCTATACCACGCAACCATTTTGACGCTAAATCAGTGGCACAAGGTGAGCAACAATGCCTAATTTACGATATACCAAGTAATGCAAGATACTGGGGATATATTGATGTATCTGGCATCTCTGAAGGGGCAACAATCGTTATGGACTTTGATACTCAAAGCTGCCGCACAAACACTCAATAACTCTTCATGGTTACTTTTGAGTCCTAGCACACCGTGTTAGGGCTCTTCATACCGTAACAATATAATTCATACAACATATAGAAGAATAACAGAGGACGCTATGAGAAATTACCATAAGTTGTCATTGATATTACTATCACTTATATCAAGTGCCCCATGGGCAAATACATCAACGGCGGATACAAGAGATCCTGCTTTTCATGAAAATATAGCCACACATCATGACATTGAACATACTGATCATAACTCGCGCTACATACCAAGTGCTTTGTACCCTGATGTTCACTTAATAGATAAACGAGAAAAACGCCAAAAGCAACTTTCAACACAGCTCATACTCCCCCCCCAATCAACTGACGCAGAGACCACATGTCCCAACAATGTCTTCACCGGTTTAAAAGGTGCTGTATTTTTGGCTGCAATAAAAAACAACGGCAGAGAATGTATAAACACCTTATTTAACGACCGCCCTGAAACGCAAGCGCTAGGCGCTTACAGTGATGCGAATTTTTCAACCGTTATTAATGAAATAAAAACCAAGATGGTGACGTATAATGGGCTTAATGACACCGATTATATCAGCAGTTTGTTTTATTGGTTGAAAGCCTATGCCTATTACGATGAAAGGCGATTTGTCACACCGACAACACAACATGGCATGGAGGAAGCAATTAATGCAGTTTATCAAAATAGCCATTTTTTTGATAAGTCTGCACAACATGCTTTAGTTGTTCGCAACGCGACCGGTATTATAAAAAACGCCGTCATAGGGGAGCGTTTTATTCACATTACTCGCGCCATGTTGAGTCGTTATAATGCGGAATATGAACAAGTCGATAACTGGGGACAAGCTGTAACTCCACTATTTTGGCAAACACTAAGCGCCTGTGCAAAACAAGCGAGTTGTCGTACTGATGAACACAATAAAGCGCTCATTATCGAAATGGCTCACTTTATTAATACCAATCTCACATGGCTAACTAAAAGTGACAATGACTACCATTTATTTAATTTAGGCTACCAGCTTGCAAATATGTATCGGGGTAAGAACGATCCTCATTTTGCTGCGATACAGACGGAGCTAACAAAACACATATCGACGATTTTCGACAGCTTTGGACCGTTAGAAGATGACAAGGCCAGAACATTATATTTAGCAGTACTAGAAAGCATTAACTATAACAACATGTGTTCTGCTTACAATGTTTGTCACAAAACACAAGAAATTATTACCCAAGTCCTTGGTGATAGAAAAACTTGCCCATCTGGAACGTTGTTTATTTGGGCGCAAGATATGAACCAGCAACAGTTAGAGTGGACGTGTAATTCACTTAAAAGTCACGAAAACCATTTTCACAGTACATTACAAACCAACAGAGTACCGGTTGTCCCTGATGACAATAACAAACTCAGAATGATTATATTCAATGACAAAAAAGAATGGGTCACTTATGGAGGAGCCTTATTTAATGTCAGTACGAATAACGGTGGTACATATCGAGAAGGGGACCCAAGCCGCTCTGGCGATCAAGCTACTTTTTATGCGTATGAGCATGTTTCTGAGCGGCCCATTTTCGATATTTGGAATCTTCGCCATGAATACATTCATTATCTAGAAGGCCGCTTTGTCTCAAAAGGGAGTTTCAGAGACAGCGATGACGCAGGTCGAACCGTCTGGTTTGGTGAAGGTATTGCTGAATATATCTCTCTCAAAAATTGCAATGATGACGCCATTGACATAGCCAGAACCAAAAAATATCCGTTAAGCACAATTTTTAATAATGAATATGGGGTTGGACAAGAGCGTATCTATGACTGGGGGTACCTAGCAAACCGATTTATGTTTGAGCGAAAAAACAGCCAGTTCTTCCAGATGATGTCCTTATTCAAAGAAGGGCAGTTTCAAACATATAGAGATGATCTTGTTGATGTGTGGATTGACACGCAATCTTTCGATGCAGAGTTTGCTAATTGGCTATCAACCGTCAATTCATACGGCTGTAAAATTGACACTACGCGGCCCCCATCTCCTGTTGAGCCGAAAAACCCCGATGACTATCAAGGCCCAGACACTGTAGCAGTTAACGCATGTCATTTAGGCCGTCCCAATTTAGACTTTACACTATCTGCAGGCGTCGCTTCGTGTTTAACGGGCCAAACTACTGGTAAAACTCGCGAGTATGGTTTACCTGTGCCTCAAGGGTTTAAAAACGTTTCATTACAACTGACATTACGCCACGGATCTGGTAACGCCGATTTATACCATGAACACGGTAGCGCGAATAACGGCAGTCAATATGAACATAAATCAACAGGGCCAACTAACTCAGAAACTATTGTCATTGATAATGTGAAGCCTGGTTGGAATTACATCGGTATAAAGGCAACACATACGTTCAATAATACCACGCTTCTAGCACGGTATATTCAGAACTCATTTGAAGACGACCTCACACTTAAAAATAATGTAAGTAAAATGGTGTCAGTCTCAGAACAACAGCAAGTGACATATTCAATGTCAGTACCTGACAACGCCAGCTCTCTTACTTTCAGCACTGTCGGGGGGGCTGGAGAATCTGATATGCATGTTAAATATGGCAGCGCGCCAACACTGTCAGATTTCGAATGCCGGCCTTGGAAAGTGGGTACAACCGAAACGTGTCACATTAGGAATGTCAAAGCCGGTACCTACTACATTATGCTATCTGCAGATCCATCTTTTACCAATGTCACGCTAACGGGCCGTTACAATACCCTCGATTAACTATCCACAATTTACCCTTTGTTGTCAAAGCCTACGAAATTGTTCATAGGCTTTTTTGTCACTTCGTTGAGTGTTTTTTGAGACTAAAATAGTTATTTTTAGGAACGTATGTGAGAAAGATTAAGTTTAGTATAAATGCTTGTATATATTACTGACAGGTTAAGAATATGCCGAGCCACCAAAGTGAAGGAGTGTTTGACCCGACGGTTCATCCACATCGCCGTTACAATCCATTATTAGATGAGTGGGTTTTAGTTTCTCCCCACAGAGCTAATCGACCTTGGCAAGGCAAAACAATGGAGCCTGAGGGCATTACACAACCAAACCATGATCCAAATTGCTACTTGTGTCCAGGCAACCATCGTGTTACTGGCCAAAAAAACCCCCATTACCACTCTACGTTTGTTTTTAACAATGACTTTGCTGCTTTGAGTCCGCAAACACCTATTTATAGTAGTGATGACCCACTGTTTACGATGCACACAGAGCAAGGCGAAAGCCGTGTTATATGCTTCTCTCCGAACCATGGTAAAACACTACCTTTGCTTCAACCATCTGAATTATGTGACGTTGTAAAGGTTTGGAAAGCGCAATGCAATGAGTTAGGAAGCTCCTATCGTTGGGTACAAATATTTGAAAATAAGGGCAGCTTAATGGGTTGTTCTAATCCTCACCCACATGGGCAAGTATGGGCACAAAATGAGATCCCGACCGTGGTTGCCAGAAAAGCAAAGGCACAATCTCACTATTTCCAAACGTATGGCACCAACTTACTACAAGACTATGTTGCACGAGAGTGCATCAATGCTAAAAGGCTAATACTTAGCAACGCGCACTGGGTGGTGGTCGTACCGTATTGGGCAGCTTGGCCATTTGAAACGCTCGTTTTACCAACATTTGATATTCAAAGAATGACCCAGCTCAGTGCAAGCCAGTCAATATCTTTAGCCGACATAATAGGTAAATTAACGGTTAAGTATGACAATTTATTCAATTGCTCATTTCCATACTCTATGGGGTGGCATGGTGCACCATATGATGATGATGCACATCTCGAATGGACACTTCACGCGAGTTTTTATCCACCATTATTACGTTCATCCAGTGTGCAAAAGTTTATGGTTGGATACGAAATGTTAGCTGAAACACAGCGTGATCTCACCCCCGAGCAAGCCGCTGAAAGATTGCGAGAAACATCAGACATTCATTACAGCTTACACGCTACTACGGCCTAAAAATAAAGGAATGCATTAACCATGTCACACGTTGAAGCAAAAACAAAAGCGTTATTTACTGAGATATTTGAAAGTGCACCACAATTAACAACTATCGCACCTGGACGCGTTAACTTGATTGGTGAGCACACTGATTATAATGACGGGTATGTTTTACCCTGTGCAATAAACTTTCATGTTGTTGCATGCGCAAGCCCCCGCCACGACAATAAGGTCCGCGTTATTTCTGCCAATCACCACAATGAAATTGACGAGTTCCAGCTTTCAAATAATATCGCTCCCAGTAATAAACTCTGGGCTAATTATGTACGAGGCGTCGTACAACATATTCGCCTCTTAGGACATAATATTTCAGGCGTGGATATGGTTATTTACGGAGACGTACCACAAGGCGCAGGGTTAAGTTCTTCGGCCGCTTTAGAAGTGTCAATAGTCAGTAGCTTCGATCAGTTATATTCATTGCATTTAAGCGATACCGATATCGCCTTAATAGCCCAACAAGCGGAAAATCAGTTTGTAGGGTGCCAATGCGGCATTATGGATCAACTCATCTCTACCAACGCAAAAGAAGGGAAAGCATCTTTAATTGACTGTCGGTCTATGCAGACAAAGTATGTTTCACTGCCTGATAACTTTAGCCTTTTGATTGTAAATTCAAATAGAAAGCGCGGGTTAGTGGACAGTAAATACAACGAACGCCGGGCCCAGTGTGAGCAAGCAGCAAACAAACTCGGCCTTTCGGCACTGCGTGATATTAGCCTCGCTGATTTTAACCGACAGCAGCATATATTAGACCCCATTATCGCCAAACGCGCTAGGCATGTGATCAGCGAAAACGAACGAGTAATTGAATTTGTAGAGGCCATGGCGGATCAAGACATCCATTCAATGCAACGTTTAATGAAGCAATCTCACGAATCGATGCGAGATGACTTTGAAAATACCGTGCCTGAAATAGACTCACTGGTAAATATAATTAAATCAGAAATTGGTGACAAAGGAGGGGTACGAATGACTGGGGGTGGCTTTGGTGGCTGCGTAATTGCGTTACTACCCACAGACTATGTTGATTGGATAACGTCAGTTATCAATTCTAAATATATGACAACAACCGGCCTCATTCCCACAATATTTGTGTGTTCAGCTGTGCAAGGAGTACATAGTAAACACACAAATATCGCTCACTTCACAAGCTGCTTAGACAGCTAGTTTAACGATATATAACAATAATAATGAGAAAAAAAACCTATGACATTAAGCCAGCTGGATATTACCGTACTTGTTTTTTACGCCGTGCTATTACTGACCGTCGCATTGTACATATCAAAAAGCGACAAGTCAGCTGCCTCAAATACCGAGGATTACTTTTTAGCAAGTAAAGCATTACCATGGTGGGCCATCGGCGCATCACTGATTGCATCAAACATTTCAGCAGAACAGATCATAGGAATGTCTGGTTCTGGGTATGCGATGGGACTCGCCATTGCTTCATACGAATGGATGGCCGCAATTACGTTAATACTTGTTGGCAAATACTTACTACCCATATTCTTAAAGCAACAAATTTACACAATGCCGCAATACTTAGAACAGCGTTACAATAAACCAGTCAAAGTTACGCTCGCACTGTTTTGGCTGGTGGTGTACATATTTGTTAATTTGACCGCCGTATTATGGTTGGCGGGCATGGCGATTGAATCTATCTCTGGTTTAGATGCCATGATTGGCATGCTATTACTATGCCTTTTCTCTGTTGCATATTCCACTTATGGGGGGCTAAAAGCAGTTGCCTATACAGATATTATTCAAGTTGTTTTATTGGTTTTAGGCGGGTTACTTTTAAGTTACTTGGCGCTCAACCAGGTGTCAGCAGGTAAGGGCATTATTGTCGGGTTTACAAAGCTTTCTGAGCAACTACCCAGTCATTTCGATATGATTCTATCCCCAGAGAATAGTCACTACGCAAGTCTTCCTGGTGTCTCCGTATTGGTTGGTGGTTTATGGATCATGAATATCAGTTACTGGGGCTTCAATCAATATATCATTCAGCGTGCACTTGCGGCAAAAGACTTAAATGAAGCACAAAAAGGCATTGCATTTGCCGCCTATTTAAAACTGTTGATGCCATTTATTGTCGTGTTACCCGGTATTACCGCTGTCATACTTTACCCCAAACTACCTTCACCTGACCTTGCGTATCCTGCCATGATGGGGCTAATGCCTTCGGGTATCAAGGGGCTGATTTTTGCGGCTCTGGTTGCAGCGATTGTTTCTTCACTGGCGTCTATGACAAATTCTATTTCAACCATATTTACCATGGATTTATATAAAGAAATTAAACCACATAAGAGCCAACACCATTATGTGTTTATTGGCCGCGTTGCTGCCGTTTTTTCATTAACGATAGCATTAGTAGTCGCGAAACCTTTATTAGGTCAGTTTGAACAAGCATTTCAATATGTTCAGGAGTTCACCGGTATCTTTACCCCCGGTATCGTCGTCATTTTCCTGCTGGGGATGTTTTGGCCTCGCGCAAACTCACAGGGAGCACTTGCAGCAGCGATTGGGTCGGCTTTGTATTCAATCGCTTTAGCCTATTACTTCCCCAACTTTCCATTTATGGACAGAATTGGCTTAGTGTTTCTCATGTGTTTATTAACTGCGATTATTACCTCTAATACAACCACTGGACATATAACAGACAATAGGTCCTGTCATTTACCTACTTCTGCTAGCGTAAGTACTGGTGTTACCTCTGAGTTATTCAATACCAGCCAAGCATTTAACATTGCGGGACTGGGCTGCGTGATCATTTTAGCCGCACTGTATGTGACTTGGTGGTAATACACAACTTAGCTGACTATTTATACGTATATACCAATAATAAGAAGTAATAAGAAGTAATAATGAGTAAAATTCAAGAATACGAACTGCAAAACAACAACGCTATGACCGTGAAAATCGTAAACCTAGGTGCGCGGGTAAGTTCTATTAAAGTGCCGATTGATCAATGTCTAACTGAAATGACTGTGACATATGATAACCCGCAATGCTTTCTCAACGACAAAGCATATATCGGTGCCACTGTCGGGCCTGTCAGTAATAGAATAGAGAATGGCCAGTTTTACTTAAATCAAACCCGTTATATGTTAGATAAAAATGACCGGGGAAACTGCTTACATGGTGGCGAAAAAGGTTTTTCGCAGCACCTATGGCAAGTTAACGAAACAACTCGGACACTTACCTATTTAGAGTTAAATTTAGAGTCAAAACATATGGAACATGGTCTCCCTGGGCATCTTAATATTACGGTTGGCTATAATTTGACTGAGGATAACGCACTTGAAATTAGCTATTATGCAACCAGCACTCAAGACACCCTCTTATCAGTATGTAATCACTGTTATTTCAATCTCGCAGAAACGTCCGTCGATAACCTATTCTTATCCCTTGATGCTACGCGATACTTACCAATAGATGAATTAGGTATTCCGACAGGCGATATGAAATCGGTGGGTGACGGTGATTTTGCATTTAACAGCCAACTAAAAAGCATCGGATTAACTATAGGATCAGCTAACGACCCACAAATTATTGCCAATCGCGGATTTGACCATTGCTATGTGATCAATCCCCATTTAGCTCAATCACCAGTCGCAACCCTAATAGCAAAGAATACAGGTATTCGTATGCAGGTATATACCGACTATGAAGGTGTTCAATTTTATTCTGGACAACACCTAGAGCCACCATTTAAACCTTATCAAGGAATATGCATAGAAGCACAACGATTTCCCAATGCCATCAATAACCCGCTTTTTCCCAGCCCGATACTCAAGTCAGGTGCCTTATTTAAGCAACATACCGTATATAAGTTTGATCATGTTTAATTGGAGGGTGTTCAGAACCATATTAATTATTTACATGAATGGTTTATGTGTCACCACCGTCTATGCAGTCACCAACGCAAAGCCATCATGTGTTAACTGCCACGCGAAACAGTCTACTGATTGGCTCGACTCCGACCACGCAAAAGCCATGTTAGATGCAACCCCCGAAAATGTCCTTGGAGATTTTAATAATAAGACCATAAACCACCATGAACAAATAGTCAGATTTTATAAACGCACCGACCAATACCTCATGACGGTTACCGACAAAGATACCGAACACACGGTGGTGATTAAGTACACGTTTGGTCATAGACCATTGCAACAATATTTGGTTGAAACACAAAATGGTCGATTACAGGTACTTCCTTTTAGCTGGGACAGTAGAGCAAAAAACCTTGGAGGGCAACGTTGGTATCCAAACTATACAGACGCAATGATGACCTCATCAAAGCGTTTGCATTGGACCCAACCGTTACAAAATTGGAATGGTATGTGTGCCGATTGCCACTCAACAGGCTTAAAGAGACACTACGATAGCGAGAGTAACACCTTTAATACAACCTTTAAGGACGTTAATGTCAGTTGCAATGCTTGTCATACAGAGTTAAATGACCACGCCGAAAAGCATCTTCTAAAATCCCCAAACAGGCCTGCAACACACTCAACTAAGTCTTTAAAAAATCAAAGCTGGGTATTTGAGTCAAATGGCGCGAACGCGGTATGGCATGGACCCAAACGAGACAATAGTTTTATGGACAATTGCTTCTCATGTCATTCAAGACGACTCCCGTTAACTGACGGCATTACCACCGGAGCAGCATTTTTAGATCAGTTCATTCCGCAATTACCAATATCTCCGTATTATCATGCCGATGGACAAATAAAAGACGAAGTGTATGTTTATGGCTCGTTTTTACAAAGTAAGATGTATAAAGCGGGGGTAAATTGCCTGGATTGCCACGATAAACATACTATGAAAGTAAAGCAGCAGGGCAATGGGTTGTGTTTACAATGCCACAGCAATGATGTTTACAATAGCTATGAACATCACCGACATCAAACAGAATCGGCAGGAAGTTTGTGTGTAAATTGCCATATGCCGGAAACAGAATACATGGGTGTAGATAAACGCCGTGACCACAGTTTTAAAATCCCTAGGCCTCATTTATCTGCACGTTTTAGTACGCCAAACTCGTGTAATCGCTGTCATGAGAACAAAAGCGCACAGTGGGCAAGCAATGCAGTAAATCAATGGCATGGTAAACCCAAACCTCTGACTGTGAATGAAATGAACCTAGTAAAATTAAACTTGGGTCTAGTTCTGTCTGACAACGAACATTGGAACATTATCAATGACAGCAAGATCAGTATTATTCGTAGAGCAAGCGCGCTGCAGTTGCTCAAAACTATATCTAATGCAAAGCAACAACAAAAGCTCATTCATTATTTAAAGCACGATGAGCCGTTACTACGGTTGGCCGCCATCGAAGCATCCAAGTTAATGCCAAACGCAATATTAAATACACAGTTACTACCGTTACTGAATGACGCTTACAAAGCTGTCAGAATAAGCGCGTCACGCACTATGATTCTATCGGGTATGACTGATATATCACACCCCAAGTTTGTTCATGCATTTAAAGAACTCATGGGTGTTTCAGCATTAAATAGTTGGCGAGGAGAGGGTTTAGTAGAGCATGCTGCTTTACTGGCAAGCGCCAGCCAGTTAAAGGGGTCGGAAAAAGCACTTATTCAAGCCATCGAATTAGACCCATATCATGAAGTAGGGTATATCAATTTAGCCGATTTATATCAAAGTCAAAAACGAGAAAACCAAGCAAAGTCCATATTAGAAAAGGGCATTGTTACAATTCCACGCTCGTCCATTATTTCATATGCCCTAGGCTTGCACTTTGTGCGCACTAAGCAACTTGACCTTGCAATGAGCCATATTAAAAAAGCAATGCTATTAGACAAGACCAACCCGCACTATGCCTACACCTATGTATTAGTGCTTGATAGTTTGGGGCAAAGTGAAAAAGCCTTAAAACAATTGCGCTTAATCATCAAAAGCTATACTGATAAGTCAAACCTGAACTCACTCGGTATGGACTTAGCACTTAAACTGGGCGATATGGAGACATATCAAGAATTCAGATGAGATCATCCCCCAAATTGCTGGTGGCACGTAACCCACCAGCGATTATTCAAAAATTTAGACTTATTAAAGTAGCAACGTTTCTAACTCAAGTACAGTAACCACAATGTAAGCATTTCACATACATTTCTATGACACATGACAGATATTGTATATTCACATACTCCACTAGAATTCTCACCATCGAACTAGCTTGGAAACATATTATGAATACTTTACTCAAATTAACACTGCCTTTCACTGCTGCAATTATACTATCAGCTTGTGGAAGCAGTAGCAGCACTAAACCGACGACTGCCCCAGTAAAATCAGAAACACCTACAACGCCTGTAACTCCAACACCCGTTACACCAGAACCTGCTGCTGTACATTCTATTCAGCCAGAAAACGTTGCGCAATATATTGAAACATTTAAGCGCCAATATGATGCGCTTGACCTACAAATTAATGGCGTAAAATATGACATATCTTATGTAGATAGCGATAGAGATGCTAACGTTATTTATGCGAAATACGACAAAGGCTATTTATTTTTCGGGTTTGATTTTGACAATAATCAACCTATTGCCTCACTTACCGTATTAGAAACCGAATTAGATGATATTAACGACGCCATTGCCGAGCCGACCGCTTACTTCTTTGGGACTGGTCTTAACACGACTTCGGATGATAGCGACAATATTATCTATTCAGGAAGTATTAATAACACCACAGGGGAGTACTCTGTCAGGTTGCTTATAAATGAATCGCTCCTTTCCAGTGGCAATAGCAGTATAGAAGTTGAAGGTGACACGGCAAAACTCAATGGCGAGCTTGGTTCTTTAACATATGTACAATTAAATGACTTAATTAACAACCAACCTGCTGTAAAAACACTATTACTACAATCTATTGGGGGTTCTTTGAATGACGATATCAACATGCATACAGGCAGGTTAATACGCAACGCACAATTAAATACCAAAGTAGAAGCGACTTCTAAAATATATTCGGGTGGTGTTGATTTATATGCCGCGGGGTTCAGCCGTACATACACACCAGGCGCAGTCGTTGGGGTACACTCATGGTGTTGTAATGACGCGGGTAAATCTGCCGCAGACCTCGAAAAAGATGATCCCGCTCATGGTCCACAACTGACTTATTTTAGAGAAATGTTAGGCAAAGAACTCGGCCCAGAATTCTATTTTTTCACGATAGATTCAGCCGCTTTTGATTCAATTCATGAGATGACCCAACAGGAACTAGATAAGTTTTTACTTATCAAATAATCAAAAAATTGTTTAAAAATGTAGAGAGGCACCTGATAAAGGTGCCTCTTTGCGTTATGTCTGTTATATTTTATTACTCGTTGAATTAATTATTTTTGCAGAGTATATGCCCCAGCCTACACGTATTTTACTGGTAGAAGATGATGGAAAATTGGCTTCTTTACTCAATAGTTATTTTTCAGGGTATGGCTTTGATGTCGAAATACTGACTTCAGGTGAACATGCCGTTTCACACATCGTAAACCAGTCTCCTGAGCTCGTTATATTAGACCTCATGTTACCTCATCAAGACGGATTAAGTATTTGCCGCGCAGTTAGAGAACACTATCACGGCGCAATTTTAATGCTCACAGCAAGCGGTGATGATATGGATCAAGTGGCAGCACTGGAAATCGGTGCTGACGACTTTGTGCAAAAGCCTATTCAGCCAAGGGTATTATTAGCACGCATTAAAAACCTGTTACGCCGCACAAATAACCAAAATGTTACAAACAATATTCAAGAAAGTAGCGAGACAAACACAATAAAGACCTTTGGCGCACTGTGGTTAAACCAAACACTTCAACGCTGTACACTTGCCGATGAGTTAATTACCCTTACTCCGTCTGAATTTGCTTTACTGTGGCATTTGGTTGAACATTCTGAGCAAGTTAGAAGTCGAGAACATCTACTTAAATCACTGCGAAATATTGATTATGACGGCCTCGACAGGTCAATCGATAATAAAATATCGCAAATTCGTAAAAAATTAAAAGACGATACAAGCCGCCCCCAGGGGATCATCACAGTTCGTGGCAAGGGTTATATGTTCGTACCCGACTTTTGGTAAGTAAACCCCATACAATCCCATACAGTCGCATCAATAAAAAACAGGTAACCTACAGGCCTACTACGTAAAGTAAATTTAAGATTGTTCGGGAGTCATATCGTGACTAGGTTATTTATTTCATTTTATACAGGGCTATTGCTGACGCTTTATGGGTTTGTGGTACTCGCACATTTAATTAATACGTATGCCATTATTGACGTTGATAACATCACTGATGCCCGCCGATTCTCGGCTGAAATACAATTACTCGAAGAATTAGACCCACATATCTCACCAGAACGTCGGCAGTCTTTATTAAATATGATTGCTGAACATAACCAAATAACCATCGAATTAATAGGAAAAACACAAATCCCCGATTATGTGCAAACGCATTTAACCCAGAGCAATGTCTGGTTTGATGATGAAGAGTTTAACTACTTCAAGGCGTTTACAGAAGATAACTATTATAGAATCGCGAGGGACTATAACCACCCGTTAATACAGATTGAAGAAACGATAGAGAACTATATTATCATTGCACTTATGGTGTGTGTGGCATTGTGCTGCTTTATTTGGTTTTTTGTATTACATCGTAAACTAGCCCTAATTGAAAAAACGCTCATTAGCATCAGCGAAGGGGATATGGCTGCGAGAACACCCGTCAAGCAACATTTACAAATTGGTCAGCTCAATACGTGCGTCAATGTGATGGCTGATAAAATTGAGCACCTTTTAACGAGTCACAAACGCTTGACTTACACAATAGCGCACGAGTTTCGCTCACCGCTATTTCGTATGCAATTACATTTAGAACTACTAAGTTTAAATAAAAAAGGAGTAAATTCGAACCATATTAAAGAACTTGAAGATGAACTTTTTTCTCTTGAAGATATGGTCGATGAATTACTCAGCTACGCACAAATGGAAAGAGCTGAACTCAGACCCGAATTAAAACGCCTAGAGCTCCACGAATTTATACAGACCTTGTGTGATAAGTTAACTTTCGAATGCGTGCATACCTTACATTACATCAACAACCAATCCTTACGTTATTTTGTACTCGCTGACCCTTCCTTATTGGCCAGAGCGCTTGGAAACTTAATTACCAATGCAGATAAGTACGCCAAAGAACATATATATGTTCTTTTAACTGCAAACAGCGAAACCTTAACCATAATAATTGAAGATGATGGCGAGGGCATTGACGACAACCACAAGCAGGAAGTATTTGCGCCATACTACAGAATAAGAGAAGCGAATAACCAATCAGGCTTTGGATTAGGTCTGGCTATTGTTAAAGAAATAGTTAGCCTGCACCAAGGCGCCATTGCCATACAAGATAGTGAACATGGTGGCGCCAAATTCACAATGGCATTACCGCATTCGAATTGACGATAAATTTTTGGAAATCGATGTAAGAAGTGATAGAAAATCGAGAAACAAGTCAATGAAGGGGGCTTACATAGGTAGATTACTTAGTGCTCTAGTCAATTACTTATTTAACCTCAGGTTTGGATAAGGGTTTTGGAATAGACGATGTTTTGTAAACAAACTTACGTACAATCCAATGATGACATTTTGTTCAATATCAAGGCGCTTTTATGCAGTAATAGCGGGCTATTACAAATGAAAGCAACGCTGAGAGTGAGTAAAATAGCTTTATTGGGCAAATTCGCTTATCCAGAGCTGAGGTTACTTATCCATTGTCTAGCGTTACTTTAGGAGTAACTCTAGATTAAAGCTTAAGTCACTACTGTGTTGAGATATTTGCCTTACTTCGACCGCGACGACATTATTTTGTTGCAGCGTCACTTTTTTATTAAGCGTCACTTCATACCACATATATTCAATCAAAGAACCTGTTGCAAAGTGAACATCACTATTATTAGAAGTTAAGCGGGGTTGCCCTGATTGTGTACCATTTGGGAGTAGCAAGCGGTGGACTTCGATGCCATTAATAAAGACTCTTGCGCCATCATCAACCAACATTCGTAAATTAAGCTTAGTGGGGACATTAGGGCCATTCCAATTAAACTCATGACGAAAGTAATAGGCAATAATCGGCGTTCCTGCACTTGTCTTTGCTAAACGTGTTTGTTCATCTCCTTCTCCGAAACCCAATTGTGCTTTCCCTAACGGCCATTTTGAATCATCAAAAAGTGGGTGATGCCAATTGTTAGCAGGTGCTATGGCGCTATCATAATATCGCCATTTTGCATTGACTGGAACGAGCACATTTTGCGCCAAAGATTGCGAACTTAACGCAATTAAACATACTATAAAAATAAACCTTAACGCTTTATTCATTCTCACTCACAAACACCATAATGTTATATACGTTTTAGATTGTGCTATATAAGCATTTCGACTCAAAACTTTAACACTATCATTCTGATATTACTAATTATAAAAATAACATCGCTTTACATTAGGTTTTATCAACCAACATCACTAACAAAAAACTAAATGCTGTTCCAAGGTATAACTTCGAGGCATATGCTGCCGCGTATACAACAATTAAAACAACGCAGGTTTATAACGAATGAAAACCACAATAATTAATTTAGTTTTAGCAACAAGCTTAATAAGCACCTCATTTGTCGGCCACACAGCGGATCTCACTAGAGGCCCGTATTTACAAATGGCGGCGCAAAAACAAGTCACAATACGTTGGCAAACAGATACCCCTGTAAAATCACAATTGCACTATGGAGAGTCACTTGGCAATCTGAAACCACTCTCTTATTCTGAAGCACTGAGTACAGAACACGAAATAACCGTAGACAAGCTACAGCCTGATAAAAAATACTTCTATGCAATATATGATGGTGCAACGTTACTCAGTGGCAATGATGAACAAACTTATTTTCGCACCTCTCCATTAAAAGACAGTGGTAAGAATACAAGAATATGGATATTAGGCGATCCTGGAAGAGCTGGCACAGATCCAGATACCACCGCACAAAAAATTGTACGGGACGGATATTTGAAATTCGCAGGCAATACACCGCCTGATTTTTGGATGATGTTAGGTGATAATGCGTATAACGATGGCACCATCACCGAGTATGACAATGCCGTATTTAGTCAATATCCCACTATTTTAAAACAATCAACTCTTTGGCCTATTATGGGAAATCATGATAATCGCTCTGCAGATGTTGAAACCCAAACGGGTGGCTTCTATGATTTATTTTCCATCCCTACGAATGCCCAATCAGGCGGTGTTGCATCATCTCATGAAGCCTATTACTCGTTTGACTATGGCAATATTCATGTTGTCGTGCTCAACTCATCTGACAAAGAGCATTATAAAGAGTCTAGTGCCATGTTAGATTGGCTAAAACAGGACCTAGCAGCGAATGACAGTGAATGGCTTATCAGTGCATTTCATCATCCAGTGTATGGAAAAAGTGGTCACGATTCAGATGAAGCAGAAAACATGATCTTTATGCGTGAGCGCTTCTTACCTGTACTTGAACAGTACGGCGTCGATCTTATTTTAGCTGGTCATAATCATTTTTACACCCGTTCTGTGTTAATGGCTGATCACCACAAAAAGTCGGGGGATTACAATCCTTCTACACACATAATGCACGGTGGCAACGGTCAACCTGATAAGGATGGCGCTTATACTAAAAAACAGGGAGAAAAAGGGGCCGTTTTTATAACTCACGGAGCCAGTGCAGGTAGTGGAAAGGGGTATGCAAGGCAAGTACGCCCAGACGAAATAAGTGAGGGGAAGCGTCATCCGACAGATTATATATACGGTGGCCGAGGCTCAATTGTTTTAGATATTTTTGCCAACTCTCTCAAAGCACATGTTCTCGGTCCGCAAGGTGATATTGTCGATTACTTTACTATCACACACAGAGATGACAATTCGCCCGCAAACAATCCACCTATCGCCGTTATCAACGCACCGTCAGAACTGGCATTATTTGAACCTGGGCAATTCTCGAGTGAAGATTCACTTGATTCTGATGGTCATATCGTGGCTTACTATTGGCAGTTTGGAGATGGCGTAACAAGCACACTCGCAAATAGTACACACCAATACTCAGCGCCAGGAGATTATATTGTTCGTTTAACGTTAACAGATGATAAAGGCGCACAAACAAGTACCAACACTCACATTTCAGTAAGCTCTGCGCTTACGACTAAACTCACCAAAAATGAACCAATTACGGTTTCAGGTAATGCAAAAGATACCATTTATTTTTATTATGAAGTGGATAATACCTCTCAGCCTGTGACGGTATCTATAACAGGAACACAAGGTGATGCCGACCTTTATGTAAAGTATGCACAGCGACCAACTAAAACTGACTATGACTGTAAACCTAACAAAAATGGGAGTGTTGAAACATGCAATATTACCGAGCTGAGTGCTGGGAAGTACTTCATCATGCTGTATGGCCACAGAGCTTTCTCTGATGTCACATTGCTAGCTACCCAAACCACGCTTAATAATTCTAACCCTATTGCCGATGCGAATGGCCCATACCAAACAACATTAGGGACTAATGTACACTTCAGCAGTGCCGGAAGCTTCGATTCTGATCAAGATGAATTAAGTTACTATTGGCAATTCGGTGACGGCGTTACCAGTACACAGGTCTCACCTGAACACGCGTATATCAAAGAGGGAAGGTACAGCGTTTCTTTAACCGTGCAAGACCCGCATGGTGCACAAAGTACCGATACTACTTTTGTAACAGTATCCGATGACATTGCACAACCAAATAACTGCGAACAAGGTGTAGAGCCAACCCATGGAGGGCGAATAGAACCTGCCAAACAATATTGTCTAGCCACGCAAAATAGTGCAGGGCAGTTACAGTATTCACTGTATATTAATGAGCAATACTTAGGTAAAAACCTGTTCATAAATACCGCGCATGGAACGGGTAACGCCAACATTTACTATCAATACTCTAGTCGTCCAAACAAAACAAACTGGGATGCCAGAAGCATTACTGATGGCAACAATGAATCACTCAAAGTTACGAATCTTAAAACAGGCTGGCATTATATACACATCACCACAGAGCAACACTTTGACGGTGTATCCATGCAAGTATCAATAGATTAATTTCCACTCATGAGGTAAGGCTGACTGCGGTCTTACCTATTTCAAGATGCTCAAAGACGATAGAGTAACACAGTCCTTCATAGTCAATTAAATCCATTAATTGGACTCTGAGAAAATTATAAGTACTATACCTATTCAACCCACAAAAATTAGTTTCTTCATATATTTATGCCTAGTACTGAACCCCCTTTTCTAGACCACTTCACCATGAATCAGTGGGTTGTAGATTGTAAAAAACTCACAGCAGTACATGCTAATAAAAAAGTTCGATTAGAACCAAAAGCAGCGCTGATCTTGCAATATATGGCTGCTCGACCGGGCCAAATCATTAACCGAGAAGAACTATTTAATCAATTTTGGTCTAATCAAGTGGTCACAGAAGATGCCTTGAATCGCGTTATTTCTTCTTTAAGAAAGGCGTTTGATGACAATCTGAACGAACCACAATACATTGCGACCATACGCAAGACTGGCTACAGATTAGTGGCAGAGGTGGCCCCTTTACCATCGGGAAGTAAGTATGCAAAGCGTAGGGTAATTAGTTATATAAGCTTTTTTTTAATTATATTATTCACATTGCCACTCATAACACGCATTGTATCAACTACTGAGCCCACAATATCGATGGGTTCTATGCAGCGCTTAACTTACAACACTGACCTAAAGCTTATGCCCAACCTAAGCGAAGACGGTACGCATTTAACATATATTGAATCAGACATAGGCGAAATGGATACCATTGTATTGATGACGGTGAAAAATCAGCGCAAAGAACACTTCAGCGCATATGGCTACGAATTTATGCACCCAGTAATTACCGCTAAAACAAACTCTGTACTCGCTTTAACCCGTAAAAACCAAGCTCATTCAATATCACTTATTGACCTGTCTAACGACACAATCAAGCACATTGTTAAGCTACGCGGTGAAAGTTATGGTTTAAACCATCATATAAATAACAAAACCCTTGTTTTTACCCAAGAACACATCAACTCAAAAACACATCGACTAGCAATTTACGACGCTTTAATCGATTTAATAGAGCCACTTTCAACACCACCGCGGGGATTGACTGATAAGTACCCGATATTTTCACCTTCAGGGTTAAAAATTGCTTATATCCGTTCTAAAGCTTCATCTGACCACGCGCTATTTACGGTGGACCTCGACGGGAACGAAACTCAATTGAGTAACTATCAAACTACAATTTCTGGGTATGACTGGGTCGATGATGAACACCTGCTATATGCCAATGAGCAGGGCGTACATTTACTTGCTCTGACTGGTGAAACTAAAACAATATCAGCGCCACTTCCCACAAATACATTATCAAACTTACAAATTAGTAGTAATACCGGTACTCTTTTATTCTCTTTACAGCAGACAAACTTAAAAGGCGTCGCTCTAGATTTAACCCAGCCAAAAAACGCATTACCACTCACAGCATCAAACAGTAATGATAGCGAACTTTCGATTAGTCCAGATGCAAAAAAAATGGGTTTTGTTTCAACGCGTAAAGGTTACAAAACACTATGGATTAGAGGTAACAATCACTTAAGCAGTATTAACAACTCTAAATTCGATGATATTTATGATCTAGTGTGGTCAACAGACAACCAACGCATTGCTGCGACTGTTAAACAGGGTAGTAAATATGGCATAGCAATCTATCATGTTGAGCTCGATAATTTACATGTTACATGGTTAAGTTCAGATCCTGTACATGTTATAGGCTGGAACAAACATAATAGGGTGCTTTACGCTCAAAGACACCACCTGCACTGGCGTTTAGCCAGTTACAATAGTGCGACCTCAGCACACTCGTATTATCCAGCTATAAACGTCTATCAAGGCCGACTTTTACCGGATAAAGAATCCTTGCTGTATATCGACGCTGTTACGCGCACGCTATGGCAATGGGACTTTAATAATAAACCTAAAAAAATACCGACTCCGAAACAAATGACGTTAGATCGAAACTGGGATGTCGACCTTTATGGCATCTACTATATAGACACCAATGGCACCGTAAAATACTACAAGATGGATAATGGTGAAGTTAAGAGCATTGTGGATCACCCATATACATTTTCATTCCAATCCAGACCGCAAGTGCGTTTGCATGGGTTTATAGGGACCAATAAGACCGTGACAAACAACGATTTTTGGCTTTCAGCCATCACTTTGTAACGTCGGTTTGTCACTAAATAAAAACTATTTTATAAAGTGCTACTAAGTTTTATGGGGTAGCGGGACGATAGCGTGTAAAAAGATGTTAAAGCTAGAGCAAAAGCATAGCTATTTAAACACCAGAAAAGCCCGATACTGTCTATTACCTATAGTACAATTATCATGTATATTCTCACTCTAATTTATTCAATTTCCAACGAATGCATGGAAAGAAACGAATGGCAAAGTACAAGAGCCGGTCAAGTCAAAAGTTTGGAGTACAATTGTGAGATTTTTCCAAGAGGATTCACAACGGCAATAAGTAAGTTAATTGTGTTCTTAAATTGCAGTGGTACTTAACACCTCATCACAAGTATAGAAATGTCCGATACCGTCTAGTATTGGACATTTAATGTGTAAATCATGCGCTTAATACAAATCAAAATACCAGTATATTATAATAATTAATTAACACCCCATAATTTACGTTATGTTAAATTGCTACATTTACGTCATATTGTCTCAAAAACCCCTTACGAATCAGAATTGTATCGTAACCTCTATAAATATATAATTCCTGCCCACTTCATCCCATTGATTTTTTTAATTAAAAACCCAGAATGCAATCTAAAAAAATCATTAAGATTATTCCGCGCTTGGACGCTCGACATAACAACGTCAAAGGAGTACGGATAGTATGACGGATTTTAAGCAGCTATTATTTAGAGCTGGATTTATGAACTTTGGAAAATTAGATCGCAAAGGAGCGGCAAAGTTCATGTACACGACGGAACGTACATTAGATAGATGGATTACAACTAACAAACCATGCCCTAGAGCTGTTCACATGCTCAATTCGCGTATTGACGGCATCATCTCAAACCGTAAAGAGTGGAACGGCTTCCATATATGCCGTGATGGCTATCTGTGGACGCCTAGAGGCCATCGTTATGACGCTTTATATCTTAATAAGATTGATTTTTTGCAACGAAGTAACCGCATGCACGAAAGCAACGCGGCAACTTTACAGATGCAAATAGATCACTTACAAGAATTAGTTGAAGCGAGCGATGTTCTTAAGTCAATGGGTAATGATTTAATCGCCATGAGTGATAAGTTCAGGTTTAAACAAGCTGTAATGCATTATCGCGCTAAGAAGGAAAAAAGCGCTTAAACTTTAAGGGCCGCATTTGTGGCCCTTCTTTTTTATCACCTAAGAAGAATTATGCATCATCAACTACACTAAATGTATGTTTAACTATAGATAGAACGTTATGCTGACATACAAGCGGATTCAAGCTGGGCAATATATTGTATCTGATGGACGATATATTATAAAAGAAGGTTCTGATTGGTACGTGCTCAACAGTGATCAAGAAATGTCTTTTGGCCCATTACCAACACTTAAAACAGCTAAACAATACGTTTCCGAAGGGACCGTTTATGGTAGTCAGCATAACTATCGAACCAGTCACGGGCGTCGCCAAAGTAAAAAAGAGTTCAATGCTTACCTCGCTGCTGAAGCAAAAAATGGAAACCCGGGGCCATTAATACTCTACATTATTGTACTTATTGTGATTTGTTCATTCTTCGCTATTGTTCAAAACATTAACTAAGGTTTAAATTGGTTTTATAGTATTAAAAAAGGGCTAACTGCCCTTTTATTTTATCTGCTGTTTTATCTCTTTTACTGCATCTTTAAGCCACCGTATATCCGTTTTATTGACTGTTACGGCTGTAAATAGTGCTACACCGTTAGATATAACGATTGCAATTGTGTCTATGCTGATTGTCATTGTTACTGTCCTTTGTCTGCTGTTGCGATTGACCCGGCTGTTACCGCTTGGCCCATAAGCACTTGGTAACGTGGTTTTAGTACAAAATCACCATCAAAGATTTGTTCTATTAAGTCTTGGTGGTCATCGTGTGTCATGGTCATGGCTTTTAACCAGGTCTTATCCTTTACTTTAAAATTGGTGTCTAACTTATCCGGGTTTAGAAAGAACCCCGGATTAGGCACTTTGATATAGTTACTGCCGTTTAGCACAAACTGAATTTCAGCAAGCGCTTGGCCGATTGGCTTTGTGATCACCTTTGATTTCTCGTCTATCTGTTTATAGACATAATACGCTGCTGCAACTGCGAGCATTAGGCTGACGTTCTTACTGATAAAGTTACCCATAGAACCCCCATTCAAAGCCCTTGCGAATATCTGCAATATCGTAAGGTTGTTGTCCATTTTCCATATGTATCATTGCACCTAAAACATGGGGATAGTCGCCCCGCTCTAGCGCTTTGTTCTCGTCTATGCCTGTCTTTTTTGTGACGAACTTTATATACCCTTGGGTATCGTTTTCACTGCTGGGCGCCCAGCGTGTGACAATGGCCGATATGCTATTAATGTTATAGCGTGTTACGTAGGTTCTTAAGATACGTCCGGCGGCGCGCAGGCCATGCGTGTAACTTTCGAAAATGATGAACGGGCCATCTAACCCGGTGAGCCCTAACCAGTTATCACCTTGTTTTATGTTCAATGGGTTGTTGTTGCGTATACCACGCGGTTTATCTGTATTTATGTAAAATACGCCTGCCATAATTGAGCATGTTAGGACTGTTAAAATAAGTGTATTCTGGGTCATGTTCGCTCTTCCAATATCTGTGATATACCAAGCACCAATAATTCTGGGTCCTTTGTACTTACTTTCTGGAGATAGGTAAAAGATTCGCCGTAATTGGTATGGCCTTGCGCTATCGCATTACTGTGCAATGTTGTTTCAGCGAAGAAAAGGCGGTTTAATCCCGCTGGCATTGTCACCTGAATTGTATGCTTCTGAATACTTACACCATTTCCGATGCCGCCCATGCCATAAGGAATGTATCGTGTAAGTTCATTTGAATCAGCCCCATTCTTTGTGTAAAAAATTGCAGGTTTAAATCCTGCATTTAAACCTTCACTGTTATGAATTATTTCTACATTCAAATCGAACACTTTATTTGCTAAAGCTTGCGGAACATCTACATTTACAAACGGTATACCCTTCGATATTAAGTAGCTTTGAGTCGGTGAGGTTTCGGTAACATATTTAGATGCAATCATGGGTTCTGTTTGAGAATAGAATACCCGGTTATTCATATCAGATACCCAATAGTAAATATCCCCAAAGTTAGACAGTTCAATTTCTTTGTCTTTTTTGAAAAGTCTGCCATTTTCCACAACTCCATCTGACGACTTTAAATCTTTTCCACCTATGTAAATATCTACAGGGGAATTTATAAACGTGCGAACACGTGGCGGGTCATATCGCAATAACTTATGCACTCCTGACTTGAGTGGGATTTGACGCGATACGATAGAGCTGGGTCTATCTGACTGTGTTTCATAAGAGTATGGATAAAAACCAAGCCAATATTCTATTTCCTGATCAACTTCTGTTTTTATCTGAACGCTTGCGTAATTGAGCTTTTGTAAGTTCATGCCCTGAAACATTTCAGTATCAATGATGGGTTTACCTTCGACATTTCTCGCAACAACCTTTAATTCAGCGCTTGCGCGAATGATAGCAATATTAGACCCTCTCACGTGATCAACAACCACGTCCCCCGCTTTAACTGTTTTTCTAATCAACATCGTTATTTCTTCCCCATCATTGCAAGCACGGTGACACCGACCACGCCTACAACCACGTACATCATGGTTTTATTGGTATCTTTGGCGAGTTGTTGACCGTCAGAGCGACTCATGTTGTCGGCAAACTGCAAAGCCTGTTTGCTTGATAACACCGTTTTATCTGACATTTCTGAATACGCTTGATTGGCGTGTTCCATCGCGAGTGCGGCTAAATCAGACGAACCGGCGGCAAATTCACTTGCTAAATCACTCGTTTTATTTGCAGTGAAATACGCCATATCAGAAACTTGCTGGCCGCTTTGCTCAATGGCGCCCACTGCATCGCCAAACAAGTTAGACGCAAAGGCGTTATTGCGTGCGTGCATCCCCTCAGCGCTGGCAATCATATCCCCGGCTAAGTCGGCATTGTTTGCCATCGCTTCATTGGCTAGGCCATTTTGATAAGAGAGTGCATCGAGTGCTAAGCTACCGTTGGTTTGCATGGCCGAACCACCAAACGCGAACGCGTCTTGAAGTGCGTTTGATGCAACGTCGAGCGAATCACTCCCAAAATCAAATCCGCTGTTTACTGTGTCTCTCGCAAAGTCTAATGAGTCGCTGTTAATGTCTCGGCCATAGCTAAATGCATCATTCGTGACACTCTCAACCATGCCATTGTTGTAGTACGCCATATCGCTTGCTGCATCAATGGCAGATATTGACTGGTCGGCCATATTGCCACCAATATCAACCAACGCTTCGACTAAGCCATGGTCTGTTTGTGAAATGTTGTATGTATTACCGTTTCCAACGGTCATATAGCCGTTGTTATCGCCGTGAACCCCCAAACTTGTATTGGAGTTATGCGTGGCTTGACGGCTACTAGAGCGGGATTTACTGCCCATAATTAATTACCATCCTGTAAACGAAATAACCGCTGGTATCGGTCATTTCATATTGAAAATTGTATCGAGATAAAAGGCGGCTAAGCGCCCTACTTTGGGTATGAAATACAATGGAGTGTGTGCGTAGTCGCTTTGCAAGCCTTACAATGTAAGGCGCAATTGTGCGTAGGTTTTTACCTTGCGCGCACACCACACACAACCCGTCACTGTCTATGCGTAACACACAATAGCAATGCTGATATTCAACGAGTAAAGCCCGGCCCGTTTCAATCTCATCTTTAATGCTTGCATAATCTGCTGAACTTCCGGCTGCTGCTCGAATGTTTACCAGCTCGCTACTGTGTGCAATTCGCATTGTGTTACTTCTTAAGCAAGAACAAAGCAGCTAAGGCAAGACCACCAATAATTAACAACTGGTTATTGCTACCGCCACCAAATGTCACGCCGTGCCCGGTAAAGCCAATATTTTGGGTCTGGTCTCCCGTTGCGCTGCTCGCGCTTGAGCTAATGGGGCTTTGGGCGCCATTAGAAAAGCCGGGTATACCTGTTGCGGCCATCATTGGGTTCATTGAATAGCCTCCTTAATGTGATTGCGATATACACTTCTCACGACTTCGGCAAGCAATGCACCGCCCGCCGAAACCAGCACCCCGAATGCGAAATACTTAAGGTTTTTTGGGTTTTGCATTACTTGGCCACCTTCATCAGTAGTCCTATCGCAAGAAGACCTCCAAAAGCCATAATTACAGTTTTCTGTGGTATACCTAATATCTCAGGCTCTGCGCTATTTTGTGACGTAGGAAGGGCTTTGTTGGCCTCAACTTGCACCGCTGCATTATCAAGTTCTGGGGTCGCCGCATGTTCTAGCCGTCCTTGTCCTGTTGAGTTTTTACGGGCTTTCACCGCTTCATATTGTCCGTATGTTGCAACGGCATCAGATAAGAACCCACCGATACCACCCCAAATACTTTCCGAATTAGGGGCGCGTACTGGCCCCGCTGCTTGAGCACTCATATTGCCCCCTTAGAATGTGGATACAGCAAAGTTATCCATGTAATACACCACCACTTCGGCTTGCGCTTGCTCTGAGCCATCAATACGTAAACGCATATCTCTAATGGCAGGGTCTAAAAACAAAGTGCCGTACTTGTCGCCCTCTAAGCAGAAATCGAGATAAAACTCTCCGGCGATGGGCGTTTTACCGTTTTGTTCCATGATGTGATTGTGAAGATCGAGCGGAATAGATTCGCGCCACTTAACATTGTCCACTAAGAATTCAACGCCCTTAATGCCCGGTGCTTTAATTGCTATGGCACAAATTGAGGCGTTAGGTGGACGGGGTAAGTCTTGCACTTCGACGCGGCCATTAGTGACGGTGTAATAAAACGAGCGGCGCTTCATCAGCCAACCCGGTGCGACCGGGGCGCTTTTTTCTGCATATGCGCTTATTTCGACTTCTGCCGTAGCATCCTTATCTATTTGAAATTTGATTTGGACGCTACGAACGCCTGCGGTTCCGAGTGAAAACATGCGCTGCTCGACTAATTCGAAGTGCTGTGCAGAGCGGAACTGGTCATTTACAAAATGCCAAGTCGTCACCCCTTCTTTGCTTACACGTTTAAAGCGGTTATTTTCATCTATCAAGTCTTGTAATGTTGCATATTCAGTAACCATGTTAGTACCGAGATTCAAAGACACATTTTTAATCTGTGAAGGGGTTACCCCTGAATACATAAAGTGAATACGGTCATACGTTGGCCCGACTGGGATTGTCTGTGAAACGGTGGCGCCCGGTGCTACGCCTGTGATTGTTGGTAAGTCTGCTATTTCGCGCATATCAAATCCTAGTTAATTAAGTTTTTAACAGGACGCAATACGCGTACTTTATTGATAACAGCAAAAGCGGCTAACGCCATGCCGACAGTGATTAAGCGGTTTTTTGTGAACATTTTATATCTCCGTAATTGTCCGAATTGACGGCGTGAAGATATACAAAATTGAGAATGGGCTCTTGGGCTATAACTAAAGCTATTTTTTATTATTTTAAGTTATAAATATTATCAATGAGCTGATGCTATATATCCCAGCGTCCAGACTTCCCCCCTTTTCTCAAAAAACTCATGATTGTGATAGAAAAAAGCCTCGCGCAAATTACATTTACTCGAGTAATGCCGCTATCTTTTTTATCAATAGCAATAACCATGGAGATTAAAGATACTAAACAAAAATACACAAAGCTGTTCTTGTAGTATTCGATAAGTAAGTAAGTGATATCAAAATCAAAAGCTTTAGCAGGGCCTGACAAGATAAATGTTAATGAATAAGCATTATCAGGGATTTCCCCTGTAATTATGTAGTAAAGAATCACAGAAGCAGTTGAAAGGAAAGTAATAACGTAGAAATTAACAATTATTAAAAATGAAATTTTCAAGAAGCAATTTAACACAAACAGCATTATTGAATGCCTTTTCCTAGCTATTAGGAATGAAAGCATCAGACCCACACAAAAAAAGATTACATATACAAGACGTTCTAAGGCGGCCAAAAATTCCATATTGTTTACTAACTTCTTGATGCTACGCTGGTCGATGTACTATAAACCAAAGTAATTGAGTACGTAATATTTATTATGTACTCAATCACACCTTACTAGTCGTAAAAAACAAAATTACTCGCGGGAATAAAACGATTCTCTACTTTAACGAAGCACTCGCCATACACAAGTTTTGATTCTAATTGCATCGCATCACCATACGCCTTGCATGAGTCAACATTTGAATCAATCATCAACTCAATGAACCTCCATCCAAATAGCATGGAAAATAAAAAACTTAAAATAATTCCATACCTTTCGCAGAATACTAATAACTCATAAGTAGCGTTATCTATAAATCTAATCATGGGTTTTCCTTAAAACTTGATGGTTTCCATCTTGGCCGCTTCGGTTCCCTTCCTGATCCAAAACTGAATTTGCTTACGATGAATATTTTTAATTGATTGCAGTTCATCCACACTTACGCCCATTTCACCCGCCATATACTTTGCACTGGCTTGGGTTTTAAGGGCCCCACACCATGTGTATTCAACCTGATTCATGATGGTTTTATCTGCTTCTTGGGGCCGTTGGGTGATTGCACACAGTGTGCCGCCGTACTTACGTACTTTTCTGCACAGTTGGCCCCAGTAGTAACTGGCCTTACTGACCCGTGTTACGTCTGCTATTTCGTCAGCTAAAATTGCCATCGGTGCGGCGGCATGAGATAGCTCGAATACAATGCCAGCCCAACGTTCGAAATTTTCTTCTGTGGGCGCTACGGTGACAGCAACACGAATAGGACCATATCCAGACTTTCTAGCCAACTTTAAAAACGCTTCGATGCTAGTCACGCGTGGCAATGCGTAATCTTCTTCTGGGTCCCATGCAACAATACGTTTTTGTGCAAAGTCGATTGTCTTACGTAAAAAGGCACTTTTACCGGAACCTGAGGCGCCTACAATCAACATATTGTTGTTTGGTAATGAGGGGTCTTGACGCTTAAGCGTTGGCTTCTTTGCTACTGCCATGCTCGCCTCCTTGCTGTTGTACTTCTTTTTCGTCTAGTTCTTTTTGAATTTGAAAGTCGGTTAAAATGCGAGGGGCTGTGATACCCACCGCAACCGCAGCAACCGCCCACCCGGGAGATAACTCTAAATCTGGTATTAACGTGTCCATTGAGTGCTTAAGCTCGTTCGCTTCGCCCTCTGATAACTTCCAGTGTTCACCATTGCGACTTGCCATAAATGACGTTAGAAAGCGGGCCATAACAACCGTTACATCTCCTGCACCAACGGCCGCATTGCCCCCTTTATCGTCGTGCATGAGTTCCTGCGTTATATCTGGGCTTTCTTCAATGAATGCACTGAAATCAGGTGTACCCAGATTCTCCGACACCTCATCTACTTGGGTTGTAGTTTCTTCATCGTTCATTCGTCATCATCTCCGCTAAATATTGACTCTAGAAAGCTGCCTGAGCGCTTTTCTTGTTTAACTGCTTTAAGTTGTGCCTCTCTTGCGCTCTCTGCGGCTTCGTGTGCCACTTCTTCCACTTCTGCCCCTGATAAGGATCTAATATTGTCTTTAATCCATTTCTGGCCGCCCTCAAGCGTAATTTGCACTGTGCCACAAGGCCCGTTAGGGCCGTCATAGCATCTGTAATACAGTTTTGCGTTTTTACTTGCCTGCCTATGAACTGTCGCATCCTTTGAGTGGCAATGAGGGCATGTAATCTTGCCGAGCACTTCGCTAGCCATTTGCCCCCCCTTTGGTATGTCCGGGTTCTAAAACTAGGTGGGCAAGCATGGCGATTAACTTACGCTGTGACTTAATGAGCGCTAAGGCGGGTTGTTTAATATTTAGGGGGCTGGCTTTCTCGACTTGCTTTTCAAGCATTGCGCTACGTTCAAGTTCATTAAATAGCTGGTTTTTGACGTCTGTCATGTGGCTATATCCTTCTATTTTTTCAAAAAAATCGAAAATTGTGGATAAGTGGACAGAATCACTTTGTGATTGCTGACACACTTAACGCACAAGAACAATCAAGCCGTGGATATGTGGACAAAAGGCCCCTAAAGGGCCTTATTGACGCACATACCGCACAGCCCTGTAAGTTTTTTCTATTTGGGCTGATATTTATCGGGGTTTCTATGGCGCCCTGCGGGCGCAAAATGCTGGCCTCTCGCGAGGCTATTCACCTTTGCTTGCGCCTCTCGTTGCAAGGACTGAAAAGAAGCCCCTTTTCAACCCTGAAAATGCTGGCCCCTAGCGGGCCTATTCTTAGGGTTATAATGCCGCCCTGCGGTCGATGACTCTCCATACTTGCTGCATCTTCGCTGCGCTTCAGATGCAGCAAGGCCCTTGCGAACCGTTAAAGAACTAACCGAACTCAATCGGTATCTATAACTAATCGCAACATCGGCGCTGCATCTAAAGCTCTGTAGACTTACCTAGATACACTAAAGCTAATGCGTCTAGGTAAGTCTGGCTTCAGACGGCTGCGGGTGGTGGTAAACCCATCAGCAAGAGTGACTTTAAAGCGCTTTCAACCAGTGCGCCCCTTTTGCCCGTGCTCACTCCCATAGCGTGACCGTATTCCGTAGGTTGTGGGCGAAGGTTGCGACACCTCTATTACCCCTAATAAGGGCGCTTATCCTAGTCATTATGCTATCGCTTCGTACACGTGGGGCTGTTGGCAATGTTCCCGTGATAACCCCATTCGTTGACTCAATACGCACAGCTAAAGCCGACCTAACCCACTTACTCTGTCATCCAAGTTAGGCGCCTAATGCTAAAGCTGTTTATTTAACGAGTATTTATAGCTAAAGCTACCCTGATAGCTTTAGCTATAAACACTGAGCCAGACTAAGCTGGCCTTTTGCTATTAAATCTCTCTAGACGTCTATCCCGCATCACTTTGATCAACGCTCTTTGCTCTCGCGTTAATGAGCGTAAATATCTGAATACTTCACTCGTTCCTAACGTACACATAAATCACCTTGGTTGTTCCTATTTCACTATTCACCTTGGCTTAATCGAAAATTAGCTACTGTACTGCGCAGTACAGTAGCTAAAGCCAAGGGATTGATGTTGGGTCAAAAAATCCAACGGAAGGGATGATAGTCCCCACGTGAGTACATGTCCACACGTAGAGACTGGTGCATTAGGTGTGGACTAAGTCTACAATCACAAATAGGGAACATTGATGATGGCAAGAAAACTTATGAAAATGACCAACTCAATCGAGTTGCTCGATTGGTTCAAACATATTGCAGATATTGAATCTGACTACATGGCTAGCAAGTTGTTAGGTATATCAAAACAAATGGTTAGTGCTGTAAGGAATGGAGACAGAGACTTTTCAGAATATTACACATTGCACATTCTTGTCGTAGGTGAACACCCTAAACCATTGAAAACCATGGCGTTATTGGAGTCTTACAAGGCAGAAAGACATGGTGACGAAAAGGCCGCAAAAATTTGGCGAGAACAAGCAGCTTAGCTATGAAAATCACAGACATTTTGACTGTAAATAGCCTGTTAAACCCTTCTGTCGTGGGGGCTGCATGCTATGCGCCCTCCCATGCTTTACGTTATGTTAAATTGCCACATTCACGTCATATTGCTGTTGTAAGGGTGTAAGGGGTCGCTCATTTCTAGATTTAATGATGAAGTGATATTTTAGAATTGATTGCTCTGAAGCCCCTATTAACTAAGGACTTCGCCTAGACTAACGTTAAAATCATCACAAATCAAATGTTCACTTTAAAACGTGTTTAATACGGGTTTAAATAACGTTTAAAGTTTCTCTACGGCAACCACACGATTAAAAACACTCACTGCTTAAGTTATGTACAGTAACTAAAGAGAAGCTGGAACTTGCTTTAAACCAAGTCCCTGTTAAGTGTCAGTTAACCGCTAACAAACACTCCGCATATTCTTCCTCTGCACAAATCCCTTTACACAACTCATCAACATCAAAAATACAAGATACACCGGGCTGATATTACCGCTGCTTTTACTATCAGATACTACAGCGTTTGAGTCGTTAACAACCACTGTGACTGATGCCACTGTAGAATTTGATATTGAATCAGACACTGAATAGCCAAAGGTAATAGATGCAGGTGAATTAACGTTTGGTGTAAGTGAAACTTCACCCGTATTGGCGTCTAATTTAAACCCCTCTATTTGCTCTACTGAATCTACATGGTAGGTGATAATATCGCCATCAGGATCACTACCCTTAAGCTTTATGGTAATTGGCTTATTGCGCTCTGCAACATGTGATAAAGCCG
This sequence comes from Pseudoalteromonas sp. MMG013, assembly GCF_018100885.1. NCBI lineage: Bacteria > Pseudomonadati > Pseudomonadota > Gammaproteobacteria > Alteromonadales > Pseudoalteromonadaceae > Pseudoalteromonas > Pseudoalteromonas sp. MMG013. The sequence goes on along the minus strand of NZ_JAGJEE010000001.1, from coordinate 312,959 downwards.
CTGCTTGTGGGGCCGTGTTTGTTAGCGTAATATCTATGTTTTTTACAGTGGAATTAGCTCTACCGTCATTGCCTCGGTATTGAATACTTTCAACCGTTTTATAACTCGTTGGTGCATAACGTAAAGTATTGGTATTTTCATTGGCCCATGATAACTGCCCTACTTGAGGGCTATTGATGAATGTGTAAATGATTTTATCACCATCTTCATCAGTTAGTGGTAACGAGAATTCAATGGGGTTACGCCAATGAGTTAATAATGCAATATCACTAAGTTGCGGAGGTTTATTGTATACATCAATATTTACGATACCTCGTGCGGCCTCCCATTCCCCTTTTAAAATACTATAACTTAGGGTTTCTCGACCGAGAATATCAGGAGTGTACTCAAACGTGCTTGACTCACCTTCAATTGTCGAAAGTTCACCCAGCCGCGAAGATGATGTCCATACATACCGCTTATTTTGCTCCGTATTTGGCAATTCAACTATTAATGATTTATTTGCGTGCACCCGCAAGTTAATATCTGCAATTGCTGCAACGTCTATTTTATTACTCGCAACTTCAAATATAGATGGCTTTGATCCTGACGTTACAACCAATTTTTTGTCGTCGATAATACGACTATTAACAAATTCGGTGTTGGCGATCCCCTCTATTTCCCAATCAATTTTTTTGTTTAACGTATCAAATTGACCAAATCGATTTTTACAAGAATATATCAGTTTATTAAGTCCACTTTTTTCTAACCCAACTGCCGTATCATTGTCACAAAAACGCGCGATAACTATCGGATCTATTGATACATTTATTACCTTTAATTCACCAGCGTTAGTTAAAGCGTAAACTCCCGTTTCTTCGAAATATGCAGCTGTGGATAAATCAACATAAGCACCGTTACCTAACTCGATGAAGTCTTCTCCATATTCGTAATACAACGTGGACTCTTTAAATTGAATATACATTCCGTGTTTTAGATGGTTGTCTATTGCTCTCTCGTAAGCGAACTTTTTAGGCGGGTTGTTCACATCTACAGGCAGCGATTTAGTGATTAGGACTTCTCTGCTGTCATTATCGTAAAGACGACTGATCAGTAATATATATTCATTAAGCTCAACGTTGAAAAACTCGATATCCTCTTGTTTGCCGTCAAGATCAATATCAACCCTGTGATCAAACCTTTTATTTAACTCATATGTACCAGAACCAAAGTCTTGTTTAGTTAAGGTTTGCCCTTGTGATATTTCTATTACTGTTTTTTGTTCTATATCGCGTAAACCACCCGACATCGCACTTTCGACAGAGTACCTGCCGTAGCATGTTAACCCTACTTGTGTCGCTGTGTATTTAATGACTGAATTAAGGTAAGAATTTTGACATCGTTTATCATGTATCGGCATTTGTATCTCAGTCGGATCTTCAGCATCAATACTTTTATTGACAAAGTTATCTTCAAACTCAGTGCGACCAACTAAATCTAGCGTACCATCAAAATTTACATCACCGTAATGAATAACGATATGTTGAATGTAATATGCTTGATTAGAGCGACTAAATTCACGGCACAAAGGCGTCGATGGTGATAACTGTACCGGATTAATACAATATGATGGGCTGTAGTGGTGCCTCAGGGACCCTGTTTTAGATTCTGTCCACGTTGCTACGAATGCGTTATCTCCAGCAACCGCAGGGGAAATAAAACGCTTACCGCTGAAACTTTTTAGTTTTGACTCACTTTTAACTTCAATTATGTCGAAGTTTCTGATTGTTTCCAACTCTACAACTCTTTGCTCAGTTACAACAACTTCGTCTAAGTCGTCATTATTTAGATCTTGAGCATATACAAATTGCATATCAGTGAACAAACCAGGACTTACATTAAAAACTCGCGTAATTTTATCATTCTCTTCTTCGTATATATCACCATTTGCAAAAAGCAGCTGTGTAGAATTCGCTTTGGTAAAGCTACCAGAGATCATATCACCTCCTATATCACCATGACTTACTATCGTTATACTCGGTAATATAGAAACCTCGTACAGCGTATTTAGCGAGCTGATGAATAGTTTTGAGCCATCCCAAGTAGTTAATGAAAGCAGCGGTTCCTGCGATATCAATTCTGAAAATAAAAGTTGCTTGGTTATTACGTCGATGATTAATAGCTGACCAGAATTCGTTACAACCGCAACAAGTGAGTTACTTGTTTCTGGGTGTTGTAATACGACATGGCTAACAACACTGCCATTTAATAAAATGCGCTCAGCTACTTGATATTCATTGCCATTCTCTTTTAAAAAAGAAACAAAATCGAAGCCATCATTCGTGTCTATTATAGTAATCTCATTAATAGAGTCTGAGTAATGTTCTGTATGTATGAAATCTTTCACGATCCCGATCCCAGACAATTTAAAAATTGGCACTGGATCACCCGAGTTTGCATAAGTATTTTGAATAAAAGTGTGCAGTATAAAGACCATTACTGCCATTAACTTGAAATAAACTAATTTCGCCTGCATCGTAGCATTCCATTAAGTCAGAGTATAAATTAGGAACATACTATGATAAGACTATACACTCAACAAAAACCTTATACAGGGTCTCCTTATTAAGTATTAATTAACTTGAATAGTTTGAAATTACTTTCAAGAACTACAACATATCAATTTGACTGCTCCATAAACTCCGCTCTTTCATCTTTGCACTCATACGATCCCATTTCAAATTCACGGCAGATCCAGGGGCGATTCTCATAAATAGTACACATAAACGTTTCTCTGTCGAGTGCTGAACACCAACCGTCCGCTAAACGCTTCATAGTTTCTGCGCCCCATTTATCAATACTTAGGTGCTGCGCAGGTACGCCTGTGTCGCTAATAACCATCACTTCTAATCGACAACAGCATGCTTTACATGTTGAGCAAGTAAGTTCAGGTTCTGGAATATTCTTAACCGATATAGACATAACTATCTACGTTGACTGCGAGGTAGGCATTGTACGTCAATTTCAAGGTTAAATATATTCTGAAGAGTGCATTTGTGTAGTGAAAACGTTATATGTTGAACGCTCTATTCTAAATTTTGAACTTCCAATGTGTTAGTCACGGGTCCTTAACATCATTGGGTGATCTTCATTAAGCTGCAGTAAATCCCATAAATTACCATATAAGTCTTCAAAAACCGCAACAGTGCCATAATCTTGCTGTGCCGGAGGCCGAATAAATCGAATACCAATTGATACCATATGTTCATAGTCTCGCCAAAAATCATCCGTATTCAAAAACAGAAATACCCTACCACCAGCTTGGTCGCCAATAAATGCTTTCTGCCTCGGTTTAGATGCTTTAGCCAATAGTAGTGCTGTACCTGTTGAGTTTGGTGGCGCAACAACGACCCAACGCTTATTTTGTTCCGCTTGATATGTGTCTTCGATTAGATCAAACTTCAGCTTGTTAACATAAAACTCAATTGCTTCATCGTAATCATCCACGACGAGTGCTATGTGCATAATATTTTGTTTCAAGATTCACCCTATTTAACTCGTTCATTATTCTCATGGTTTTCTTACTTGCGTGGGTTTTCCCCCATACATCGGCCATAATATACATTGTTTTTAATAATAGCTTACCCATTTTTCGACAAAAGCCTTCCCTGAATTTAAATTAGCTAGAGCCGTCTTTGGCATTCTGACATAACGCATTAAAAAAGCCGCTACCTTATACGAGCGGCTTATAATTTGTCTTTGTGAACTTAACACAAATAGTTATACAGTAACCCTTAAAAACAACGGATTGTAGTTATCTATAGCAGTCACTAATAAAAGCTATCAGGGTCGGTGTAGCCAATGCTCTCGGAGGATAGGCTATTTATCACTCAAGCAAGTACTGTTTGGCAACGCTGATGATTTCCTCCAAACCCCCCACTCATCAGCGCTATACGCCTTGCTAGGTGACATCCCACCTACAACATACCAAGCGTTTGTATATTCAAAACAGTCAATACCATCGATTACAATATTACCGGGGTCGTTGTAGAGCTTACTTGCATCCCAATAGCCATCTTTAACCGGTGGTGGAGGAGTATGCGGACCACTCTCAAACGTACATGTCCCCGAATCATTGATAGTAAATGTTATTTGAGCGCTCAGAGAAACGTAAGTTTCGTCTGTTGATGCCTTTAGTGCTTGTAGTGCGGTGTTTGCCTGAGCAGTACAATCAGCTACACCATCGCTGGTTTTTAATTGCGTGAAAGCGCCATTAATATCAACAGCAACTCTGTTTTTTGCTAACACGAACTCATTTACATCGGCTTGCCCAGCTTCATTGCTGGTCACTACCAAACTAGTACCTGAATACTCGTTATATAAATAAAACTGTTTTTTGCCAAGTTCATCGTATGGGCCTCCCTCACCAAGCTCATAAATGGGCAAGTTAACAATTATTTGTTCTAGCACTTTACCAAAGTCAGTACGATATGAAATAACCCCATTGCTACTAAGTGTATCAAAGCTCTGCTGAGCCGCAGCCTTTGCTTTCGCGGTTATAGCAGCAGAATAAAACCCATATGCTTCTAGAACATCCAAGTAGTTACTCACATCAGACCAACTTAAGTCGGTATCATAACTTGTCGTAGAGTGCTTAGCCGCAAGTGTTAGGGTATTTGTCACATCTGGAATTTGTCTAATATAACGTGCGCCAAAGTCATTTTGCTTTTGAAAGCATGTCCAATCATCTTCAAGGTCCTCTGCAATACCGACACAATGGTCAAATATCTCTTGAGTGCGCAGCACTTGGTCTTTTGCAGCATAAGGACCACGATTGTACATAAAAGACATTAGCATAGATAAAGCATCAGCATCTTTTGACTGTTGAATGAATAAGTGCATAGAGTCTTGCGACGAGTCCGAACCCTGATTCCATGGTAAAGAGCCACTTACAATCGCTAACGCAGAGCCATTGTAAAAACCACTGCTTATGGAAGAACCAAGTATATTGCGTGCAGGCCCCGTGTGTGAACTTAGTACCGTTTGTGGTTCTAAGTCTTTATAAGGTAATGGAAAGCCACCGCCCACTACCCCCTGTAATTCTGCCCATGCGCTACCAGGATATTCAATTTGTAGTACACCATCATCCTCATCCACCCCAGCAGGTAAATCCTTGCCTAAGGAACTTTCTTGCAAACCTTTTGATACAAAGTAATTGGGATTCATCTGTCTGTCAAAATAGTCTCCGAAACGCTCACCCGTTGCAAACGGCTTTGTTAAATCGAATGTACCACTTGCTCCCTTTCTTAAGCCATATTGCATTTGTACTCGACTTGACGCACTCGCGTGGGCAAAAGCCAATGCCCACAATTTGTGCTCTATCATTGTTGCTGAAGAAGGTTTATCTTTTATTGATAAGTTAATTATTGTGCCAAACTCACCCTTCCAATCAATGCTATAAAATTGACCAGGCTTATTACACCCCTCACGATCAATATCGTAACCTCCGTCGGGCGTCTCAATGATCTCGCAGTGGTAATTAACCGTCACTTTATCTGCTAATGATATTGTATAATCTACTGAATTCGCTTGTTGTGGTAGCAATTGTTGATACTGCTCATTACTTATTGTTTTTACCGCAAATGCGTTTGTGCATAGGCCCAGCAAGATACAGGCACTTAAGTGCTTTTTATTAAAAATATCCATTTTTTTCCTCTACATATTGTTTTAAATAAAACTCAGCCCACCAAGACAGCGCTGTCATTAGCAAGCTGCAAACATACAAATACCTCTTTTTAAAAAGGGGTATTTGCATACAATATACTTTAGTGTAGTTTTCGGAACTAACAAATATATTTTTAACTAATTTGCAAAAATGCAGTAAAGGCATACTTAAAGTTACGGCCGTTTATTTTCATCTACATAATAAAGCTAATACTCTAGTTTAAAGAAACACTGAGAAGACCCTAAATTTGTAAGCTGATGGCCTTCAATAGATTAGTGACTTGTGCGAAGCAAAGAATTAAAGCAGTTTTATTAATACACCAACACTAAGTTGTTTAACAATAGAGTTAAAGCTCCAATTTAAAATTATCTACATCAATATCAATAAGTTAGCTTTATTAGGTACTGGCTTTTCTTGTTATCATCCAATACTTTAGCTAGTGTTAAGCTGTTCAAATTCAGTATTGGTACTCTATGCATAAATGCGTCCCTTTTAATAAGTATTTTTACTTCATCGGTTTTGTGTGTTTTATTTTTTATGCCGCTTTTCATATTCTTAGAGGCAACCCAATCATTGCCTCTATTTCAATTATTAATGTGATCGCGATTACCTTTATTCTTGTTAAGTATAAAAATAACCAATTGCAACATATACACAATGATCTATTCATCGCGCTACTCTCCTTATCTGTGATTGCGGCATGTTATGAACTGGGCAGCCGTGGCATCATTTATATATTCCCTGTGGTGGCGGGATATATTTATTACTACAAGGCAAAAGCTGCCATCATCGTCAGTACAGCACTGTGTACATTTGCGTTAATTGCTTCTTTAAAACATCTCGATTACGAAACTGCAATAAGAACACTGGTGCCCATTATGATTACCGTGGTGATCAGTTTTTTATATGCAAAGAAAGTCGAATATCATCAAACGCAACTTAGACACATTGCCAAAAGTGATCATTTAACGGGGTTATACAACCGCCGAAAGCTCATATCCTGGCTAAAAGAAAAAGAGGCGCGCATCAGTCGCAACAACCATTTGCTATTTTTATGCCTTGGCGTTGACAACTTTAAACATATTAACGATCAATATGGCCACTCTTTTGGCGATTATTTATTACAAGAGATTGCCAGTAAAATTGAAGAGCAGATCAACCCTCTCAGAGCAGGTGATAAAGATATAGTCTTGTCTCGCGTTGCTGGAGACGAATTTATCGTCGGCATTTATGGAGTCATACCTTACACACTTATTAAATCAATTAGTCCTAAATTGTTAAACTGCGTAAATAATATTGATTGTATACAGGGGGTTTCGCTGAGCGTAGATGCTTGTGTTGGCCTAACAACTCGTTCGAGCGCATTTTCATATGAGCAGGTTATTAAAGAAGTACATATCGCCATGTATGAAGCAAAGAAAGCATCAAAGAATCAAACCCGCTTTTACTCTTCTAAGCTTGCAAAAGCAGTACAAGAAAAGCTTCACGTTGTTGAGCTATTGAAAAATGCACTGCTAAAAGACGAGTTTTACTTAGTATTCATGCCGGTTTATGGACCAACAGGCAGTAATATTACAGGGGCGGAAGCGCTGATCCGCACGCATAATGATGCACTTTCAAGTTACACGCCCGACATTTACATTCCCATTGCGGAAGAGCATGGGCTAATTCATCAGTTGGATGAAATGGTGATTAGAAAAGCTTTCAAGACACTAAAACAAAGTGTGTTGAATCATACCGACACATTTTCGTTAGCCATTAACATTTCGTCTCAACAATTAAAAAATAAACACTTTGCAACCATGGCTCACAAAATGGCGCTTGAGGAAGGTGTTGATCCACGACAAATTGAGTTTGAGTTAACCGAAACGGCACTCGTTGATTTTGATCAAACGTCAATCGATATTATTAAGCAAACCAAAGCGTATGGGTTTAGTGTCGCGCTCGATGATTTCGGTACCGGTTATACCGCCTTCAGTCAACTGCGCAACTTTCCTGTAGATACATTAAAAATAGACCGTTCATTTACCTCAAACATAGATAACTCAGGTATTGATCAAGGTAAGATGGTCGATGTAATTTTATCACTCGCTCATTTATACAATTTGAATGTCGTCGCTGAGGGGGTTGAAAACAGTCAGCAACTCGACTATCTAAAGCATCGACAGTGCGATTCATATCAAGGTTATTACTTATCTAAACCCATAAGTTGGTCCACCATGATTGAGCTAATCGAAGAGAAACGCCAATGACCTTATCTTCTCAAAACGTTTGGTGTTAGTGCTGATATGAATACAAAATTACAATTAGGTATTGACCAATTATTTAAACAGCAACCTGTTTTGGTGAATCGTTACCCGCGCTACGCCGCTGCAGTTGTTTTTATAACGGCGTTACTGCTGTGTTATTTCCCAATTAAATATGCGCTTAACGCACAATGGATGTTAGCCATATCTGTCGTTATCATCATTTCAGTGCTATTGATCACCGGTGTACGACTGCTAAAAAAACCATTAAATGTGTTTAATAGTGTGCTCATAGGTGTGGTAGAAGGAATGATGCTAATGTACTTAGCATCAAGTTCCCCTCTGGCCGCTGCAATCTGGTTACCGGCATTTTTAGTCGCTCTTTTCTTGTTGTTTCCTTTCAAAGTAGCATGTGGTTTTGCATTTTTTTATTGGCTTACCCTGTCAACATCATTTATATCGCAACTAGACTTCGAAATTGCATTACGCAGTACGTTATCATCGTGCATTGTGATGATGCTCACTGCAGTTATCGTCAAAATATACAATGATGCAATTGGCACTGCTGAAGGGCTCGCAACAACCGATGTATTAACCGGTGCACTAAATAGGCGAACGATGCTCAATGTGTTGCATAAAGAGCACGAGCGGGTCGCGAGGTATGGGCAAACATGCTGTCTTGTGATGATTGATCTAGATAATTTCAAAATGCTTAATGATACTTATGGCCACTCCTCGGGAGATGAGTTGCTTATACGGTTTGTAAAATTAATGCATGAATCGATACGCAAGAATGATACGTTGTTTAGACTAGGGGGCGATGAATTTATGCTTGTACTGCCCTGCCTACAAATAGCAGATGCTTATGCCTTTGTATCCAGACTACAAAAAATAGTACCACAGGTCGTTAACTACAAAACTGTAGAGCTAGGAATGAGTTTTGGTGTATGCGAAATGAGTGAAAGCGATACAATCAATGAGTTAATTCACAACGCCGATATTGCCCTTTATCAAAATAAATTGTCTCGTAAAGCAAACACTCAACTATAATTATGAGTGCATCAATGTTAACTAACCACAAAATAAGCCACACTAAACAGTAAAAAAAATAAGTGATATAAGTAACATAACTAAACATAGAGGTTATTGACTGATGGTCCTAAGAGCATTCTTTATTATCGTCTTTTTACTCACTATGTTTGTCAATGCAAGTCAAAGTGATATCGATTCTCTACTCGATGAGGCAGAAGACTATTTGGTGGTTAAGCCATCTCGCACACTCACATTACTCAATCAGGTTAATAATTTAGCCTCATACACTGATAACACACAAATTCGTTGGCATTTATTGAAATTACGCGCATCAGTTTCCACTAACCGTTTAGTAGAAATGGACAGCTCGATAGAACAATTACAAGGCTACCAACATTCGGCTTATTTTAAAGACAATTTAGTCACTATTTTTAGTGCCATTGGTATTTGGTTTAGAAGATCTGGTTTTCCCCAATATGCGAATGCAAGTTTGAGTTGTGCTTTGACATACGCTAAGAACCCTAAACAACGTTTAGCGCTAATTAATAGTAAAGCTCTAGTTGCGCGCCATTTAAAAAAATATCGCCGTGCCGAATTACTTTACGAGCAAGCTACTTCGATTGCTACTAAACACAATAATAAAATCAAACTCGCAACAATTGCTAATAATTTAGGCGTAATCGCATTAGACAAAAAAGAATATGAACGAGCCGAGCATTACTTTAGACGCGCGTTAAAGGGGCACCAAAATAATGACAATCGCGCAGGTAATGTTACTGCTGGACTTAATTTGTTGTTTTTGTTTACTCTCCAAAATCAGGAGGTCAACTATCAACGTTTATATGAACCAATTGCCGCGTTAACAAATGCTTTTCCCAATAAAGCAAAACAAGCTTTACTATTTTGGATACGTACAATGCATAACGCCAAAGGCCAACCTGTAACAGATAACAGGCTTAAAGTACGCCTCGCGAATGAATTTTCAATGTTAGAAAGTCGCAGAGTAAAACAATTAGTTAAATTCTATTTCGCAGAGAAATTAGCTGTTGAGGTCAGCCTAACACCAACCCCAAAACCACGTAAAATCAATCTCAGCTTAATTACTAATATGTCACATTGTGACTGGAAAAGCGCATTACAAAACGATAAATAAATTTAGGCTTGCATGCTACTTTTTTAATTGCTCATGCATTGCCCAGAAAATTCATCGGGCAATTAGCTCTGACAATACAATATTGTTGTTATTGTCTCGGCTACCACGGATGATCTCATCATTATTAAACGTCACACCAGACTTAAGTAACCGGTCATACAGTACAACATTTACGGTTGCAGCCAGATTCATACAACCTTGTGTTGGCACGTAAATCACATCTTGGCACATCTTCAATGACTCTTTTGCTAAGGAGCCATCTTCTGGTCCGAACATATAAAAAGCACTTTTAGGGTGAGTGTACTCCGTTAATGGTTTTGCACCTTCAATAAGCTCAATTGCGACAGGGGTTGCTCCTAGCGGGATCATCGACTCCAATGTATCTGCACCTATTAATGGAATATTCTGATAAACCTTTTTAGTATCAGTGGCAAATTTACGTGCATTATCAAAACGTTTACCGGTATAAAATACAGAGTTCACCCCATAACAACCTGCCGCTCTCATTACCGCGCCAACATTACTTGGACTTTTTGGGTTGGTTAACCCTATACATGCAAACCCATTATCGAACATAAACGCCTCTATATACTTCTGTTTCTATATTAAATTTACCCGTGACTTAACGCAAGAGGTCCTCCCACATCAAAGTATGCGCAAATTTACACTAAATTCCCCAACAAATCGATAATTATAGGTTTATCAATAAAGTCCTTGTCTATGCTATGATCTTCATATCAAAGATATACGATGTACATATAGCAATGAACTTAGACCTGTTTTGGCAAACCATTACCATTGATGTTGAAATTGAAGATAAAAATAGCCACCTCAAATCACTATTAGAGCGTCTCTCAAGTGACGATATTGAAGCATTTGATGCCCACTATAATACGCAACTCAGACGGTTATGGCATTGGGATATTTGGGGCGCAGCGTTCGTAACCTGTGGGTGCAATACAGAATATGACTTTTTAGACTTTTGCAATTGGCTACTCACACAAGGTAAGGAAACGGTAGATAATATAATATCTGATCCAGACGCGCTTATTAGCGTTGAAAATATCCCGCTAAAAGACGCACTCCCTTATCCCTATTGTGATGAGTTAGATTTAGTCTCAGGGTTATTATACGAGGAAAGAAACGGCAATGAGTTACCGTACCACAATGTCGTGAATTTTGCGCCTCAGGGAAAAAAGTTCAAAAGTAAACCTAAACTACTTAAAGAGCAATACCCTAAGCTATATACAAAATTTTGGCATAAAAAATAATAATGGCGCCGTTCGGCGCCAACAGCAAGTCTTTATACCCGCTAGTATTTTGTGATAGCGAGTAACGCATTACCACTTTCACCGTCATGGCATCTACTATCAGAACCATCACGATTTTCAATTACTAGTGTATATTTAGTTTGATTTTCTGCGTTTTCACGTATAGCTTCCAATACTGGGCCCAGTAAATAGGAGTGCTCTGGGTATATAATCACTGGCTCGTTTTCGAAATTCCCCAAATTTCTGTTATATTTAACTTCGAATGTATTATTCCCCTTCGAAAACACAGCTTTAACATAACCTGAACACGTAAATACTGCAGCCTGTGACTGAGCTGCAAAAATTAGCGCACTTGCAGCGATCGCTTTAGTATATCCTTTCATCTCATTTCCTTAGTGTAATTTAGATTGGTGTAATTTTATAACGCCAATCTAAATTAAATCAGGAACATTAAGTTTTTAATGTATAAAAATTACAAACTAATTACAGCACTTAATTAGCCAGTATTATCCGTAACATTCGACGTAAAGGTTCAGCTGCACCCCATAATAATTGGTCACCGACAGTAAATGCACTAATATACTTAGGGCCCATCGTCAATTTACGAATACGCCCAATAGGGACACTTAAAGTGCCTGTTACATTCACTGGGGTAAGTTCCTCTGCACTGACATCTCTTTCGTTAGGGATAACTTTGACCCATTCATTGTGGCCTTCGAGGATTTCTTCAATTCGCTCTACGCTGATATCATCTCGCAACTTTATTGTTAATGCTTGTGAATGACACCGCATTGCACCAATACGTATACATAAACCATCAATCGGTATTGGAGAACAGCTTGAGCCAAGTATTTTATTTGCTTCAACTTGTGCCTTCCATTCTTCTTTTGATTGTCCACTAGGCATAGGTACATCAATCCAAGGGATCAAACTTCCTGCTAATGGCACCCCAAACTGATCTTTAGGTAAATCATCTGACTTAATTTTATTGGCAACCAGCTTATCAATTTCTAAAATAGCAGACGAAGGGTTAGATAAGTGATGTGCAACTGACCCATGTATTTCACCCATTTGAGTGATCAGCTCTTTCATATTTCGAGCCCCCGCACCAGATGCTGCTTGATACGTCATTGGGCTTACCCACTCAATTAAATCCTGTTCAAATAAGCCACCTAAAGCAATAAGCATCAGTGAGACGGTACAATTACCACCAACAAACGTTTTAACGCCTTGTTCTAGCCCTTGCTCTATGACATCTTTGTTGACTGGGTCTAATACAATAATGCTGTCGTTATCCATGCGCAGAGCGGATGCTGCATCAATCCAATACCCTTGCCACCCCGTTTCACGCAATGTTGGATACACAGATTTAGTGTAATCGCCTCCTTGACAAGAAATAATAATATCCATCTTAGATAAAGCACTAACATCGGTTGCATCTAGCAGTGGTTTAGCTTCACCTGCAAAATTCGGCCCCAACTCTCCAGATTGAGATGTGGTAAAGAAATGCGCATTGATCTTGCTGAAGTCGTCCTCAGCTTGCATTCTATCCATCAATACTGAGCCAACCATGCCACGCCAACCAACGAGTCCTACTTTATTCATATTTATTTTACCTTTATATAAGTTATTTAGAGTCATTGCGTGAGTCTAGACGTCTAAAAGTAACAAATAACTTAACCGACTACTAGCGTTTCTTTAATGAGTAAAAGTTATTACATATTCTGTAAATGAACTGCCAATGATTTACCAACTTTTACTTCGTTCATACTTTCTAACGCAACAAAGAAAAATCAGGTTAACAATTGAAATTTATACTAATAAAGTTGGAATAGGCAATAAGCAAAAGCGGGAAATAAAAAACCCCGCAAAGCGGGGTTTGGATACAACATGTAAAGGTTGTCCCAATCAAGCGCCAGTAGCGCTAAAAAAGAACTCGGTTCTGACAACCTGGTATTAATTATTATTATATCCGGGTCGATTTGTTCACCTCTAGTTACAAAGGTGACAATGTCATTAAGCTTATGAACTTAATGTTTATTTTTATGTGGCGTACTATACAAAATAACTTGAAGAGAGTCTATTGAAATTATCACTTTTATATAAAAAGATAGTGGCTTTTTATGAGAAACAAAAAAGGCCGAACACCTGTTCAGCCTTTTGTTTTTTTAGCAACTTAATTAAAATTCATAGCTATAACTTACACTCATAGCTGTACCTGATTCTTTCTGACGAACAGCGTAACCAGATTGTGTTACTTCTTGGTCTTCACCCAGTAAGTTTTTCACTTTAAATTTAACTTTAGAGTTAAAATCTGGGTACCAAGTATACACTAAATCTAACGAGTGAAATGGTTTCTCAAATGCATCTTCTCTACCACCAATGCCTGATGCTAGGATCCGCTCACCAAATACGTTATATACCAAAGAACCACTGTGCATTCCGTCCACAGAGTCATAGTTCAATTGCATATTAACCACGTACTTAGAATGACCGGTCATTCTTTTAGTCGGGTTGGTCAAATTGCCTGCTAGAGCTGGATTAATCGACACTTCAGAATCACTCAGTGTAATGTTACCCGCGGTAAACAAACCACTGGTTACATTTGATAAATCATACATCCATTCAGCTTCAATACCGTACACTTCACCAGTGTCCCCATTTACAAACGTTGCGGTATAATCTTCATCACCCACTTTTAAAATGGTTTCAATTGGTGCAGTAATATCTTTGTAAAATGCAGCAACAGAGAAGTTATCTCCGTTATCCATATAATACTCAAATCGCGCATCATAGTTCTTTAAATCACTGCTTTTTAAGCCAGCAACACCGAACGTTTTAATATCGGTCAGCGGATCAAAATATGCAACGGCAACTAATTCACGCAAATCTGGACGGACAACAGTTTCACCATAGCCAAATCTCACTTGATAATTATTGTCAGCTAGGTAAGTAAGTGACAATGCGCTAAAAAAGTCATCATCATTGACTGTGCCAGCTTCAATTTTTGCAGCATCATAAAAAATGCCTTGTGTAATTCTATCAAAAATCAAACTAGACGTACCGATCGACACTTGCTTGAAATCTTCGTAACGAATACCGCCACTTACGCGCCAAGTATTGTCAAAAAACACGTCGAACTCAGCATATCCAGCATCTATTTTTTGCGCTGCAATATAATCATCGGCACTTGGCGCCGTTGGCTCATTGAAACTTAAGAAAAAGTCATTATTACCAACAAATTCATCCGTTACATACCCAGTAAGCCCAAGCACACCACTATCAGAATTGACCGGAATAGAAATGCCCGTCTCATTATTAATAACAAAACTCGATGTATTGTATACCCGCGCTCTGTCAGTAAAATCGTACCCTGTTTTTAAGGTGACTTCCGCTTTACCAAATGTAAGCGGTAATGTCACATTGCCACTGTACGACTTTACATAATCTTCCATATCAGTAAAGTTGTAAGTGACTCGGTTATCATCTCCGGTGACAATCGACCCTTCATATTGACCAGCTTCATTGTAGCTATCAATAAATTTATAATCGATGTTGGTCGGGATATCTGTCTCTGCCGTCGACTCAGTATACTGCCAGTCAAAGCCGATCCCCCCCAAGTCAAGGAACGTATGTTGACCAATTACTTGGTCAATATCAAGTGTACGTTCTTCATAATTGAACTTATGTTGACGCTGTGCTTCACCAGTGCCAAATATCGTTCTAACGGTACTGCCGTTTGGACTCTCAAGTACTGAGATTTCAAGCTCATCCTCATTATCTTCAAGGTATATTTTTGAGTATGTAACACTGTGTTGTTCGAGTTTATAGCCAATATTGAACACACCATTAATGCGTTCATTCTCAGTGGTCACTTTCGAATTTTTCACAGTGACATAACAAGAGTTACTGGCATCTTCGGCACTCACTAAGGTTGTGCTACAACCTTCTTGCAATGATTCGTCAACCACGGCCGTGTTTCGGTCGCTGTAATGCCAATCTTTGTCATAAGAGCCAGCCAACATTGCACCAATTGTGCCACCGAAATACGGCTCTTCAAAACTATCACCAATATTTGCTTTAAAATCATAATTTGGCGATAACGACTCTTCTTTTACCGTGATATCTCTGGGTAACGATAGTAGCAACGCTTTGTTGACTAAACCGGCTTGGTCAGCACGTGTCAGAGACTCACTGCCTGTTAATGCGTCTTTATCGACTATTCCTGCTAAACTGAAATCACCTCTATATCTTACAACGCCTTGTTTTAAAGCTTCAGGAATTCCGCCATCACTACGGTTGTAAGTAAATCCATCTGTTGCATTTGAATTTTGACCAACGCCAACTTCAAACCCAGCCGTAAATTCACTCGGTACTGACTTTGTTCGAATATCGATATTACCGCCACCAAACGCTGCTGGCATGGATGGTGAATAAGCTTTTTGTACCGCTAAGCTTTCGATGATACTCGCAGGGAAGATATCTAAAGGTACAACATTTCGTGTCAAATCAGGGCTTGGTACCGAAGCGCCATTTAGTCGAGCACTTGAATATCGCTCTCCTAAACCACGAACATATACAAATTTACCATCAACCAAAGTTAGCCCTGTCACTCGCCTCAAAGCAGACGCGACGTCACTGTCACCTGTTCGCGATAGCTGCTCTGCCCCCATAATATCGGCAACAAATGCTTGATTTTTACGCTCTTCAATTACCGCTGCGGCACTGCCTTGCAAACGTGTTCCAACAGCAACAACTTCTTCAATTGTTTGCTCTTCTGCCGCAAGTATTGGCATTGAAACGCCCACCATCAGTGTGGTGCTAACAGCTAAGGCTATTTTTTTAAGTTTCATGTGTTTATTCATTTTCATTCCTGCCAAAAATCATAAAAAAGGCGCAACCACTGCGCCTACTTTTTTGATAACAACCTAAATCGATATGATTAGTCGTTGTTAGCAGCTGTTACTGCTTTTTGAACCCACTTGTACCACTCGCTCGATGTGTCAGCATTTGAAACAGCACCAATGTAGTTAACTGATGTAAAAAAGCTGTCATTTAATGAGCTCAAATCATTTGCTGCAATCGTAATGGCTGTTGATGTTGAGTTAGTTGAAAAGCCATCTGCAGCAAGTACATCTTGCGCACCATCTAACACTAAGCTAGAACCTGCATTTTTAAACCACTCTTCTTTATCTTCGCCATTTGGAAGTGGCTCTGAACCTGATTTAAAGTTTGTGGTACACGCTAAAACAGAGTTGTGGAAATTAAGTGTATCAGCTTCTGCATTTGCAGCTGCATCCGAATCTTTAAATTCAATACATTTTGTATCTTGACCACCTTGCGCGGCTGCTGATTTCACAAACAACGCGTTGTAATATTGCCCCTGAATAGCGTCATCAAATTTTGCGGCCTGAGAACCTCGATTATCCCGGATAGAATTACCATCGGTCGTTACCACTGTAACATTTGCAATCATTGGGTTTGATGCTGGTACTTCACTATAATCAGCGCCTTTATTTTTCTCACCATCAGTTTCAAAACCATTGTTACCCATGTAGCCTTCAGAGCCTGCGGGAATTAACGCTGGGTTACCATCAGAATCTTGATACGTAACATCTTTTTTAGTTTTTATAGTACCATGCTGTACGTAGATAAACTGTGCTTTACCTTTCCAACCTGCATCAATGTCAATTGCATCATCTTGTGTATCCGTCACAACGATGTTTTTAATCGTCGAAGCACCGCCAAAGAATTCAATACCATCATCGAAACCTTGGTGAATGTGAAGATACTCAAAGCTTGAGCCTGACCCCACAGCATTTAATGTTAATGAATTTAAATCATCTCCAGGGCCGCCATCACGAGGACCTGAACCCGCGTACCAAATATTCGCGTATTTAATATGACCACTGCCATCTGCATTATCAGAACCACCAAAGTGACTCACAATACCTTCAGCGTTAGCATTACAAGTATTTTCAGCTCGTTCGACATTTGTACACTGATTTGTTAAGCCTTTACCATTGATGATGATACCGCCCCAGTCAGCAAACTGCGGACCAATATTCGCTAAATCAAACGCTTCGATTGTATTTGCTGAAGTAAATGAAATTGGCTTGTCAGCGGTGCCGATTGCATCAATTTTTGCACCACGTGCGATACGGATGATGGCTTCGCCTGATGTGAACGCAAGCGTCGCACCTGCTTCTACTTTTAAAGTAGGGCCATTCACTGGTACTGAACAACCCGTTGTAGTATTACAGTTCTCACCAATTAAAAGAGCACCTTTGAATACATGAGCGCCATCATTCTCTAAGTCTGCAAATGTAATATCAGATGCTATCTCTAAGTTTTTACCCGCGAAATCTGTACCGTATACACAATGAGGAGCTTGGAATGTACCTTGAACTTCCGTGCCAGAAACTGTTCTAGATGTACAAGGATTAGTCGGTGTTACAGGGTCAGTTGGAGTAGTTGGTGTTCCGCCTGTATCTGTACCAGTGTTATTTGTTGTGTTATTTGAATTATTAACACTTGTGTCATTAACGGTCGGTGTAACTTCTATATCACCACCACAACCAGTTAATGCCATCGCTGCTACAATCGCCGAAACTTTGAAAAGGTTTTGTAATTCCATTGCTAACTCCAATATGAGATATAAACTTATTATTTATGTGTTTTAATTTGTTGAGGGGTAAATTAGAATACTTTCATGACAAACAGGTTACAAAAACAACCTGTCATCAAAAGTTAACAAAAGAATTCTTAATTTATTTCAAATTAAAAAATCAAATAACGACTTTGGTTAATGATAAGTAAATACAGATTTAATAATGTATTTTAATTTGTTATTACAACAAAATATAATATAAAAGAAATGAAAAAAGCCGCCCTAGAGCAGCTTTGGTGTTGCGATTATATTTTTACAGTAAAGTTTGCTTTAATGTTTCAGCATGTATTTTTTCTTTTTTCACATACTTTATCCACTGCTTTGCAAGCCTTGCCGATTTTTTGTGCTTTTCTGCTTGTTCAAAAGCTAATATAGAAGCGTCAAAATTCGTAAGATTATATTGCGCCATGCCTAAAGCAACATACGCATTCGCTTCGAATGTTAGCTCCCCTTTATTTAAAGCACTACGTGCAGCATCAGCAGCTTCATCAAACATTTCTAAATTAATGTAAACTTCGGCCAAGCGTTGATCAAAATTACCGTGCTGTGTTTGACTGCTTGCTTGCTCAAAAAACGGGATGGCTTTTTCATCTTCCCTTGCTTGAATAAAGGCTTCTGCGATAAATGCATTATTTTTAGCATTATTTTCGACAACCTCAGCAGCTAAGCCTCTTTTTAATACTTGTGCGGCTTTATATGACAAACCATTAAACATATATACTTGCGCCAATTGCATATGTTCAGAGCGTGATTTGACAAATCCTTGCTGGTCAGCAGCTTCAAACAATGCTAGTTGTTTTTTCTCTTCACCAACTTCTCCGTACATGCCTGATAGCTGAATCCAATATGCAGGCTTATTATATAATCGAACCATTTTTTCCAGCACACTTACAACTTCTTTTGATTCACTCATTGAATAATGCAGTGCGCGTTTTAGTACTAACCAGTTTTCTTTTGGTATATCACCTTTATTTTCTGAAAGTGATATAACTGTATCAATATAACTGAGCGCTTTAGCGTACTCCTTCAACTGATAATGTACTTGACCTCTGAGTATATAATAAGACTCAGGCACAGGTTTATTATTAATTTCATCCCATGCATCGAGGTACTTACTCACTTTATTATAATCAGAGTTTGCCATTGCCAGCTGTGCTAGGCTAAACGTTGTAGATAACCTAAGTGATTCTGGTATTCCTTCCTCAGAAACTACTGACTCAAATGCAGCAATGGCTTTATCTAGTTCATTTTCATTATAATAAATGAACCCATAAAAGTTATACATCATTGCAATCTCATAAGAGTTCATACTTGATGCACGCTCTTTAATACCATCAAGTGCCTCAAGTCCGGCTTGGACATCACCATCGTCGGCAAGCTTTTGAGCACGGGCTAATTGGCTATATACTTTTTCTCTTAAAGCTGGAACCCGTTTGGTTTTTGTTTCAGCAAACGCTGTTCCTACATCAGTCATTGGAGTCAATGACAATATTACTGGTCCCACAGTCCCAGTCACAAACATGGCACCGTACAGTGCTAATAATTTAATTTTATTCATAATCGCATCCTCGGTCCGCAACAATTAACCGTTTATTTGGAATGATATTTTGTTTTGCACACCCGCAACTTCAACAGCTTCGCCATTAACAACTCGAGGCTTATATTTGAACTTTAGTGCGGCATCTAGTGCTGCGCGGTCAAAAATAGACTCGGGTTCTGCATTAATAACTTTAGGCGCTCGAACCGTGCCATTTTTAGTTACTATAAACTCTACAATCACATACCCTTCAATACCCCGAGACAAAGCGCGACGTGGATAAACGGGTGCTACTTTAACAATCGGTAAATATTCGCCATCGCTCGATTCTAGTGCAAGCCCGCCGGCCAGATTTACATCAGCCTCTACATTTGCACTGAAATCAAAATCAGCACCTGCAGCATCGAGGTTATTATTTTGCATTTGGGGGGCATCCATTGGTGGTGGCGGCTCTTTTGGCGTAGGTGGTTTTTGCGGTTTACGCTCTTTCTTTTGTACCGTTTCTTCTTTTTTCAAACGCACAAAATCAAGTACATTTCCTTTAACAGGCTCTGTCATTGCCCCTTCCCCGCCTTGGATAAGCGCCTGCATACCCAAGAACAAGAAGAAAGTAACAACACCTGCAATCACAAGTGCTATTAAGTAACGCATAGTTATGATTCCTGTGCAGCAATTGATACATCAAAGGCACCAGCGGCACGAGACGCATCCATGACTTTGATCAACATTTCAGTCGTGGCCTTTTTATCGGCTTGAATAACCACACTACCTTGAGGGTTTTCAGCTTTTAAACGCTCAATGTTCGCTTGAACTGCGCGGACATCAATTTGTCGTTTATTAATCCAAATCTCACCAGTATCGGAAATTGCAACTAAAATATTTGCACGCTGCTTTTTAACTGCAGTCGCCGCTTCTGGGCGATTTACATCAATGCCTGCTTCTTTGACGAATGATGCTGTAACGATGAAGAATATCAACATGATAAATACAACATCTAACATTGGGGTCATATTAATTTCTTCGGCTTCTTCTTCTTGAAACACTTTTGCTAATGGGGCTCTCATATTTTCCTCCTATACTTAACCACTTAATGGTCAAGTAACATTTTATCTTCTAGTAACTCAACTTCGCGTTTTGCTTTGCGCTGTAAATACGTCGATGCAAAAACACCTGATAATGCGCCAACCATGCCAGCCATAGTGGGGATCGTTGCTTTAGACACACCCGATGCCATTGAGCGAGCACTACCACTACCCGTTATAGCCATCACATCAAACACTTCTATCATGCCGGTAACCGTACCTAATAAACCTAAAAGCGGACACAATGCGACCATTACGTTGATATAAGATAAATTTGCATTTAACTGAATGCCAACCCGTGAAATCTGAGCTTGGCGTATTTGCTCTGCATTCCAGCTGTTGCGCTCAGCCCTGTTTTCCCAAAGTGATAAAACACTTCTTTTGTATGTGCGATACCGTCCAAATAGAAACATGAACCGCTCTAAAATTAGCAACCACATCGCAAAGATTATTAGACCGATGACCAAGAGAACTTGGCCACCTGTGTCTAAAAACTCTCGCAGCGTATTGATTGCTTCAATCAATAGCACCACGATTACGCTCCTTTTTCGCTACGCTCAGCAATGATCCCTGCACTTTGCTCTTGTAATATCAGTAGCAAGTTACGAGAACGGGTATTTAACAGCGTGTATAAGAATACCGTTGGAATAGCCACAACAAGACCTAGTACAGTAGTAACAAGTGCTTGTGAAATACCACCAGCCATTAATTTAGGGTCACCTGTACCAAATAAAGTAATTGCTTGGAAGGTATTAATCATGCCGGTCACCGTACCTAACAGGCCTAATAAAGGTGCTACAACCGATATAATCTTAATGAGCGTTAAATTACGTGTAATTTTTGGCATTTCTCGCAAAATAGCTTCGCTCAATTTTAACTCTAGGGTGTCATAAGCCACATTCGGGTATTGTTCTTTTACCTTCATAACACGACCTAATGGGTTGTCATCTCGTGCCACATCTTCTTTAAGTTGACGACGGATTTTTGCCCCCATAATCATCAAAGAGAAAAATCGCTCTAGTGCAATCAGCAGTGCAAGTACACCAACGCCAAGGATCACGTAACCAACCGCACCACCTTGATGAACCTGCTCTTGTGTATTGGGTGCTTGAACTAGCAAACCAAGTATAGAGCCACCTGTCGGGTCAAGCGCAAACTCAACCGTACCCGCCGTTGCTGATTGCAAGTCAGCAGCCGTTTCTGTGAATCGAGAAACAGGCTGACGCGTAAGCTCTGATGTTGTGTTTGTTACTGGGTTATATGTAAGGTATTTTCCATCAGCAATTAAGTTAAATGCACCAACTCTCAACACCTCTTTCGTCACCTTACTTCCACCAGCGACAATCACTTCACTGTTGTAGCGAGATACTTTACCTTGCTCTGTCATTTCCCGCTGCAATTCATACCACACCTTTTCGATGTCTTCGATAGATGCAAGGCGTGATGAAGAACCCATTTTTTTCGCCATTTCATCCATGAATGCACTTCTACCTGAGATTTGTGCAGAAACCACAGAAGTCTGAAATTTGTTACTTGAATCACCCGCAACTTGCTGCAACACACCAAATAGCTCCTTTAAAGAGCCCATTCTCTTAGACAAGGTATCTGTTAAGTTTTGCAGCTTGATTTCATTTTCTTCAAATGATGTTTCTAATCGTTCTGAACGTGATAACTCTCCGTTACGCTTATTTGTAAGCGCATTTAGCATAGACACTTGTTGGTCTTGCTTCGCGCGAAAGTCTGCTTCGCGCGCTTTGTTTTGCGTTGTTTGAGCTACTTGCCCTTGTTCTAACGTTTTAAGTAGCGAATCTAAGTTCAACGCTTGATCTGCCAATGCGCTTGTTGATAGTGCCAGTGTTGCTGCCAAGATGGCTTTTTGGCTAAACTGCTTTAAAAATTTCATCTTGAACCTCTATTTAGACGCGTGAACAGGTAGGGTAAGCATATCAGGGGCTAGTTGTTTGCGAGCAATACGCAGCCCTTTGTTGATTTGACTAATCGCTGTATCATCAACCGCAACAAATTGCTGCGCTTTTTGATCCCAGCTGCCGGCATGAGAGCCATCTTTGGTCACATATAGTAGCTCTAATCGACCGATTCGTAAGAAGTCTACTTCTCGCTCTTGACCATTTACGTCTAGTAGACTGGTATAAGCTTCGATTGTTCGGCCGTAATCCACTTCAACTTGGTAAGCTTCAACAACACGGCGAAACTTTTCACTCGATGTCACATCAGCTCGTTCCATCATTTTTTTAAGTGTTTCAACGCGCTCCGCGCGCTCTTCAGATAAAAATGGCACATCAAGAGCGACAAATTGCTCAAGACCTGTGATCATTCTTAACATCAAAGGTGTAATTTGGCGCTCTATAACCGACACCTGATCCATAGAGGCATTAATTGCAACCATTTCACTCAGTTGGTTTTCGATTTGCTTATCAAGTTGTGCGTTATAAACTGTCAGCCCGTCAATCTCTTTATTAAGCGTCTTGAATTTTTGCAGACGAGATTGCATTGAGTCTGAAATAGAATCAATTTTTGTTTGAGTAGTTTGAGCTGAATCATTGATCACATTGCTCTTGTCTATGACTTTTTGTAAGTCATTCGCTTGAACGCTTGCTGTAGTTGCAAATACAGTTGCAAGTAGCAGGGGTTTCACGCACTTCATCGCATACACCTTAGTTTTCTAGTAATTAAGTTGCGAGCAGTCTAAAGTCGTTTAATGACAAACGTGTTGCGATAAAAATACAAAAAAATGACAGTTGTCATAATAGAGAAACCAACCCTTTCAGGTACAGTATTATTAAAGGAATCTGAACAGTGAGGACGTATTTATTAGGCAAAAAAAACCAGCAAATAATTGCTGGTTCCTTAAATTTTTTGTTTATACTTTGAACTTCAATACCATTTCTTCAAGTTCATCAAACTGCTGTTGTAACTGTTTACATTCAGCCAAGGTACCATTTAAATTTTCTGCTCCTTGAACACTTAAGTCACTGATATGATGAATATCACTATCAAGTGATTGAATAACCGAGTTTTGTTCAGCCGTCGCACTTGCAACGGCATGATTTACACCATCAATGGACTCAATCGCATGGCTTACTTCCCCCATTTTATCACCCGCCGCTGTCGCTTGGAGCGCACTTTTAGCGGAGTCATCCAAGCTTGAATTCATCACGGCAACCGCTGATGCCGAGCCCTGTTGTAACTCAACAATGGTATTTTCGATTTCTTGGGTCGACTCTTGTGTTCTTTGAGCCAACTGCCGAACTTCATCAGCAACGACAGCAAATCCTCTCCCTGCTTCTCCTGCTCTAGCAGCTTCTATCGCTGCATTGAGCGCAAGCAGGTTAGTTTGCTCACTCACACTCTTAATCACTTCAAGTACTTGGCCAATACTCGCTGAGTGTTTATCTAAACTATCGACTGTCGACTGCGCTTTTGACATTTTGTCACTGAGCGATGCTATTTCCGCAATGTTTGCATTGAGTGCTGTTTGACTATCGTTACTCAGCTGGTTTGCCTCGCTGGCAAGTTCCGACGCATGGGTTGCATTATTCGATATTTCAACGGCACTAGAAGATAGTTCGTTAATCGCCGTAGCAACATTGTCAGTACGTTTAGATTGATCGCCATACATATTTAATGTGGATTGGGTTTGGTCTACCAAACTTTTTACTGAGTCATCAAGTGACACTGTTGTATCACGCACCTGCACAATAGAGTTATGGATCTTGTCTATAAATAGATTAAAGTAATTAGACAGCTCACCAAACTCATCATCATTCTCTACAACCAGTCGGCGTGTTAAGTCGCCCTCACCCTGTGCAATGTCTTTTATCGCTTCATTAAGATTAACAACCGGCTTCATCAAGTATTTGAGTAACACTTGTAACATGACCACAATAACGACCACACCCAAGAGCATATAAATAGCCGCCATATTTCTAAATGACGACACTGAAGAGTAAGCAATCTCTTTGTTGATCACGACCCCCAAATACCAATCAACATTTTTGATTCCTTTCATTTCAATAAAAGAAACCAGTTTATCTTGGCCGTCAATCTCGAGCTCAATAAATGCTTCATTTAATGGCACGTTACTACCAAACAACTCTGCCATTGGCTTGTCGTTAAATGCAGGATCAGGGTGAGATAAAATACGCCCGTTATTATCTAGTAAGAAACCATAGCCAAACCCTAAAAAGTCAATTTCGGTAATAATCTCAGTAATCGTTGCCATGTCGATATCACCACCAGCAACACCTGCAAATGCGCTACCATCATACATGGGAACCACAGCTGAAATAGTTAATTCATTTGTTGTGACATCAATATACGGGTTAGTAAATGCTGTGCTGCGTTTTGACTGCGCTAATTTGTACCATGGCCGAGTTGTCGCGTCATAATCTGCTGGAAGCTGAATACTCGGATCATCTAACACAAATTTACCACTGGGCATTCCGACATAGACATTTTTAAAGTCTCCTGCGACATCGGCCGTTTTCAAGCGCCTAAGAACCTGCTCTTCACTATCAGACTCTCGATGACCCAATGCGACAGACTCAACAACTTGTAATCGATCATTTAGCCAGTTGGCGATATTTTGGGAAACTGAATGAGATATTTCTTGAAGGACTGCGGTTAACTGAGTTTGCGTTTGTGTGCGCATCGACACAAAATTATTAACGGTAAACAATCCCAGTACAATGACAAGAACCAATGATGCTGCGATTGTGACTTTACTTGTGAACTTAAACGATTTGAACATCCTGAGCCTATTCTTTTGTATTTATTGCAGGGACTACTATCAACTGTAAGCTTGATATCCCACTCTACCCATAATTAGCAAAAATGAGAGCATATGTCTCTTACTTATCGGACAATCCTTTTGATAGTTTAGTAAATTACTGATTTAGTACTGCATAAAATAATTAAAAATACAAAATAAAAAAGGTGAGCTAACTCACCTTTGGTACAACAACACAACTTTTGTCCTTGCTAGGGGTAAGCAAAATCACAGTTGTTTACAATGAGTTTTGATATCTCTGCCAAGATTCAGTGAGTGATATTTCGGTCTTTTCAGCAAATAACGACCAGCTCCATTTTACTTTGTCATGCGGATCAAGCTGAGCATTGAGGTCAATCAACAAGTTCGGCTGATGGTTTTTTTCTAGCCAATACAGGTAGAAAGCTGTGGTTTTGTAACCACTATCGTATTGCCCGCCACGCTTGCGATGTGAGAAATCAACGTAGCCGGCCTTCATTCTTACTACATCTGCAATGCCTTCAATCACGGGACCTATTTCTTGATAATTATGATCATCAAGCTGATAGGCATGCGCAATTTCATGATAGAGCACCCCAACTAATTCATCATACACGGCTTGCGCACTATTTTTAGCCGCAAATGTTGCAAAATATTGAGCACTTACATGAATTACCGCGCCATTGAAGTCACCTTCTTTATACGCCACTCCCTTCATATCTTCGAGTATTATACTTAGCGTTGGTAACTTTGGGGCTTTGGCTACATCACGGTATAATAATCGTGCGACATTATAGCTAATTTGTTGAATTAGTGTGCTATTCAAACTATCCCAATGCGTATTTGCTATTTTCGTTTTGCGTGTCAACGTAACTTTAGGTAAAGAAAATTTCTGCCAATGAATATCGCCTACATAGGTTACTGGCTTTAAAGATAACTCAACCTCTTTTGGCGCCGCCGCAAATAGGCTCGTGTTTAACAATAAAGCAAATCCGCTGACGATAATATTTAATCGATGTTTCATTATTGATACTCCGATAAAGCAGGTGGACGCGCTGTTATATTCTTACCCCACTGTTTATTAGGCTTGTTCCCCATTACATAGCGTAGCTCGCCACCGGCAACAATATCGTTATGTGTTAAGTAATTCCGAGTAAACGCCTTACCATTTAACGTCACTGATTGGATATATTTATTTTGCTCACTCAATCCTTTTGCAAACGTCGTAAATGATTTATTTCCCGCCAGCTTCAAAGTTACCTTTTCAACTTGCGGTGCGCCAATTGCATAGCTTAAATCGCCCGGTGATACAGGGTAAAAGCCCATCGCCGAGAAAATATACCAAGCAGACATTTGCCCGACGTCATCATTTCCAGCTAAGCCATCCGGTTTATCTGAACTCAATGTATCCATTATCTGACGTATACGCTCTTGTGTGCGCCATGGCTTACCTGCATAGTTATATAGATATGCAATATGGTGGCTAGGCTCATTTCCATGTGCATAATTACCAATAAGGCCCGCAATATCCTCATGTTCTTTGATCATCTCATCTGACAAATGGGTATCAAACAAAGCATCTAGCCGTTGCTCAAACTTTTCATCTCCCCCCATTAAGTCAATAAGTCCAGCAACATCTTGTGGTACATAGAAGCTATATTGCTTTGAGTTTCCTTCTGTAAATGGCCCCATGTACTTAGCCTCAAATGGGTTAAAGTCTGGATTCCATTTACCCGCACTGTCTCTGCCTCGCATATAACCTGTTTCTTGGTTAAACACATTTTTGTAACTCATAGCACGTGCAAAGTACTCTTTTGATAATTCAGTTTTACCCATAGATTCAAACAAACGTGCTATTGCATAATCATTATATGCATACTCCAGCGTAATCGAAACAGACTCGGGTAATACGTCCATGGGTACATAACCAAACTTTTTATATTCGGGAATAGCGTCATAAACAGGATTGTTTGCTGTGCTTAATATGGCCTCAACTGCTAAGTCAGTATCAAAATCTCGTATTCCTTTCAAATAGGCATCAGCAATGACAGATACGGCATGGTAACCAATCATTGTCCATGTTTCATGTGCATGGAATGACCAAATAGGTAGCATCTTTTCATAACTTTGCTGGTAATGTACTAACATAGACTGGATCATCCCCGATACCCGCTCTGGCGCGATATATGTAAGCAGAGGATGTAATGCACGATATGTGTCCCACAGCGAAAATAACGTGTAATGCTCAAACCCTTTCCCTTCATGGATTTCACCATCAACACCTCTATACTGCCCATTCACATCTTGATAAATACTTGGTGCTTGTAGAGTGTGGTAAAGTGCGGTGTAAAATTGACGTTTTTGTGCCTTAGTTCCTTCAACATCTACTTTGTCCAAATGCTCTGCCCATTGCGCCTTAGCTGCTTGGCGAGTTTTGTCAAAATCCCAGTCAGGGATCTCAGCTTTTAGATTCTCCAGTGCGTTTGAACGACTCACTGCGGATAACCCTACTTTAATGTAAAGTGGTTCACCTTTAACATCATTAAATGATGCAACAAATTTTACAGCCTTTCCCGCTGTTTGCTTAACAGCTTGGTTTTCGATGGTTGAGTGCTTTTCTTTGCCTAAACACCCCATACAGCGATAACGATTGTTATCTTCATTAATAAACTTATATTCGCTAATTGGCTTCGAAAATTCTATCGCAAAGTACATTTGGCGGTTGCGTGCCCAGCCATTAGTAGCACGATAAGCGACCAAGGTGTGGTCATCTACTTTGCGTAAATCGCTCCAAATCACTTTATTCTTAAAATTGTAAATTGCTGCGGTTAGATCAAACATAACATGACCTTTGTCAGCGCTATTAAACGTATACTTATGCATACCGACACGCGTGGTCGCCGTAACTTCTGCCGTGACATCATAATCAAGCAGCTCAACACCGTAATATCCTGGTTCTGACCATTCTTTATCATGACTAAATCGCGAACGATAACCTTGTTCAGGGTGACTGGCTGTCCCCGCCGAAGTTTTAATATCGCCCGTCATCGGCATAACCAATAAGTCACCTAAATCAGAGTGACCCGTGCCTGAAAAATGGGTATGGGAAAAACCAGTAATAGTATGGTCATCATAATGATAGCCAGCACAGCGTTTATAAATCTCTGACTGTTGAGACTCGCCGCGCATCGGGTTATCTGTATCAGGGCTCAGTTGCACCATCCCAAAAGGTACCACGGCACCTGGAAATGTGTGACCATCGCCACCAGTACCGATAAATGTATCGACCCATTGGGTATTACTCGTATCTTTTGAATTTGCTAACGCACTTGTTGCAGTAACTGCGATTGCGAAAGCCCATACTGAGCGTTGCATCTGCCTCTCCTTTATTATTAAACTTCTTTGGATCGTTCCAAGGTAATTTATACTACACCGATTATGAATACGTATTCAATACAATTGCGATAGAATTTTGTTAACAGATATAAAAAAGGCAAGCGAATGCTTGCCTGATCACGATAAGTCAGTGATCTTAGCTTACCTTACGCGTCCAGCGTTCTGATAATTTAACCACGTTAATGGCATACCAAGCAATATAAACATAACATATCGCAGGGATAATAAAGCTAAGCTGGATGTTAACAAAGTCCGCAAATAAACCTTGCAGTAACGGTACGATTGCACCACCAACTATCGCTAAGCATAACCAACCTGAGCCTTTACTTGTTAACGATCCTAGCCCTTCA
Source organism: Pseudoalteromonas sp. MMG013 (assembly GCF_018100885.1). Classification (NCBI taxonomy): domain Bacteria; kingdom Pseudomonadati; phylum Pseudomonadota; class Gammaproteobacteria; order Alteromonadales; family Pseudoalteromonadaceae; genus Pseudoalteromonas; species Pseudoalteromonas sp. MMG013. The sequence continues at coordinate 283,750 of NZ_JAGJEE010000001.1, read as the reverse complement.
ATCGCAATTGAAAATATCGTCGGAAACATAATAGAGTTGAATAAGCCGATGGCAAGTACAGACCACATAGCAACAGTACCATCCGTTAATATCGTCACAGCGAGCAAAATGACAATACATATCGTATTAAATAACAATGCTTTAGAAGGAGCAACCTTTTGTAAGGCAGCAGAACCGATAAAGCGACCAATCATTGCCCCGCCCCAATAATAACTGATGTATTTAGCTGCCTCATGCTCAGCAAGACCTGCAATGTGCCCTTCAGAAAAATAATTCACTAAAAAGCTACCAATTGCGACTTCAGCACCCACATAACAAAAGATCGCAACGACACCCATCACTAAGTGGGGGGCTTCTAACAAGTTATGCTCTTTCACTTTACAGTCTTGTTCTTCAGTATGAGCGGTGATCTCTGGTAATTTCAAAAAGGCAAACACAACTGCGATAGTCAATAGCGCAGCTGCTAACATTAAATACGGCACTTTAACTGCGTCCGCACCCGCTTCAGCGGCCAATGCACCGGCCCCACCAAATAACAAAAACCCACCAACTGCTGGCCCTATTGTTGTACCTAATGAATTAAGTGCCTGTGCGAGATTGAGCCTACTCGAAGCCGTTTTTTCTGGTCCAAGTGCCGCGACATATGGGTTCGCAGACACTTGCAAAACAGTGATCCCAGCAGCTAACACAAATAACGCACTTAAAAAGAGCCAATATTCGTGCACCACAACAGCGGGGTAAAACAATAAACACCCTATTGATGCGACAATAAGGCCGCTCAACACGCCATTTTTATAACCAAACCGCTTTACTAACATACCAGCAGGCAATGAAACGATGAAATATGCACTGAAGAAACAAAATTGAATCATCATCGCTTCTGTGTAACTAAGGTCAAATACATCTTTTAGACGCGGTATAAGCACATCATTTAAAACCGTAATAAAACCCCATAGAAAAAATAAGGTCGTCATAGCGGTTAAAGGCAACGCATAGTTTTGGTTTTGTGCGCTTCCACCAGCGATAAAGCTTTGGTTAGTATTAATTTCACTCACAAGAGATACTCCATTAAAAGGGATAGCCAGATTCTACACACTGTTACAAGAAAATCACAAATGTTTTATTGGATCGTTCCATATTTTTTTAAATAATGATAAAGTGAATTATCATTATATTTTTGGAGCGCCGGATGCCACAAGACTTTAGAAGTGCCGATTTTTTGCGTGAGCACATCAATACTACCATGAAATTCTATCACCCAAATTGTATTGACCAGCAAGGTGGGTTTTATCAATTCTTTAATGACGATGGTCATGTGTATGACAAACACACGCGTCACTTGGTATCGAGCACACGTTTCGTATTTAATTATGCAATGGCTCACATAGACCAGCCAAATGAGTGTTACTTCGAACAAATAGTTAGAGGAATAGCGTATTTAGAGGACATTCACAAGCAAAGTAATGGAGGTTATGCCTGGTTGATTGAGCACGGCGTAGCCAAAGATACGACCAACCATTGTTATGGATTAGCATTTGTTTTATTGGCTAATGCGGTCGCACTTAAAGCGGGTTTAAATAGTGCACTCACAACAATCGAGCGCGTATGGCAGCTGCTTGAAGAAAAATACTTTTTGCCAGAACACAAATTGTACCTCGACGAATACGATGGTGCTTTTCACAATGCTGACCCTTATCGTGGACAAAATGCTAATATGCATATGTGCGAAGCGTTACTTATGTGCTTTGAAGCCACAAATAATAACAAGTTTTTAACTCGCGCCTATGACCTTGCATACACAATGACGGTCGAAAAAGCCGCACTAGCCAATGGCCTCGTCTGGGAACATTACAATGCAAACTGGCAAATCGACTGGAACTACAACAAAGACGATCCAAAACATCTATTTAGACCTTGGGGGTTTCAGCCAGGTCACCAAACAGAATGGACCAAGCTATTACTGATCTTGCACCGCCATAAAAGTGAGCCTTGGATGGTTTCGACAGCAAAATCATTGTTTGATTCAGCTTTAGAGCATGCCTGGGATAAGGAGCATGGCGGAATCTGTTACGGTTTTGCCCCTGATAATAGCGTTTGTGATGGAGACAAGTATTTCTGGGTACAAGCAGAGAGCTTTTCAGCCGCTGCCCTGTTAGCTTTAGAAACAGGTGAGAATAAGTATTGGCAATGGTACGACAAAATTTGGCAATACAGCTGGGAACATATGATCGACCATACTCATGGTGCATGGTATCGTATCTTAACGCAAGATAACCGCGCATATAGCGATGAAAAAAGTCCTGCTGGAAAAACGGACTATCATACTATGGGGGCCTGTTATGAGGTCTTACGCGCCTATACATTAAAAGAGCAAGTATAATGAGTGTTGTATGTTTTGGGGAAGCCCTTATCGATTTTTTGTCTAACGGTCAAACCCCTGAGTCATTTACCAAGTTCGCAGGTGGTGCTCCGGCAAACGTAGCAGTAGCCGTTGCAAAACAAGGCATTAGTACAAGCTTTTGTGGCATGTTAGGTAATGACATGTTTGGGGAATTCCTTAACCAAGAATTACAATCCCATCAAGTAAATACTAAATATTGTTTATTTACTGATAAAGCCAAGACCGCCCTCGCCTTTGTCTCTTTAGATCAACATGGTGAGCGTAGCTTTAATTTCTATCGTCCGCCCGCAGCAGATTTATTATTTAGAATCGATGATTTTAATCCTGAGATGTTTCATGAGCATAAGTTAATACATGTTTGCAGTAATAGTTTAACAGAGTCAAATATATATAAATCAACGATCTATGCCCTTACTCAAGCCAAAAAGCATGGCTTAACGACCAGTTTCGATATGAACTTGCGAGTCAACCTGTGGTCGTCTTTAAATCATACTATCGAGCGTCTATGGCATGTTATTTCATTGAGTGATGTTGTGAAACTAGCAAGCGAGGAGCTTGAGTTTTTAAATCAGCATAGTCATGCAGGCCATCCAAAAACCACCACAATTGATGCTATCATGAAAGCAAATGTAAAGTGCCTTATTATCACAGATGGTAGCAACGACATTCAGTATTTCACTAAAAATGGACATGGCCGAGTGACACCACCCGCCGTGCAAGCAATTGACACAACAGCAGCCGGTGATGCTTTTATGGGTGGGCTTATTGCGCAACTTATGGCTAAACGCGAGCATAAAACGGCTATTACCGACCCTAAGTTATTAGCGCAATTTATCAAGCATGCAAGCCGTTGTGGCGCATTTGCAGTGACTCGAAAAGGCGCATTTTCAGCCTTGCCGTCACGGGACGATATTAAAACATAAACACGCACAGCGTAATTAAGCTAACTCAACTAAGAGTTAGCTTCGACCTATTTCTAACTGAGCCCCTTGTTTTCTAGCCACACAGCTGAATTTAATATATTCTAACTTGTCTATCGACGATTAATGAGTTTCAAATTTGGCAAGGGTTATATTCTGTTTATTGTTTTGGGTAAATGCAAGCTTAGCCATAGAACAGAGTACGCTTAGTACGCAGTTACTCCACGCCCACACCTTGCATAATCACCTTGATCGCATTGAATTTCTAAATTCGATAAATACACATATTAGCGAGTCCAAGAACTTAGAGCTGAAAGTTGACTTTACTATATTGTTGGCTAAATCGCTGGACAACACAGGGCAAGGGAATCAAGCACTACGCATTCTTGAGCAAATGCTGTTACAGTCACAAGAAAATACCTTGCAGCATGCAAAGACAAGACTTGCATTGGGTAAGATACTCTACAACAACCACCGTTATGCAGCTAGCGAAACCCACTTTAACAATGCACTCATCACGGTCAAAAAATCAGCCGATTTTGCTCTTCATACCAAAGCAATTAACGATATAGCGAATTTGTACCACAACACTGGTCGCTATTACGAGGGAATAAATTTAATAAACCACCATCTAAGTAATTTTGAAGCACAACTCACCCCTGATTTACTCCCAGAGCTATATCACAGTATTGCAAGATTACTTGAGCAAGTCGATCAGATAAAGTTGGCGCTCACGTATAAGCTAAAGAAATTCGAAATTGAAACGTCACTTGAGCTAAATGACAATGAAAAGGCCGGTACCCTATATGCTATAGCCGTATCGTATTCTGACATCGGCCAATATGAAAAAGCGGTAAATTACTTTAAACAAACGTATGAAATAGACAAAAAATCAGGGGATTTTTCTCACATGGGGCATAGCCTGACCCAACTCAGTTTCAACATCCACAAATTAGGTGATCAAGACACAGCGAAACGCTATGCTTTAAAAGCAATAGATGCATTTAAAGCAAGTAAAAGTGAGCGCAATGTCGCGTGGGCACAGCATAATTTATCACTCATACTCACCGCACAAAATAAGTTAAAAGATGCACTCAAACTTCAAACTGATGTTGTCAACATTGCAAATAAAGCCGAAGGTGACTACCACCTTAAAAATAGAAGTTTACTGCAACTAAGTCGCATACATTATTTACTTGATAATACACAACAGGCAAAGCACCTAGCCAAACAGGTATTAAAACAAGCAAAAAAGCATGATTTCAACCTGACCCAAATTGCTGTGGTTAAAATGTTAAGTGAATTATCAGCGAAAGAGCATAACTACATAACCGCGTATCAATGGCAAAAACAGCTCTCGGAGCTCGAAAAGCAATATGCAAGTACAAACCTTGATAAAGAATTGGCTTATGTACAAAACTCGTTAGAGTCTTTAAATAAAGACATCTTAATCAAAAATAGTCAATTAGCTCACTCTAGCACACAAGCTAAGCTAACGAGCTCTCAGAATCATGCGCTGATGATATTGCTAGCACTGGTTCTAATCAGTATGATTTTTGTCATTTTCTTTTTGCGAAGTCACAGTAACAAAACATTACTCAGCCAAAAAAACGCCTATTTAGACCAAATTCTTTTACAAAGAAACAAATTATTTTCTCAAATCGCTCATGACTTAAGCACCCCTATCACCGCTGCGAAACTGCAACTAGAAGCCATGCAATATAATATCTCTCCAAGAGATGATGAAAACTTAGAGCGGCTTGATAATAAATTGGGTGACATCAACTGTTTAGTGAATGACTTAGCTGGTATTGCATTACTTGAAGAAGCGACCTTTAAAGTTTCATTAGAAAAACAGTGTTTGTCTGAATTTTCAGCGCAACTTGAATCTGAGTTGCCTATGCTAATCACGCAACATACATTCGAATATCGTTTCACTAATTTAGGTAATATTGACGCAGTATACATTGACCCTGTACGGATCCGTCAGGTTATTTCTAACTTACTCAATAACGCCATTAAATATACCCATCAACCCGGCACTATTGCGGTAAAGCTGAATGTAACTAAAAAATCATTCGAGTTAATTGTTGAAGACTCTGCACCTACAATCAGTAAACAACATTTACCTCATATTTTTGACCACCTCTATAGAGCACCTAACTTAGCGACTACCAACACTTCAGGTCACGGGATCGGATTGGCGATAGTCAAACAAATTGTCGCTCTTCACAAAGGTGACATTAGCGCAGAACAAAGCTCTATGGGAGGGGTCAAAATAACAATCAGTCTACCCCACACGCCATAAACACTTTTATTGATAGCACTATATCGCTTTTATCCAGTTAGAGACTAATAGGACGAATACTTAGTGTATTTGCATAGATTACGGTCTGTATAGCAAGCGACTATCAAAGTTTATTCTCTAAAAAATCATCGCTTTTTATCAAATACCAACTGTTATTCTGAACCCAAAATACCCACTAGATCTAAAAATTTTGGTCTGTCTTTCAACACATTTGAAGTACATGACGCAACGATTTTCGCCAACTTTAAATAAGTCTCTTTGTACTTTTCATCGCTATCGCTACAAACCTGTAGTAAATCCTCAACAAAATATCCAAATGCTCTTACCTCTATTGCTTGCACTGCATCTCGTTGGTACTCACTTAAATGGTGTAACTGGCTCGCAGCACCAAAATCACCAAACAATAAGTGATACTGACCGTTTATGAGAGAATTATGCGCATAAATATCTCCATGACTCACGTTATTCTCATGTAAATGCGCTAAGACCGACGCCATTTGTTGTGCTAATTTATATATGTTATTAATATGGTGTGCTGTTTCTGAAGTAAATGTATCTCTCGTACAAGAACTTAAACTCGGGGGGAGCCCAAGGTTCCGATATGAGGAAGGGATTAATTCCATAACCATACCAAGTGAAGGTACTGCGTTAATTTGCGCTAACGTTTTAACAAGATTCGAATGTACCCCGGCATTCAAGCAGCAATCTAATTCATCTTGAGGGTAACCATCACTGGTAATATCGCCTTTAAACAATTTTATTGCTACGGTGCTGTTACCTTCCACCTGAGGTTTAGCTAAAAAGATTTCGCCCGACGCACCTTCACCTAACTTTTCTTTAAGCTCGAATTCTGCCAGTTTGTTTTTAGGAAATAAAGTAAGTGCTTCACTTCGAGGCCCACAAACCGGGTTACCCGAAAATGCGAGCCAAGCAAGTTTAGGTAAGTTAAATAGCCAATTGGGCAAGGTATTTAACTTATTTGCTGATAAACGAACCAGTTCTAACTCGTTACAATTCGCCATTTTAGCAGGTAACTTCGTCAAGCGGTTTCCAGCCAAAGCCAGCTTCCTAAGCTGTGTCAGCTGCCCCATCGAATCGGGTAATTCAGTTATTTCGTTGTCTGTCAAAATTAACCAACGTACGCTAGGAGGTAAACTATATTCTGCTACTTTCGAAATTTTATTCCCTTTGAACGCGATCATCTCAAGGTTTTTACACTGCCCAAGTACCTCTGGTAGCTCTGTGAATTTATTATTTGACAAAAAAACGATTTTCAAATTATCTAACTGCTTAAATTCAGGTGGCAGTGATGATAATGCATTATTTGATAGATCAAGTATCTCTAAAGACGCTTTTAAGTCTAAGATCTCATGTGGAAATTCAGTTAAATCTTCCACTATTTTCAGTCGTTTCACGGGTCCAATTTCGTTGTTTTTTAATTCTTTTAAACTGTACTGTTCTGAAGGCATGAGTCTATGTTCTTTTTTATTAAATTATTAGTTATATCGAGCTAATTTAGTGAAGTAAAGTAAACCTAATCACAATCAAATTTTGGCCAATCCGAAATGTAATCTTCAAAGTCTGATTCAATGTCCACGGTATTGTCCTTAGTGATTCTGCCTTTGGCGCTGATCCCAGCTTGATGCATTTGGGTTTTATCCCCATCATTAAGCAGAGGATGCCAACTTGCGAGGCCTCGCCCCTCATACAGTCGACGATAACTACAACTTTGAGGCATAAAAAATATGTCTTTCAGGTTTTCCTTTGTCAACTTGACGCAAGATGGCACAAGCTGATGTCTTTGTTCATAACGTGTGCAGCCACAGGTATCTTCATCAATATACTGGCACACTAAGCTTGTATAAATAAGCTCTTCACCTTCTCTTAGAAAGTCAGTGCTTTCAAATTCGTCATCTTCATCACTATCAATAAACGAATGTAAACAGCATTTTCCACATCCATCACAGATAGATTCCCATTGCTGCTGCGTCATATCTTCAAGGCCTATTGAAAGCCAAAACGGTTTTTTATTCACGTGTACAAATACTACTTCTGATTGCCCCAAGCCCCGATTTTACGCAAGATATGCTGTTTAAGCAAAAACTCAAAATAATATTTTTAAGCTTTTGCTTTTTAATTACCTAGTTGCTATTTTTGACTCGTAACCCATGCCTTGATTTTTTTCTCAAGCAACACCATAGGCAATGCACCATCGATCAATAGCTGACGATGAAATGCTTTAATATCAAACTGTTCACCTAATTCTTTCTGAGCGTGCGCTCTAAGCTCTTGAATTTTAAACTGCCCTATTTTATAGGATACAGCTTGGCCAGGCCACGCGATATAACGCTCCACTTCTGCAATAACATCACTTTTTGCCATCGATGAGTTATTAATCATAAATTCGATTGCTTGTTCACGGGTCCATTTTTTGGCATGTAAGCCGGTATCAACAACTAAGCGCATCGCTCTTAATTGTTCATCAACTAACCGGCCATACCACATTAAAGGATCAGTAAATAACCCGAGTTCTTTCCCTAAGCTTTCAGCATATAATGCCCACCCTTCAGAAAAAACAGTATATCCCCCAAACTTTCTAAATAACGGTAAGTCTTTGATCTCTTGTTGTAAGGCAATTTGAAAATGATGCCCTGGTGCGGCTTCATGAATTGACAATGTTTCAACTAAAAACTTAGGTTGTGCCTTTAAGTTGTGTGTATTTATATAAAAGACACCTGGTCGGGAGCCATCAGGAGCAGGGCTTGCGTATGAAGCGCCAGCGGCTGATTGTGCTCTATATGCTTCAACAGCTTTTACGACATAATCTGCTTTAGGCTGTACATCAAATAACAAGGGAACTTTGGCGTCAATTCTACGTTTCGCATCTTCATAAGCTGCGATTAAGTCTTGCGAAGAATCAAAGTAAAATTCGTCACTCTCCCTTAAATGAATAAAAAATGCCTGCAAATCTCCCTGAAACTGTACTTGCTCTTTAACCCAGTTCATTTCATTACGAATTCGTTGAACTTCATTTAGACCCGTTTGGTGTATTTCATCGGCAGTCAAGGAGAGTGTTGTATGCTGTTCTATTTGATACTCATACCATGCATTGCCATTTGGTATAGCGCTTATCCCAACAGAGCTGCGACTATTCGGTATATACTCTTCTTCTAAAAAGCGAGCCATTTTGGTGTACGCAGGTATAAGTGATCGCTCAATCATAATTCGATAATTTGATTGTAACTGACGAATTTGTTCTTCTGAAAATGTATCAGGCATCTGAGAAATCGGCTTCCAAAAGATCGAATCTTCAGCTTTATCAACAATATGAGCTTTAAATTGCGGTAACAGCTTTTCACTTAATACTTGCGGTAATACAACATCATTTTTAATACCTAACCGCATATTATCAACGATGCCATCAAGCCAAATAAAATACTGTTCAGCTCTCGAAAGAAAATTCATATAATCACTGACTGTATTAAAAGGCTGCGCGCTGGCACCTGAACCTAAACTCGCAAACGTATTGTGCGCGCCCGTCATTTGATTAATTGGCATCATATAAGAAGGAAATTCAGTTCCCCTTAGTGAAAAGGCCAAATCACGTGACAATACATCATAACTCAGCAGGCTTTGCCCAGATAACTGGCTCTTGTCAATCATTGACAATTGTGCCTGATATTTTTTTAAGAACTCGATATATGCTTGTCGAGTATCTTCCGTACTCGGCTTATTAAACTGACCATTGTATTGGGTATAGCCAATAAATGTGCCGCTTACAGGTCTTAGTGATATTGATTCATCAAAGTAACTTTTGGCAATCAATGCCATACTCTCATTTGCAGAGCGAAGCTTTTGAATTTTAGTTGTGCTTTCTATTGAGTTACTAGACTCAAGTAACTGGCAACCGCTTGCCATAAGTCCAATAGTTATTGCAATTGAAACGTTTTTAAACATTACTATCATTACCTTATCACTTTATTAGAAGTGTCCGATTCTGACAGAGAACATCTAACTAAACCATAACTTATCGGAATTCAGTCATGAAACACATTAAAGCCATCACATACAAACCAAATACCAATTCATTCCCCCCATAAATAAAGCACCCAATGTACGTGATCAATAAAGTAGGGTTCTCGCTAAGTAATGAATGCTGTATTTGATGTACGAGAACCTGGAGTTTTACCCTGTAAAGGAAAACGGCTTATACGTTATGATCGGTTACGCTGCAGAAGCAATTCTACGTGGTAATATCAGTTCAATGCACAAGCCACCTAGTAAGCTATTGTGAGAACCGATTTTACCATGATGCGCTTCTATTATTTTTTTACACATTGCCAAGCCCATACCCTTGCCTCCAAGCATCGCACTGCGAGATGCTTCTTGGCGATAAAGCGGTTGGAAAAGCTGTTGGTGAGCTTCATAGGTCAACGGTGTTCCTGAGTCCTCTATTCTGATGATAATCCCTTCAACCTGTTCAACAAAGCTCAATTCCACTTCGACATTTTTACCACCAAAACGCAATGCGTTTTTTACCACCTCAATAATGACTTTTTTTAATGCTGAGGAGTCAAAGTTCAGACTGTCGATAGAATTAAGGTGATTATGCAACGTCAAGCTTTGATGACGCATATCGACTAAATGCTGACACTCTTGATGGACTTCATTAATAAAAGGCCTCAAGGAAACCGACTCAACCTTCAATAACTTATGCATATCCCCCTTAGTTGTGACAAGCATCAATGAATTTATAAATTGATTTAGCTCATCAATTTTATCCATCAGTTTAGTATATGAATCATGAACGTTATCAACGATATTGTGCTGCAATGACTCCACCTGAATTTTCATAACCGTAAGAGGTGTTCTTAATTCGTGAGATAGATCCGTAAACAATTGCGCTTCATGTTTCTTGATGTCTTGTTTTTGCTGCTCAGATGTACGCTTTTCAAATGCAACAGTCTGATTGAGCGAATTAACTTGGTTTTGTAACTGAAATACAAGCTGCTTTTGAACTGACTTATGTTGAATTGCCATGGCAACTGTAAACAAACAAACCTCAACTAAATAGCCTATTTTAATGTAACTGGCAATTTCAAAGACATCGAATACGTTGCCATAACTCGCGCCCATTATCGTTAGTACATTAAGAAACAATACATGATTGAATAGGCTCAATGAAAAAACGCGGATCCCTGGGGCTTGTTGCTTTAGCGCCCAAATACATGTGTACACAAACAGTGGAATAATAAATGTACTTGTTAATAAGTTGTAGTACACCGTTTCAATATAGAGCGCTAAGGGCACCAGCAGGCAATACACAATAATCGCAATAATATATATACTGTTCAATACTGAATGGTGATGCTGTAACTGTAAAAAGCCGCGTACGAATAACAAATGGAATATTGGTACAATGGCCATCAACGCAATTGAAAACTGACCTGCAAAGAGCCCATTTTGAGGCCAAAGATATTGATATGAAAACCCTGCCATATCGACGACGATGGCTAAAAACAATAGAGTCCAAATAGCATAAAATACATTCGTCATATTCAAATTAAATGACAAATTAACAACGACAATCAGTAAAATTGCTGCAATTACTCCAACTAGTGCTGCGTTAGTCAACAAACTGGATTGTGATGTATTCAAGTAATGTTCAGCGCTATGAATACGGATATTGGCTGGTGCATTGGCAAATGTTTGGTAACTGACATATAGCGTTTTGGTTTCCCCTGAGGTCAGTTCTATGGGGATATAGGTTTGTGGGTCTAACACCGGCCGTTCATAGAAAGAACTACTTTCAGTCAGCTTATATAAAGGCGCATCATCCGGTGTATCTTCCCAATACACCATAAGTCTTGGTAAGCGTGCAAATCCAAATGAGAGATACCATAATGCCGTATCTGAATCATTGACTATTGTGACTTTAAGCCACCGATCGTACTGCTGGTTATGGGGTTTTTTTTGTTCTAAATTGAAAGGAGATAACAACTGCGGTTGATCAATAAATTGTTGTTTCGACGTAATGATCTCGGAAAAATCGTTATAATGAAGCGCACTGGGTTTTACAGAATAGACTACTTGTTTATTGGTGAGTGTTAATTTAACATCCTGAGCAAACAAATTTGTACACATTAGCAACAGGAGTAGATTTACTAGCTTCATTGTAGTCACAATTCTCTCTTTGATTAACAATAGCTTAATCTTAAAAAATGTAGAGAATATGGAGAAGCATTCTCATTTAAAGCACTTGCAATTTCCGGCTCCCCTCCTTTGCAGCTTTGTAAAGTAATGTAAATAGGTATAGTGTATCCTCTGTAACCAAACTGTATATTAAGGTATTTAATATCAATACCTTAAATTTAAAACTCGCACTTTCATTAGAGTTATCGAAATCAATTTATCAGTACTTTTTGCCATTCGCCGAATTTCTAATCACACTGAAATATTTCTGTAATATTTCAATGTTCTAATCACCTCGAAATAAAAACGTCATATTAGCCTAATTAATGAGCTAGACATACACTTGAGACTATACAATGAGTGAATCAAACCAAAATTCGTTATTTTCAAAAGCTACCAATTGGGCAGCAATCGCATTTCTAGTCTATTTAGTACTCGTTGCGGTAGGAACAGTCAGTGGTGGATTTAAACTTGCTTCAGGCGGTAGCGCTGGTGCAAAAGAAATATTTGAATTTGCAACTAACCCATTTGTTGCTTTGCTCCTTGGCGCATTAGCCACCGCACTTGTGCAATCATCCTCTACGGTAACATCCGTCATTGTTGGCTTAGTAGCTGGTGGTTTACCAATTAGTATCGCTATACCTATGGTAATGGGTGCAAACATTGGCACCACCATAACAAACACACTGGTTTCAATCGGCCATATTCGCTCAAAAGAAGAGTTTCAGCGCGCCTTTGCTGCCTCCACGGTACACGACTTTTTTAACTTACTGGCAGTCGCTATATTCCTACCTTTAGAAATTATGTTTGGCATGTTACAAAAACTTGCTGAAAGTCTATCGCATTTATTTGTCGGCGATGCTGATTTATCCCTTAAAAGTTATAACTTTATAAAACCTCTTGTTAAACCTGCGGTTAATGTAATTAAAGACACCGTGAGCTTTCTCGATGGTAAAGCCATTGGTATTGCAATGGTCGTCATTGGTATTGCCCTGATCCTATTTGCCGTAACCACGTTAGGGAAGTTGCTTAAAAAAGCGTTAGTTGGCACTGCAAAAGAATTACTACACAGTGCGATTGGTCGCGGTCCAGTCGCGGGTATCACCTCAGGTGCAGCGGTGACTATTATGGTTCAATCATCTTCTACAACAACGAGTTTAATGATCCCATTAGCCGGTAGTGGCGTGTTTAATACACGACAAATCTATCCTTTTACATTAGGAGCAAATATAGGAACAACTATCACTGCATTGCTTGCTGCAACCTCTATTTCGGGAGCTGCTGCCGAGGTTGCCTTAACTATTGCCCTAGTACACGTGATGTTTAATATATTTGCGGTAACGCTAATATATGGGATCCCAACTTTACGTGAGTTGCCACTGATTATGGCAGAAAAACTCGCTAAAATAGGCGCTAACAACAAACCTGCCGCGCTTGGATACGTTTTAGGTTCATTCTTTATCGTACCTGGACTCATTATGATGGCAGTTCGCTAAAACAATCAATTGTTAATAAGCCAGCACTATGCTGGCTTTTTTCATATTGGTTTGCACATTGCAAACTTAACCGCGTCTCCCTGTCATACATAAAGCTAACCTTCTAATTAATATAAGCTTTATTTTGGTCATTTGTTGGTATATTAACTGCTTTAAAAACATATCACTCTTGTCTCTGAAGGACCCTGATATGTCACAATTAAGCGTTAAGTTTAACCTAGAACATTCAAAAGCGACTCTGCCAAAGTCATTTTATGATATTGACGTGACATGCAATGGCGACGCTCATGCTGTTGTTCAAATGAAAAATGAGTGTGGTCACTTGTTGATTTGGGGCGATGTCGCACAGCAGGCGCGCGACCGAGAAATTTGGCATAGCGTTCAACAAAATCAACAACCGACCGTCGCCGGTCGAAGTTGGCTATTTATAAATTTACTGAGTCGAACTATTTACGCTGGTGCTGATCTATACGGTCTATTTCCGGTCTTTCTCTATCAAGATACTGACAACATTATCGTTTCATCAAGCCGTCAAGCCTTAGTGGAAATGTTAGGTCGCCCCATTGCTTTAAATTCTAATGCGATGCGATGCATGCTGACCTTTGGTCAACTCTTTAATGAAATGAGCATTTTAGAAAATACTCACCACATCAGCGCAAGTTCAACATTTTCCTTATCGTTATCCTCTGAGCGACTGTTCAAGCTTAAAACAGGGACTTTAAGTGAAGCAGCTAATCGCACAACAAACTTTAGTGACGCTGTAGAAGCCGTTGTAGAATCTGTCAGAGCAAGCATCGACAACTGTCAAAACCCAATGCTTTCCCTTTCTGGCGGTCTTGACTCCCGGCTTATTCTTGCTTGTTGCGAAGCTTTGAATATGAAACTACCTGCTTTATGCTACGGTAATAAGCACAGTGCAGATGCAAAAATTGCTGCTGAGCTTGCAAGTGTGTGTAATATTAAACTTTATACCAGCTCAGATTTGGCAGGAAATGTCACAATTGAAAATAGTAAACGGATTGCGCTGGCCGGACAAGGAGAAGTGCCAATCCACCATGCACACGCATTAATTGATGCATCTCTTGTCGCCGCCACAAAAAACCACACGTTATTGACGGGTACAGGTGCAGAAACATATCGAGCTTTTTACTATGACCGAGGAATGCCTGGTTTTTCAGCTTTCGGTCTGAAATGCCTAAACCGTTTAACAATGCCAAGAGTTGAGCGCTATATCACCGAAGAATATGGAAAAACAGCCCGTACGGCTTTTGAATTATTTCCTGAATACGCTGAACAATTACAGGCGCAAGTACGTGAATTACTCCAAGCGTTGAATGATAATAGCTATAGTGCAGCACAATTTGCCGATAATTTCTATTTGAAAGTTCGGGCTGCAAGAATGGTTGTTGCAGGTCAACAGTTACTAGATGAAGACTACAATCGAACCCACCCATTTTTGTCCCCAGAGGTCGTATCTGCGATAGGCTCGTTGCCAGCGAACTTTAAAGTCAGTAGTGCATTTCATCGAAAAGCGATTTGTAAATTATCGCCAAAGCTCGGCGCCATAAACTGGGATAAAACGTCAAAACCACTAAACAAGGGACTCACGTTATTTCAACGCTACCCAGGCCTTGCGTCTCGGTTTGGTTTTGGTCATTTTTTTGGCAAAAGTTCAATACCTATGTTTGAGTATCAATATAATCAAGACACAGCTAACAACTTAGAGGCCGTGTTAAAATATATAGGTATCAACGAGGAGAAAAATATTCAATCTTGTTATTCAGAAATGGAAAAATCCGGCACTTTAGCACATGCACTTGGGTTAACAGCTGTTTGGCAACACTTATTGATGAATTGATATTTTAAAGTAGCGCCCTGAATAACAAGGCGCTCACTTCTTAGAAGTATTCACCTAAGTAACAACAGCACATTGGGCTTACCTGTTAGGCCCAAACCGCCCTTAACGCCAATAACTTGTGATTAAATTGAATGTGCTCCAAAGTCACAGACCTTCAATTTAACCCAACACCACCTGAACTAATTACTAGGATAGCTTTTGGCTATCGCCATTTCAAAGTCAAATCAGGACAAAAATATAGCACTCCTTTTAGACGCTTATTAAGCTTAATATCAAACTCACTAATATTTTTATTCAATTTAAAACAAAAGGTTACAGCATCTATAAAACAACTTATCAATCTTGTTATTATTTGATTAAAATATCCTCATTAAAAGCTTGATCCAAATCAAATGTCCCTATATATTAAAGTTTCAATAATTACTGAAAGTTTAATAACTATGATTTTATCTCCTAAAATAGAAAATTTCGTGCTTCATTGCGGTGAAATGGGTAGTCGCTGGGGCTTCAATCGGACAATTGGGCAAATGGTTGGGCTACTCGTCATTCATGAGAAACCACTTACAGCTAATGAAATTGCTGAAGCACTAAAAATCAGCCGTGGCAACGTCAGTATGGGGATCAAAGAGTTGCAATCTTGGCAACTTGTGAAAGTTCATCACATTCCTGGGGACCGTAAAGAGTACTATTCACCTAACGGGTCTATTTGGGACCTTGCAAACAAAGTATTTGAAGAACGTAGAAAAAGAGAAATAGATCCAACACTTACTCTATTAAGAGGCCAAATTTTAGATAACGCCAACACACCCGAAGAGGAGTATGCCCAAGACCAAATGCAATCTATTCATGACCTTTTGGAAACCGTCACTAAATGGTCAGCTGAACTCCAACGCTTATCACCTGAACAACTTCAATCTTTAATGAAATTAGGTTCATCTGTCAGTAAAGTCATTGATTTAAAAGATAAGCTTCTTAGAAAATCGTAAAAAGCAGAGGTGCGTCATGCTTGATACATTATTACTATCTCGGATCCAGTTCGCAACAAATATTAGTTTTCACATTCTATTTCCTACCATAACCATAGCGCTTGGATGGTTTTTGGTATTTTTTAAAATACGATATGATTTGACCCAACACCCCGTCTGGCTAAGAGCCTACCGTTTTTGGGTCAAGATATTTGCCCTAACCTTTGCGCTTGGCGTAGTCAGTGGCATTACCATGTCATTTCAATTTGGTACAAACTGGCCCGGTTTTATGGAAAAAGTCGGTAACATTGCTGGTCCATTATTGGGCTATGAAGTGCTAACCGCATTTTTCATGGAAGCCACATTTTTGGGCATCATGCTCTTTGGAATGAAGCGTGTTTCCCCTAAAGTTCATACCCTATCCACAATTGTTGTGGCCGTCGGTACTACTATTTCAGCATTTTGGATACTGTCATTGAACTCCTGGATGCAGACTCCGGCAGGATTTGAATTACGTGATGGCATTGTGTATCCAACAGACTGGTTTGCGGTCATTTTTAATCCTTCATTTCCCTACCGATTTTTCCACATGCTGTTGGCGAGTGGCTTAACGGCTTCCTTCCTAATCGCTGGCGTAAGTAGTTATAGATTGCTCAAAAAGGATGACAAACATGCACCACAAGTCACGTTAAAAGTTGCGTTGACAGTTGCAGCCATACTTGCGCCATTACAAATTTTTGTCGGTGACCTCCATGGATTGAATACACTTGAACACCAGCCACAAAAAGTCGCAGCAATGGAAGGTGCTTGGGAAACTGAAAAAGGCCTACCATTAGTGTTATTCGCTATTCCCAATGAACACACACGTAGTAATGATTTTGCCATCGAAATACCCAAAGCAGCTAGCTTAATTTTGACCCATGACTTAGACGGAGAAATCAAGGGGCTAAATGAGTTTCAAGGCGAACACCCGCCCGTTAAACCCGTATTTTTTGGCTTTAGAATAATGGTTGGCATTGGTATGCTAATGATCATTGTTGCGTATTATAGTCGGTTTACTTTATGGCGAAATAAAAAACTAAACAGTTGGCAATTAAAATTACTCGTGTACATGAGTTTCTCTGGTTGGATAGCTACACTTGCTGGATGGTATGTAACAGAAATAGGCCGTCAACCCTACCTAGTCTCTGGCATTCTCACCGTGGAAGAAGCGGTAACATTAGTGCCATCGAGCAACGTTGCTATTTCTCTTGCCGCGTATTTATTAACTTACCTTGTTTTGCTCGTCGTTTACATTAAAACCTTATTTTATACGGCCGACAAAGCCGTTCAAGTCGAAGAGTATGACTACTCAACAATGCCAGAGGTAACCAATGCTTAGTCCTGAAATGTTATCTTATATCTATGCTTCCTTAATGGCACTGTCCATTTTGGTTTATGCTATTTTAGACGGTTATGACTTAGGCGTAGGTATTCTATTACCAACAAAACATGATGAACATGCAAATACCATGATCGCCTCTATTGGGCCTTTTTGGGATGCCAACGAAACCTGGCTTGTGCTTGCTGTTGGCCTTGCGCTTATCGCTTTCCCAACAGCACATAGTATTATCCTCCAAGCTTTGTATCTGCCTGTCACAATCATGCTCATAGGCTTAATACTGCGTGGTGTCGCATTCGATTTTAGGGCGAAAGCGAAAACCAAAAGAAAACAGCTATGGGATACTATTTTCAAAGCTGGATCGATCATTAGTGCGTTTATGCAAGGCTTTATGCTTGGTTTATATGTCATGTCATTTGAGACAACGGTCGTATCATTTACATTTGCCATGCTTAGTGGCGCTGGCGTTGTCGCCGCCTATACATTAATTGGATCCGCATGGTTAATATTAAAAACGGAAGGTGAACTACAATTAAAGGCTATTCAATGGTGTAAAACAGCAGGACGGATCACGTTTTTGGGTGTCATCGCGGTTTCTATCATTAACCCCTTAATAAACAATGACGTATATACTCGTTGGTTCGAGTCTAACCTATTTACCTTACTGCTTTGTGTACCACTGTTATGCTTGAGTTTGTTCTTTATTCAAGATAAAGCACTCAAACGGTTAGTACTAGCCCCAACTAAAAGAGCTTGGCAACCATTTATCATTTCGGCTGTCATTTTTGGGCTGTGCTTTTTTGGCTTAACATACAGCTTCTATCCCTTTGTTGTTCCGGGACAACTCACCATATTTGAAGCCGTTGCAGCACCTGAATCACTCAACTTTTTGTTGTATGGCGTCGCAATCGTCGTACCTACCATAATAACTTACACGATTTTTTCATATCGTGTTTTTTGGGGGAAAGTACAACCTCTTTCATACTATTAATTATTCACGTAGAGGTATATTTAGCGCAAACAAAAAGGCAACCTGTTGGAGGGCTGCCTTTTTTATCTATTCCCCTACTAAATCTTAGGGTAAGCAATTCTATCTGATAAGTAACCTACACTTGTTGCGAAATAATAGGAACGATTCCAGTGCATCAGTGCTTTATAATTATCATATGCCAGATACATTCTGCCATTGATATCATCAGGCATGACAAGAGCTGCTGTAATATCTACTAAAGGTAGATTTGTACCATCTGCTTTTCGCAACCCCAGTGATTGCCACTTAGCAAGCGAACGTTCCGAATCCTTCCAATACTCTAGCCATTGTTTACGTGTCTTAGTTCCACGCTTTAGAACATACTCACTATTCAACCCTTCAGGAAGTTTCACTTGACGCCCCCAAGTTAAATCGTCGTTCCAGCCAGCTTGTTTTAAATAATTCGCGATTGAGGCAAATGCGTCAAGTTCTGTCGTCCAGATGTCTTTTCGTCCGTCTTTATCATAATCAACTGCATATGCATTAAAAGAGGTCGGCATAAACTGAGTTTGACCCATCGCACCAGCCCAAGAACCCTTAAATTTCTCTAATGAGATATGTCCGTTTTTTAATATATCTAATGCAGCCCATAACTGACGTTTATATAATGCTTCTCGGCGCCCATCAAATGCCAATGTGACAAGTGAGCTAATCACTGAATAACCCCCTTGAATGCGGCCAAAGTTGCTTTCTAGTCCCCATAAAGCGACGATAAAACGAGCCTGAACACCGAATTCTTGTGCTATTTTCTCAAGTTCTACTTGATGCTTTTTATACAATTTTCTGGCGCGGTCTATTTTCCACTGCGGCACACGTTTAGGTAAATACGTTTCTAATGTTTCTACTACTTCAGGTTGATTTTTATCCGCCTTAATCACCTTCTTTTTAAACTTTGCCGTAGCGAAGGCTTCGTCAATCAAAGATTGCTCATACCCCTTTTGCTGCGCTTCTTGTTTTAGGGCATTGACATACAGATCAAACTTCTCTTGTGTGTTAGCATAACTGGTTGTTGATAAAACAACTGATGCCAATAATAGTGAAATTGTCTTAATCACTTTCTACTCCGTTGTGAGCCTTAAACTGATCCAGTAAGTTTTCTTCTGGTGGTGGTATTTGCAAGTAAAAACCATCTTCACTTAACTTTTCCTTAACCAATACTATATCAGCGAAGCCTAATTTTTCACGTTTTGATAAGTCAAACATCATGACATACTTAGGTAGCCCAAACATATCCATCAATGCTTCAGGGATCTTGCTAAAATCGTCACGTTTCTCTATATAAAGATAGGTATCGGCTTTTTTTGAACTTTTATATACAGCAGTAAGCATTATACACCCATAATTTCTTGCTTATGTCTAATCAGCACTATACCATGACAGACAGTATATTTGGAAAGTTTTGCGACGCTTAGACGTATTAAATACGGGGCCAAACAATAATACTATTATAAAGTAACACATAGGTCCGTTTGTAAAAGATCTACAAAACTCTAACGTGTTCCCTTTTGAACTTTCTTGAATTTGTATAGTTATTAGAGCGCTTATGTCAGATCAAATATTTGAGTTAAAAGGAAACTTATTTACTCTTTCTGTTTTACACTTGTTCTCCGTTGACATTGCACGATTACGAAGTGAACTGGATGAAAAGATTTCCCAAGCACCAAAATTCTTTTTTGGTGCACCCATAGTTGTCAATCTTGCTGAAATCCAAGAGGTAGAGGTTGACTTTGCATTACTGAAAACAACCTTGTCTGATCTACAGCTGAATCCTGTTGGTGTATGTAACGGTACTGAACAACAGCATAATCAAGCTAAATCAGCCAAACTGTCAGTATTGAACTATAGTAAAGATATAAAACCAACTACTCCAACTCAAACAGCGACTGAAGTCGTAGAAAAGCAAATTTATTTGCCCGCACAAATCGTTCAGGCAACTGTTCGCTCTGGACAACAAATTTATGCGAAAGACAGAGACTTAATTGTATTAGGCTCTGTGAGTCATGGTGCAGAAGTTATTGCCGACGGTAATATACATATTTATGGCACACTGCGTGGCAGAGCCATTGCAGGAGCACAAGGGTACGAGGAAGCAAGTATATATTGTCAACGCCTTGAGGCAGAACTCGTGTCAATAAATGGCAGTTACTGGATCAGTGATTCACTCCAAGGTGAACATTGGGGCAACCCTGCTCAAATAAAACAAATTAATGATTCATTAGAAATTACCGCTTTGGTCAAAGGATAATTCAGATGGCAAAAATTATTGTCGTAACATCAGGTAAAGGTGGCGTTGGTAAAACAACTTCAAGCGCTGCAATAGGTACTGGGCTTGCCTTAAAAGGCTACAAGACAGCCATAATCGACTTTGATATTGGTTTACGTAATTTAGATTTGATCATGGGCTGCGAGCGTCGTGTAGTATACGATTTCGTAAACGTAATAAACGGTGAAGCTAATCTAAATCAAGCACTTATTAAAGACAAACGTGTTGAAAAGCTATTTATATTGCCAGCCTCACAAACACGGGACAAAGATGCTCTGACCAGAGACGGTGTAGAAAAAGTCTTGAATGAGATGAAAGAAAGTTTTGATTACATTATTTGTGATTCACCTGCGGGGATCGAAGCTGGCGCAATGATGGCCCTTTATTTCGCAGATGAAGCCATTGTAACTACGAATCCGGAAGTTTCATCAGTAAGAGACTCCGACCGTATCTTAGGTATATTACAAAGCAAATCACAACGCGCTGAACAAGGCTTGGCGCCAGTTAAAGAGCACCTTCTTTTAACACGATATAATCCAACGAGAGTAGAGAATGGAGAAATGCTTTCAGTCGAGGATGTTCAAGATATCTTGGCTATTGACTTGTTAGGCGTTATCCCCGAATCAACAGCGGTGTTAAATGCATCTAACTCCGGACAACCTGTGGTTTTAGATAGTGAGTCTGATGCAGGACAAGCTTACAGTGATGCGATCAGCCGTCTGCTAGGTGAAGTGATTGACTTTAGGTTTTTAGCCGTCGAAAAGAAAGGCTTACTTAAGCGTATATTTGGAGGTTAACGTGTCATTACTTGACTATTTTCGTTCAGAAAAGAAAAGCAGTGCTTCTTTAGCGAAAGAACGCCTACAAATTATTGTTGCACATGAACGCTCCAAACGTGGTACACCAGATTATTTGCCTCAGCTTAAACAGGATATACTTGATGTGATCCGCAAGTATGTGAAAGTTGACTCAGACGCAGTTAATGTTCAATTTGAACAAAATGAAGATGACTTAGCTGTTTTAGAGCTTAATGTAACTTTACCTGATGACATTAAGGACGAGAAATAGAAACACATTAAAAAGGCGCTTAATAGAGCGCCTTTTTAATTTTGTTTCATAGTGATAAGTAATCGATTACACATCCCATTGAGATAGTGCTTTTTTAACATAGCAATAGCGCCAGTTTTGTAGTAAATCAGGTTTCAACAACACTGCCCGTTCTTCTGCTGTTTTCTTCCAGTTCCAGCTTAATAATTGGTTTATTTGCTTTTTAGATGCGAATACATCAGCGGGAATACCAGCATCAACAGCAACCATTTTTATAATTGCAGAGATATCTTTCGCTGCTTTTTTGTAATTTGGATAATCTATCAGTCTTAATAGCTTTTCTGGACAATTGGACTCAGTTACTGCTTTACCACGTTCAACACATTGTAAAATCTCTTTGCCTGAACGATTTACCTCACTCAGTTCAATACCCGGTATGTTTCTTAGACTGACTAAAGTTGTCGGCCTGCGCTTGGCAACTTCTACCATATTCAGCTCTTTCAACACAAAACTGAGCGCTAAATTCTTTTTTTGTGCTTTCGCTCTTCGCCAAGCTGCTAACTCTTTTAATACTGCTAAATCTCGAGGCTTTAATTGCCATGCATTTTTAATATCTAAATAGACGTGGTCGTCTGGCACTTCAAATGCACGTTTAGAAGCAATTAATTGTGACTCTTGAATTATGATGTCAAACAAGCTCTTCTCACTGATCTGTTCTGCTATTTTTTCAAAACAGGGTAATAGAAAATATACATCACTTGCTGCATAATCAAGCTGCTTTTCGGTTAGCGGCCTTTGTAACCAATTTGTTCTTGATTCACTTTTGTCTATTTCAACATCTAAAAGCTTTTTCACCATACTTGCAAAACCGACACAATTACCTTCACCTAATAACTGCAACGCAAACTGTGTATCAAACATTGGGTGAGGAACAAACCCTGCAAACTTTTGAAATACTTCTATATCTTCAGATGGCGAATGGAAAACCTTTAAAACTTTTTCATCCTGCAGTAAATGCCAAAACAGCGTAAAATCTAATTCACATAAAGGGTCTATCAACGCTAAATGTGAGCCGTCGTACACTTGAATTAAGGCAACTTCCGGATATAACGTGCGGCGACGCATAAACTCTGTATCTATTGCAAGAATGGGAGCGTTAGACACCGATGAAACAAACTGATTTAATTGGTTTTGCGTGGTAATTAACTGATACTGCACGTTCACTCCTAGTGAAATTTGTACATAAAAAAACCGGCTAATGCCGGTTTCTTACCTACTCTTTTAAAGCCCTACGAAGTATCTTTCCAACGTTCGTTTTTGGCAGCTCCTCACGAAACTCAACCAATTTAGGGACCTTATAATTTGTAAGATTATCTCGACAATGGCCAATTATATCCTTTTCTGTCAATGATTGGTCTTTTTTCACAACAAATACTTTGACTTGCTCACCACTGACTTCGTGTGGGATCCCGATTGCTGCAACTTCAAGCACACCATCGTGCATTGCAACAACCTCTTCAATTTCATTTGGATAAACATTAAAACCTGAAACAATAATCATATCTTTCTTTCTATCTACGATATAAAAGAATCCATTATCGTCATAAGTGGCTATGTCACCAGTGGAAAACCACCCATCTTGAAGGCATTCAGCCGTCGCATCAGGTCTGTTATAATATCCGGCCATTACTTGTGGACCTTTTACTAATAACTCTCCAGATTCACCTTTGGCTGCTTCTTCACCACTTTCTAATATAATTTTTAATTCTGTACTCGGTGCAGGCAAACCAATTGACCCGTTATACCCATCAAGGTCCCAAGGGCAGATAGTCACTAAAGGTGCACATTCTGTTAAACCATACCCTTCCATTAACTTACTGCTGGTTACCTTTTGCCATTTTTCGGCAACAGGACGCTGAACAGCCATTCCCCCACCAAGTGACATCTTTAAGCTGGAAAAGTCTAACTCAGCAAAACCTGGTGTATTTAATAAACCATTAAAAAGTGTATTTACGCCGGTAATCGCAGTAAAGCGTTGTTTAGCCAATTCTTTAACAAAACCAGGCATATCACGTGGGTTGGTGATCAGTATATTGTGTCCACCATACTTCATAAACGTCAAGCAATTCGCTGTAAGTGCAAATATATGATAAAGCGGTAATGCGGTAATAACGACTTCTTTACCATTATCTAGCACTTTGTCCAAACACCCTGAAACCTGCTCTAAATTGCCAACCATGTTGCCATGAGTCAACATGGCGCCTTTAGATACCCCAGTTGTGCCACCGGTGTATTGTAAAAACGCCAAGTCAGTAAGTGATATGTCCGGTACTGTATATAAATTAGGGTCAGCCGCCACCACATCTGCAAATGGTATCGTTGCTGGTAAGGTAAAATCAGGCACCATTTTTTTAACACGTTTGACCACGAAATTAACAAGGTGTTTTTTGACGCCACCCATCATATCGCCGATTTCCGTAAGCACAATATGTTTAACGGCTGTTTTTGGTAAAGCGTCTTGTAACGTTTTTGCGAAGTTCGCTAGAATAAATATTGCTTTTGTTTCTGAGTCGTTTAATTGATGCTCAAGCTCACGTACTGTGTATAACGGATTAACATTCACAACTGTACATCCAGCACGCAAAATGCCCAGAATAGAAATAGGTGTTTGTAACAAATTAGGCATCATAACCGCAATTTTGTCACCTTTACCCAATTTCAATACGTTTTGAATATAACTGGCAACTGATTTAGTTGCATCATCAATTTGTTCGTAAGTTAACGTCTTCCCCATATTGGAATAAGCAGGTAAAGACCCGAATTCAGTGAAGCTCTTATCCAACATTTCAAGCAACGAGTTATAATGCTCTGGATCGATAGTTTCAGGCATCCCTTTTGGGTAGCGCTTTAGCCAGATTTTTTCCACTCTTAGCTCCTGTGTTCTATTTATTTTTTTAATACGTTACCTTAATAGAAATAAGGCACATAAACAATTGAGCAAATACTCTAATTGGGAGATATTCCCATATTTTGAATAAATATACAATCAAGTTCCATTAATTGTATTCAGGTGACGCTCTATTAACGCACAACAATCTCGGGGGTTTTCCATGTGGCAATGATGACCTCCTTCGACAATTTCAACCTGTAAAGTATTGAAACAAAATTTAAAGGTGACCAAGTTTTTCTTAACGAAGTCATACCCTCGGTCTCCCATAATTAAAAGGCTAGGAACAGATAATCCGTTTAATAAATGTTTGCTCTGTTCAAGGGTAAACCTAAATGCTGAATGTGTTTTTAATTTTGGATCCGTTGTTAGAAGTAACTGCCCATCAGTACTTTTAGTGTTTCTGAGCATAAGCAACCGTGCAATCTCCGGGGTAAAGTCAGACACATTCAAGCGAAGGTTGACCAGTGTTTCAAAGTTTGGAAAAGCTTTCAACTCTGTTTTCTTGTCTATTCTTTTTCGTTCACGAAAAGACGCAATAAGTTGCTCTTTAGTGCCTTTTTCATCCCCATACATCATGCCAATGCCTTCAATCATGCATAAACTTTTAACGCGACTTGGATATAATGCACTGAACATTCCACATACTAGTGCCCCTAATGAGTGCCCTAGTAGATGACACTTCTCAATCTTTAAAACATCTATAATGGTAAGCAAATCATAAACATAGTCGACAAAGTAATAATGGGCATTGGGACCTCGCCATTGCGATTTACCATGGCCTGCCATATCAATCATTAACCACCTATAACCTTCTTTTTTATGATCTACTAAAGGAGAAAAGCTGTTCGAATTATCTAACCAGCCATGCAAACAAATCACCCACTCTTCACCAGAGCCATGTATTTGGGCCGAAAAACCATGTTTCCCAAGGAGGTCTATCGTATTTTTTTCATCAATCAACTTTATTTCCGTATTCTTTGCACAACTTATAATTTAATATCTTGCCTGACAACTAAGGCATATCACAAGTTAAATGTAACACGTTAATGATATGCTGCTTAATGTCAAACACGGGAATCTTAAGGAAGTAATCATGAAAAAGACATTACGCGCTGTTACAGCCAGCGTCGCATTTTTATGCAGTAACGCTGCAATAGCCGAACCGAAGAATATTATCTATATGATAGGCGATGGTATGGGACCTGCGTATACGAGTGCATATCGCTACTATATTGACGATCCAAAAACAAAGCATGTAGATAACACCATATTCGATGAAATTTTAGTAGGCATGGCACATACCTACCCAGATGATGACACAGTTGTCACTGACAGCGCAGCTGGCGCCACTGCGTTAAGTACTGCAACTAAAAGCTACAATGGCGCCATAGCGGTAGACACAAAAAAAGCGCCTCTCAAAACCATGCTTGAAATAGCCAAAGAGAAAGGCATGGTCACCGCGCTTATCGCAACATCTCAAATCAATCATGCTACCCCTGCAAGTTTCGCAGCTCACAATGAATCTAGACGTAATTATGATCAAATTGCAGATGACTACGTCGATAATAAAATAGCAGGCAAGTTGCCAGTCGATTTATTACTCGGTGGCGGGACTCAATATTTCAAAAGAGACGACCGTAATTTAGTTAAAGAGTTTACAAATGCTGGCTATCAATATGCTGATTCATTATCAGATTTGCATAAATTGACACAAATACCTGCGTTAGGCCTGTTTGCGCCAAAAGGTTTACCGTATGCGATAGACGAACACCCTAACCGCTTGGAGCAAATGACAAAAAAAGCACTGTCACTGCTCGATAGTAATAAAGACAACGGATTCTTCGTTATGATTGAAGGAAGCCAAATTGACTGGTGTGGTCATGCTAATGATATAGCCTGTGCCATGAGAGAAATGCATGACTTTGCCCAATCAATCAAACTGGCTAAAGCCTATGTCGATAAAAACCCAGATACATTGTTAGTTATTACAGCTGATCACTCTACAGGTGGCTTGACACTAGGCGCTAATGGCAAGTACTTATGGTTACGTGATGTGGTAAAAGGTGTCTCAGCTTCAGCTTCAATATTAACAAAGCAAATGATGGCAAGTGATGATCTAGAAAAGCTATGGATTCAATACACTCAATTACCTTACAACAAAGCAACGGCTATTTTACTGAAAGAGGCTAAATCTGGCGGTGAGAAAGCATTGAAAAAGGTTATCAAGCAGATCATTAACAAAGCCAGTTACACGGGGTGGACCACAGGTGGGCATACTGCCATAGATGTACAGGTTTTTGCTCATGGAAAAGGATATGAGCAATTTATTGGCTCACAAAATAATACAGACATAGCAGAAAAGTTAATTAGCTATATTAAATAGAATCAGTGTGACGCTATCGCTATGTTGACTTATAGATGCCAATAGCTTCTTCTATTGGCATTGCTTTATAATATAAAAACCCTTGAACACACGTAATATTAGCCGCAATCACCACCTGTGCATCTGCTTTAGATTCAATGCCTTCTGCAACGGTTTTAAACCCAAGCTCAGCACATAAATCGGCGAGGTTTTTATATAACAGCGCTGCCTTTTCGTTACTGCCATCAGGTAACAAACTTTTGTCGAACTTGATAGTATCAATGTTCAATTTAGACAAAATAGAGAGGCATGAGTAACCCGTTCCAAAGTCATCCATTGCACACTGAATATTGCTATCTTTTAAAGTCGTTACTATTGCCACCATCTTATTGAAGTCTTCTATATAACTTGACTCTAGCAACTCAACCTCTACTTGATCGGCAAAACGAGAGAAAGCTTTTATGACTCGTTTATAGCCCCCAGATAACAAATTATCTGGGGAAATATTAAAACTAATTTTGGGGTAAAGTCCTCGACTCGCAAATGCTTCTAAGTCAACCTCTAATTGGTCTATCACAAAGTTATCAATCACATGCAGTAGGTTGTGTTCCTCCAAAGTTTCTAAAAACCAAGGTCCTGATACAGATTTATCTGGATTCACAAGCCGCAATAGCGCTTCAAATCCGACTATCTCCTGCGTAACTGGATTTATTTTAGGTTGATAATATAGGGTAAGTGCACCGTGATTTAATGCATCAGTTACTTCACTTAATGTATATCCCGAAATTTGTTGTTCCGCATGATGTGTCGCAAAGCGGCTTTCAGCTTGTTCTTCTATCATGCGACCAGCTGCATACCGTTTTACAAGCATATCAAGCGCTTTCCCTGACATATTATTTTTTTGGTGGGCAACTAAAAATGGATAGTAAATTGCTACATTCATGATAATTAGCAATGCTTGTAACAGTACTATCCATACACTTTCAGTTAATATCCAAGCATTCACAAATACGGGAGTAAACCAGGGGATAGAATCTTGTGTAACAATGGGAATAAAATCGTTAATCAAAAGTTGATATGAAATAAAAGCGTTTATTGCTGGTGCTAATAAAAAGGGAATAAAAATATATGGGTTAAATACGATGGGTAGTGCATATAGCATCACTTCACTGATATTAAATACTGCCAGTGGCGCTGACAACTTCGCTATATGCTTTTCATGTTGAGCATTTTTAAGCAACAAACACGCAAGAATCAGTCCCCATACACAGCCGGTGCCACCCAAAATTACGAAAGTAGAAAAGAAATGGTAGTTAATGAGCTCAGGTGTAACCATAAAACCAGATAACTCGCTAGACACTAAAATATGATATGTATTATCGCCATGTATTCCTAAGAACCATAAAAGGTGAGCGCCAATGAGCTGCAAACTTATCTTATCTTGTGGGTTTAATATCAAACTATCCAGTGCTAAGTAATCCAGCGCTATATCAGCGCCTTGCTCAACAAAAGGATAGATAAAAAGTGTAATCGCTGTAACCAACATATAGGGAAAAATCAAATTGACATGTTTTCTAAGAAACAAACTGATGGTGCTTACTTCCACTATTTTGAAAGCACGAAGACGCTCAAAATACGCCAGTGAGTAACAGCAAAAAATAGGCATAAACAAGGTGTAAAGTACGCCTGCTCGATGGTCAATATGCAATGTTCGATCATCAACATAAATGTAACCCGTCGTGGCAGTAAAACAACTAATCACCAGTATTGGTGCCGCTATTGTATGTATTTTAATATTTTTCGCTAAGTGATAACTAAAGGAAAGTAATGTAAATAGTGGAAATAGCCCCCACACAAGTTGGTTAAATTGATTTAAATAATGATGGTCAAACCCTTTAGCTGCTATATCAAGCCACTGGTTAACGAGGGTAATTAAAGAGGCGACAATAAAAAAGGGGATTAAAGCAATATAGCCTTCTCGTAAAGATAGAATTAGCGTATTGGACGAGACTTTCACAGCTGTTTTATTAAAGTGATTAAACGACGCTCTCAGCAAAACGGCCC
The DNA here is from genome assembly GCF_018100885.1 of Pseudoalteromonas sp. MMG013. NCBI lineage: Bacteria > Pseudomonadati > Pseudomonadota > Gammaproteobacteria > Alteromonadales > Pseudoalteromonadaceae > Pseudoalteromonas > Pseudoalteromonas sp. MMG013. Next base: position 254,513 of record NZ_JAGJEE010000001.1, on the reverse strand, counting down.
CTCAAATTTTCTTTTAACAATACCGAACTTAGAAAATAAAACAATCTCCAGTGAATAATTTAAAGTGAATAAATTTCAAATGCCTAGGCATAGATATTGACACCAATTAACGACTCTACATCTTCTCGACGTGATTGGTTATTAATCTCTTTATAAGCACTAATAGCCAAACTACTCTTGAAATCGGGTTGATCATAAATTGTTGAACGAGACTGTTCTTGAAATGCCTGCGCTAGTTTGATGCCTTCTGCTGAATCCCTAACTTGCGCAACGAGGTTTGGAGGGTTTGAAGACGGCGCAGTTACATTCTCCCGAGGCGCTTTAGGCACAGGCTTCAATTGATATGTATGTTGGTTGTTACTAACCGTTACCGTCTTCATTCTAATCGTACACTTTTCGTTGACTACTTTATAAACTTAACGAATTATTCCTTTCCTGGCAACTTTTTCCAGGTTACAGTATCTCGCACGTAGTTTGGTTGTGCATTCGCAGCATCCACAGTATTGCCTGTGCTAAATGCATGGTCGGCAATTTTTAGCATATAAAATGCATCCGGTAAGGTGACGTTTTCAAGCACAGACAAATTATGGCTTAATGCAGTGTTTGGATAAGTTACCCATGCAGTGCCTACAGCACAACTTGATGAAACAATATTTTCCAAATTATCCGGATTACATACTATTTCCTGATTGTTGGATACAGCGAGACCGTTTTCGTCTTTGCTATAATCTCCAATATAAATCTCCCCCATCCGAGCATCAATTCCAGATATAACGCGACATTGGTTATGTTCATCAATCGCTTGCTGCGCCATCGTCTGTAAACTAGACACGCCCACTAATTTTAGACCTGATGAATACGCCAGCCCTTGTGCTATTGCTACGCCTATTCTGACCCCAGTAAAGCTTCCAGGCCCTTTGCCAAATGCAATACCATCAAGATCTTTCAGTGAACATTCAGCATCCACTAGCATTGCATCAATTTTCGGTAATATTTTTTGGCTATGTTGCTGCGGGCACTCCTCAAAGTAACGAAACGTTTTACCGTTATAATATATCGCTATACTAAGTGCTTCAGTCGAAGCATCGATCGCTAACAAGTTATACTTCATATTATTCTATATTCTCTAAGAATTGTGTTACAGCTTCCAAACTACGAGTTCGTCGCATATTTGGTAAACTTTTCAGAAATGTTTCACCGTATTTTCGCGTAACTAAACGATTATCGCAAATAACAAGGACACCTTTATCTGTTTTATCTCTAATGAGGCGTCCAACGCCTTGTTTTAAGCTGATCACAGCTTGTGGTAACTGCACAGTGTCGAATGGCTCATTACCGAGTATTTCCGCATCTTTCATCCGAGCTTGTAGTAACGGGTCATCTGGAGAAGAAAAAGGCAATTTATCAATTAATACGCAACTTAATGTATCTCCTCGAACATCCACCCCCTCCCAAAATGACGCTGTGCCCATGAGTACTGCATTACCATTACGAACAAATTGTTCAAGTATGATCCTTTTAGAAGACTGGCCTTGCATGAAAATGGGGTACTCCATTGCGGTGTTTAACCCCTCATAAACTAAGTGCATGACTCTATAGCTCGTAAATAGCAAAAATGTACGCCCTTTGGCCGCATTGATCAGTTGTTTCGCTATTTTCACAAGAGTATGAGGCATAGCATCATCTCGGCTCTCTGGCAGGTATCGCGGCATACAAAGTAGCGCTTGTTTTTGATAATCAAAGGGACTGTCAACAATGCTCTCATGTGTAGGCTTAAGCCCTAAGCTCGCAGTAAAATGTTTCAACGATTGATCCACTGACAATGTGGCCGAAGTAAACACAAAACTGGCTTGTGTTTTATCAATAATACTTTTAAATTTACTCGATACGTCAAGCGGAGTTATGTGGATAGTTATGAATCGACGAGACGTTTCATACCAGTAACTAAAACCCGTTTGGCTAACTTCAAACGCACGCTCAAGTTGATTTTTAAACTTAATCACTCTTTCAAAAGGGTGTTCTATTTTATCCGTTCTATCTAGGCATAGCTTTAGTACCTGATACAAAAAATCAAGATCTCCAATTACCCTATGTAACGCATCACAAATTGTTTTATTAGCCAACGCTTCTCGCCAGTCCCCTCTGCCACCTTCATTACCGAAGGCAATCCGTAAGTCAGCGACAGTTGTTTCCAATTTATTTAGGGTTTTTCCTAACTGCAGCATGTCAGGAATATCTGAGCGATAAATCAAACGAATATCATGAATTAACGCGAATAACTGCTTTGTATTTACCGATTCACCAAAGTAATCACTGGCAATTTCAGGCAGCTGATGTGCTTCATCAAAAATGTAACAATCAGCATTGGGCATTAACTCCGCAAAGCCTAAATCTTTGACTGCCATATCCGCAAAAAATAAGTGATGATTAATCACCACCAATTCTGCGTCAATTGCGGCTACACGCGCTTTACGAATGTAGCACTGTTGATAGTCAGGACATTCCTTACCCAAGCAATTATCCGCGGTTGAATTCACATACGGTAAAACTTTCGCATCCTCTTCAATGCCTATGCAATCCGCTAAGTCTCCGGTACTTGTTTCTGCTGCAAACTTAGCAACCATAGCAAGCTGATGCATAACATCTGGATCGTCTGTTGGCACATTTGTTACATGTTCATTCAACCTGTAACTGCATAAATAATTAGCTCTCCCCTTTAATAAAGCGACTTTTTTACCCACTTTTAATGCTTTTTGTAAAACTGGTAAGTCACGATGGAACAGTTGCTCTTGCAGCGCTTTAGAACCTGTAGAGATGATGCTTTTTTGTTTACTTAGAAGTGCAGGCGCTAAATATGCGAATGTTTTGCCTGTGCCAGTTCCAGCTTCAACAATACATTGCCCCGACTGTTCCATTGTGTCAAAAACAGCCTGAGCCATATCAATTTGTGCTTGGCGTGGTTTATAACCTGAGAACTGTAAAGCAAGAGGTCCTTGCTCTGAAAATACCTGTTGTATAGACAAATTTTTAGTACTGCTAGAATATTTTCGATAATTGTACGAATAGTTGGCGTATAGAGCAAGTCGCCTCTATACGCTTGGCCGCAGCATTAGACTTTAAATTTGCCTAATGCATCTTCAAGATGGGCAACGTTATCTGATAGTACATTTGCGGCAGATTGAGCTGACACTGAGTTACCAACCGCAACAGTGGCTATATCATTAATATCGGCAATATCATGACTAATTTCCTTCGTAACCGCTGCTTGCTCTTCTGCTGAAGCCGCGACTGAATCAATCATTCTATTTACAGTCTGCGCTTGACTCACTATATCCTCTAACGCAGCCAACGCTTCTTCACTCAATGACACTCCTTTATCAACCACATCGGTACTTTGCGCCATTCTAGAGACCGCTATATCCGTTTCTTGTTGAATCGCGCTTATCGATTCCGCAACTTCCTGTGTCGCTGTCGCCGTTCGGCTTGCTAACCCTCTTACCTCATCAGCAACCACGGCAAACCCTCTACCCTGTTCACCAGCACGTGCGGCTTCTATCGCAGCATTCAGTGCCAACAAATTAGTTTGTTCCGCAATCTCATTTATCACTTTGATTATTTCGCCAATTTGTTTACCCCGTTGCCCTAGGTTACCAACTGAGTCTGACAAGTCTTGAATAGTGGTTGATACATTGCGAATACTTAGCACCATTTCGTTTACAATTTTTCCTCCATGGCTTGCACTGCTACCCGCTTGGTTTGCAATGTCAGCTGCGTCAACACTTTGATGGGCTACTTCAGCAATAGAGCTACTCATTTGTGCCGCAGCAGTAGAGATTTGATCTGCTTTTTGCTGTTGCCCTTTGATCCCTTCAGCCACTTGCTGATTAATTGTTTCGAGCGTTGAGCTGCTGCTACCAACCTCACTGGTTACCGATTTGATTTGCCCTACCAATGTTGTCAAAGCTCGTTGCATATCGTTTATAGAGGATGATAAAGCACCTATTTCATCCGTATTACCTGTGGTAAGCGGCATAATATCTAAACGGCCTTGGGCAATGTTTTCCGCTTGTGCAGCTACCAACTTTAAACGTTTCGATATAGAGCTTCCCAACCGCCACGCAATCACAACACTAATGGCAATTGCAATAAGAGTAATCACCACCAGCACTTTATTGAGTAAATCTAGTTCGTTCTGAATTTTGTTCATTGCACGTGATGTATCATCCCTTTCTTCATTCGCGCCTAATTCCAGCATATCCTCTAGTTTAGATATATAGCGCTGTTCAACATCAATTAAAGTCCTGAGCTTATCTTCCATAGATGCAGTTGAATTAATTATCTTTTGATTAGACATGTCTAATACGGCATCAATTAAACTTTTTATTTCTGCCATAACTCGTCTATCTGCGGGCTTTTTAGATTCTAATTTATACAATTGATCGTAGTAGTCTAATAACTCATTTTTATCTTTATTATAAGTAAGAATGGCGCCATCAACATTGTTTACTATTGCATACAAAGCCGTATTTACATCGCCGAGCTCATCGATAAGTTGCATGTAAACGAATGCACCAGGCACGTCGTCACGTGCAACTTCTTTTGTTACGTCTGATATCTGAATTTCTTTAATAATTACAAAAGCAGAAGTGCCAGAAAGTAAAAACAATACTGCAAAAAATGCAGCATAGAGTTTTTGAACTATAGTAAGACTCATGTTTACAACCTTAAATAAACTGCATGTCCGTTGCATTTTTCTTTTCACCACTTAAGTAGGGAAAAGTGTAATGATATTGGTAAGTTAAAAATAATTATATCTTGAAGGGCTTAAAAATTACAACTTTTTTATTAGTACATAAGCACTATGCCCATGTATCAAGGTGTTTGTCGCTTTCAGGGTCTTGATTGTTGCTAATTTGTTTGTTTTTTGCATCTATGTGCTGTTTTTTCTTTTTCATTTCTTCTTTTTTTGCACGCTCTAATTTTACTCTATCAATTGCACTTTCTTGTACCCCAGCTATATAAAATAATGGTTTATGCTGAACCTCTAAACGAACAATGTTAAACAACAATGGTTTAAGTGCATCCATTTGATTCACCTCTTACCGTTTACCTTAACTTATTATCGGCAGTTATAAGATATACTAAAGCTTATATAAAAAAAGCTTGCGTTACTTTCTGTAAATATGTTTATCTATATACGTAATCAAATACTAACGAAGAGTTAACCATGTTCAATACTATGACAGCTATACATCACCATCATCATTCATCGGGATAACCTGTCAGGTATTTCGCTGGTGGGTTATTCCTAAAAGGAACCTCCGGCGAGCAAAAAATCATAGCTTATTTTCGCCCCGAGGTTCCCTCGGGGTTTTTAGTTTTATAACTTAAGGAAAATAAATTATGAGCAACACAAATAGACTACGTATCGCAATTCAAAAATCAGGCCGTTTATCAAAAGACTGCCAAGACCTTTTAAAACAAATTGGCGTTAAACTTAATTTACGTGAACAGCGTTTAATTGCGCACTCAACCAACATGCCTATCGATGTATTACGTGTGCGTGATGACGATATTCCAGGTTTAGTGATGGACGGAGTATGCGACCTCGGCATTGTTGGTGAAAATGTCCTTGTAGAGTCTCAAGCCGAAAGACAAAATCAACAACAGTGCGCTGATGTAATTAAGCTATCCAAATTAGATTTTGGTTATTGCCGCTTAGCACTTGCGTGGCCACAAGAATTAGGTGAGCAATCAAAATCATGGTTTGAAGGTAAAAGAATAGCGACAACATACCCAGAAATATTAAAGCAATATCTTAAGCGTGAAAATATAAATGCAAGCGCTGTGATGCTTACCGGATCGGTGGAAGTAGCACCAAGAGCTGGGTTGGCTGATGCGATCTGTGATTTAGTCTCTACAGGCGCGACGCTAGAAGCCAATGGTTTAATGCAAGGAGAAACAATTTTAGAGTCTAACGCTTGCCTTATTCAAAACCCATCGCTTCAAGATCCTGAAAAATTAGCTTTAATTGAAAAGTTAATGCCGCGCTTGAAAGGCGTAAAACAAGCAAAAGAAAGCAAGTACATTATGCTCCATGCACCAAAGAACAAGCTAGACGAAGTTTGTGCACTGCTACCAGGCACTGGTCAGCCAACTTTACTTGCCCTAGCTGGCAGCGATGAATACGTCGCATTGCACATGGTCAGCAGTGAAACTCTATTCTGGGAAACCATGGAAGAATTAAAAACATTGGGTGCAAATTCAATTCTCGTTATGCCAATTGAAAAAATGATGGAGTAGGCACGTGATCCGTTGGAACGACTTGACGTCACAACAGCAGCGAGGCGCTCTAATGCGCCCAGCTGTATCAGCCAGTGCAAGTATTGAAGCCACTGTTAATAACATAATTGAGCAAGTCAAACAGCTCGGTGATGCGGCACTTATTACATTTGCTGAGAAATTTGATAAACGCAGTAATGTGAGACTTATTGTCCCGCAAGATGAGATAGATAACAGCGCACACGCGTTATCGACGGAATTGAAGGCGGCAATTGATACCGCATATAACAATATTAAAATGTTTCACCAAGCACAACGACCAAAAAACATCGAACTGGAAACAACGGCAGGCGTACTATGTGAGCTTCGTTATCAGGCAATTGATGCTGTTGGTCTTTATGTGCCAGGTGGCAGTGCACCTTTGCCTTCATCAGTGTTAATGCAAGGTGTTTGTGCACAACTTAGTGGCGCAAATACAATTGTTCTCGCGACGCCTGTAAATGGTGATAAGCGCATTGATCCAGCTATCTTATATGCCGCTAAATTATGTGGTATCACGACGGTTGTCGAAAGCGGTGGAGCGGGTGCGATTGCAGCAATGGCGTTTGGTACAAATTCAGTACCTAAAGTAAACAAGGTTTTTGGCCCCGGAAATAGTTATGTCACTATGGCAAAGCAATTGCTAAGTCAAAACCAACCAGGATTCGCAATTGATATGCCCGCAGGCCCTTCAGAAGTACTGGTCATTGCAGATCAGCGTGCTAACCCTCAGTTTATCGCTGCAGATCTTTTATCTCAAGCAGAACACGGCCAAGATTCGCAAGTAATTTTACTCTGCAATGATCAAGAAACAATTAACCAAACTCAGCAAGCTATCAGCTCACAACTTTCATGCCTGCCTCGTGCAGACATCGCAAAAGCAGCAATGAAAAATAGTAGTTTGATATTAGTTGATTCAATCGAGCAAGCTTTCAAAGTTTCAGCAGAATATGGGCCTGAACACTTAATCTTGCAACTCAAAGAGCCTCAGAAATACTTAGACTTGGTCACCAATGCCGGTTCTGTATTCGTGGGAGACTACACACCAGAATCTGCAGGGGATTACGCTTCTGGCACCAATCATGTGTTACCGACTTATGGTTATAGCAAAGTTTATTCTAGCTTAAATCTATTAGATTTCTTTAGAACATATACGGTCCAAACAATATCGAAAAAAGGACTTAAGTCATTAAGTGCTTCGATACTCCCCCTTGCAAAGGCCGAGGGGTTAGACGCTCACGCCTATGCCGTAAAAGTAAGATTGGAGCAATTAGAAAATGACGAATAAATCAGCAGAAGCAACCTTGTTGCCTGACAACATAGCAGTATTGACAGCTTATAGTTCAGCTAAAAGCGAAAAAATATCGGGTAATACTTGGTTAAACGCGAATGAAAGTCCGTATTCGAAAGAGGCGTGCATCGAGATTAGCGCCTTAAATAGATACCCAGATCCACAACCTCAAGTTGTTATCGATGCCTATTCAACTTATGCAAGTGTGGACTCTGATCAGGTCATTATGACCCGAGGTGCAGATGAAGGTATTGAACTCTTAGTACGTACATATTGTGAACCGGCAAAAGACAGTATATCTCTGTTCCTACCAACCTATGGAATGTATAAAGTAACTGCTGATACCCACAATGTTGAAATTAACAGCTTATCTCAAGACTTATTACTCAATGGTGAAGTAAAAGACATCATTAATGCTGTGTCAGGTAGTAAGCTGGTGTTTATATGTAATCCAAATAACCCAACAGGTGCCGTCACCTCTGTAGAAAAGATTGCTGAACTTACTAAAGCGCTAGCAAATAAAGCCATTGTTGTTGTTGATGAAGCGTACATTGAGTTTTCTGAGTCATATTCTTGTGCATTATTAATCAAAGACTTTGATAATCTAGTTGTATTGAGAACCTTATCAAAAGCATTTGCGTTAGCGGGTTTGCGTACTGGCTTCATGTTAGGCGCCAAAAATACACTCGTTCCGGTTCGTAAAGTAATCGCGCCCTACCCAGTTTCAACTGTTGTGGCGCAAATTGCCGCCAATGCGTTATGCAGCGACGCAATTACACAAATGCGACGCCAAGTAGTGATCTTGAATAAAGCAAAAGCAACGCTCATAGATTGGTTGGAGCAATCTCCCGCAGTGTCGAAAATACTCAGTGGTGAAGGCAACTTCGTTACTTTGCAATTAAAAGATAAAGCACTTTTAACGTTTGCTACCAACACAGGTTTAATAATGAGGCCATTTAATTTATACAATCAAGATAACTGGTTACGTATATCAATTGGTAATGAACAAGAATTAAAATCTGTAAAAGATTGGTTGAACGCCATCTCTGCGCAGGTGTAAGGAATTAATCATGAGTAGTCCATATTTATTCATCGACCGAGATGGCACGTTAATAGATGAGCCAGCAATAGACAAACAAGTAGATAGCCTTGAAAAACTCGTGCTGTTGCCTAATGTAATTACCGCTTTGATTCAGTTGCAAAGCGCGGGATACAAACTTGTTATGGTGTCGAATCAAGACGGCCTTGGCACTGATAGTTTCCCAACTGCTGATTTTGATATTGCACAAGACAAAATGATGGAGATCTTTGAAGGTGAAGGGATACGTTTTGAAGACGTTCTCATATGTCCTCATTTTGACGAGCAAGCCTGTCTATGTCGTAAGCCTAAAACCGGGTTACTGACCGAACTTATGCGCTCAGGTAAGGTGGATCTCGCTAAATCTTATGTGATTGGGGATCGTCAAACCGATATAGGTCTTGCCGAAAACTTATGCATTAAAGGTATTTTGTATGAAGGTAGCTGGTCCCACATTGTCACACAATTAACGACTTTAAATAGGCAAGCGACTGTAAGTCGTAATACAAAAGAAACACAGATCAGCGTATCAGCTAACCTAGACCAAACAAAAAATGGTGAAATTTCTACTGGTCTAGGATTTTTTGACCATATGCTGGACCAAATAAGAACACATGCCAATATAGGTTTGAATATTATCGCCAAAGGTGACTTGCATATTGATGAACATCACTTAGTTGAAGATGTTGGCATTGCTTTGGGGCAAGTAATAAAAGAAGCGCTTGGTACAAAATCACAAATTGCTCGGTATGGTTTTTCACTCCCAATGGATGAATGTAAAGCTGAATGCCAGTTAGATTTGTCTGGGCGAGCGTCATTTGTACTCAATGCCAATTTCACACGACAGAGCACCGGCGATTTGGATGTGCAAATGGTAGAGCACTTTTTCAAATCTTTAGCAGACAATGCACAGTTTAGTCTAATTTTGTCGGTGTCTGATGGAAATTGCCACCACCAAGTTGAAGGGTTATTCAAAGCGTTTTCACGCGCTTTAAGAATGGCGATAGCCCAAGATATAACTCAACAAACGGCAAGCTCTAAGGGGTGCTTATGATTGCAATTATAAATACTGGGTGTGCCAATATAAACTCTGTGCGGTTTGCCTTTGAGCGGCTGGGTGTTACCCCTGAAGTCATTACTGATCCTCAGCAATTGGTACACTTTGACCGTGCAATATTACCAGGTGTTGGCCATGCAAAAGTGGCAATGGAGCGCCTTACTAGCTCTGGGTGGAATGCGGCAATTGATGAGTACCAAAAGCCTTTAATGGGCATTTGCCTAGGTATGCAGCTACTTTGTGATAAAACCGCAGAAGGCGATATAAATTGTCTCGGTAAAATACCTGGCGTGATCTCTCAACTAGATGTAAAAGGCTTAACAGCACCACATATGGGATGGAATAACTTATCTGAATGCATCAAACACCCGTTAACAGAAAATATCACTAGTAATGACCAAGTGTATTTTGTGCACAGTTTCGCGCATGCAGTCAGTTCAGTAACCCTTGCTCAGAGTGAGTATGGTCAGCGTTTTTCTGCAATCGTAGCGAAAGATAATTATGCAGGAATGCAATTTCACCCTGAACGAAGCGCTAAAATTGGCGCAACTTTGTTACAAAACTTTTTAAATTGGCAGCTGTAAAGGAATTTATAATGATTATACCTGCGCTAGATGTATTACAAAACCAGGTTGTGAGGCTATATCAAGGTAAATACGATACCGCACAATTTTATCCGTTTCAGTTAGATGAACGACTGATGTCTTACCAACAAAGTGGTGCAGAAAAGTTGCACTTAGTCGACCTTGAGGGCGCCAGAGATCCTAAAAATAAACAGTGGCTGCAAATTCAAGCCGCGACCAGCGCGTTATCTGTACCCTATCAAGTCGGCGGTGGTATTCGTAGCTATGAAGATGTCAAGCAATGGCTTGACGCAGGAGCCGCACAAGTTGTTATTGGTTCGATGGCGGTCGATAAACAAGCAGAAGTATCGAACTGGATAAAAGAATTCGGGCCTGAGTACTTTGTTATCGCCCTGGATGTTAATAAAACTGAAAGTGGGTGGGCACCCGCGACACATGGGTGGCTTTCTGATGCGAAAGTCGATTTGTTCGAATTAGTCGATTTTTATGCCAGCCTAGGCATTGCTGATTTTCTATGTACGGACATCAGCAAGGATGGCACGATGACAGGTCCATCATTTACTCTTTACGAGCAACTGTGCAAGCACAATCCTGCTATAAAGGTTCAAGCTTCTGGTGGGGTAAGTTCATTAGAAGACATAGAAAAACTAGTCAAGATTGGCGTCAGCGGCATAATCCTTGGAAAATCGTTATTAGATAATGCGTTTACAGTTGAGGAGGCGCTAAAATGTTATCAAAGCGCATAATTCCCTGTTTAGACGTGAAGAATGGACAAGTTGTTAAAGGCGTCAAATTCAAAGGTCATGAGGTCGTCGGAGATATATTGGATCTTGCTAAACTATACAGTGAAGCTGGCGCTGATGAATTAGTATTCTATGAAATAAGCGCCAGTGTTGAAAAGCGCTTACTGGATGTAAATTGGGTAGAAAATATAGCGAGGCATATCGATATTCCCTTCTGTGTTGCTGGGGGCATTAAATCCGTTGCGGATGCTGCGAAAGTACTCGAGCAAGGCGCAGATAAAATAAGTATTAATAGCCCTGCCATTGCCCGACCAGAGCTTATTAAGGAATTACATGATGAATTTGGTAAACAATGCGTCGTGGTAGGTATAGATAGTTTTTATGATGAACAATCAGATGAATACTTGGTCTATCAGTTGACTGGTGATCCAAATGCGTCTAGCCGTACACGCTATAAAACCCAAGATTGGGTTAGGAAAGTCCAAGAGCTTGGCGCAGGTGAAATCGTATTAAACTGCATGAATCAAGATGGCGTAAGAAAAGGTTATGATAACGACCAGTTAAGCCAAATTCGAGCAATATGTGACGTACCTCTTATCGCTTCTGGCGGCGCTGGTACCATGCAAGACTTTGCCGACGTATTTACAAGCAGTCACGTAGATGGCGCTTTGGCCGCTAGTGTATTCCACAAAAACATAATAAATATAAAAGAGTTGAAGCAATTTTTAGCCACTCAAAATATAGCGAGCAGATTATGCAATTAACACCAACCAACATTTCAAAACTAGATTTTGAGAAAGCAGAATTATTACCGGCTATCGTTCAACACGCTACATCAGGTGTGATCCTCATGCAAGGATTTATGAACAGCGAAGCAATAAATGTAACGTTAGAGAAAAAATTAGTCACCTTTTATTCTCGCTCAAAACAGCGTTTATGGACTAAAGGAGAAGAGTCTAACAATGTGCTCAATTTAGTGAGTGCGCATACTGATTGCGATCAAGACTCTATCTTAGTGCTTGCTATTCCTGAAGGACCGACTTGCCACTTGGGGACTCAAAGCTGCTTTGGAGAAGCTAAACCTTCCCTCGGATTTTTAGCCGAATTAGAACAAGTGATTGTATCTCGTAAGCAAGATGATCCTAAGACAAGCTATACTGCTTCATTATTTGCCAAAGACATCAGTCGAAGCTGCCAAAAAGTAGGAGAAGAAGGCGTTGAAGTCGCATTAGCTGCTATGAAGGCAGACAAAGATGAACTAGAGAATGAATCAGCTGATTTACTTTATCACTTGCTGGTGTTGTTACAACGAAGTGAAACTGATTTGTCGAGTGTTATAAGTTGCCTACAAAGCAGGCATAAATAACGCTATTCTGTTCTTTACGGTTTACCATGGTATGCTTGCTAAAAATAGTTAAGGACCTCACCATGGTAAAACCTCTTCATTGCGCTTTTGCTCTTGTTATTGGTTTAACTGGCTGCAATTTATTATTGTTTGTAGTAACAGCAAAAATAGATAAAAGTACTTTTGGCATTTTAAACTTGAGATCTCACTGAAATGAGTAATATTGTTCCCCCCATTTTTTTGATTAATTTAGATCAGAGCACACAACGTTTGAAAGCCTGCTCGGATAGACTAAACCAACAAAGCTTGAGCTTTGAGCGAATCTCGGGAGTATATGGTAAATCCCTCAGTTATGATGAATTACATCGCCATTATAGTACAAATTTAAATAGCAAAAAATACCACCGAGCACTTAGTCAAGGGGAAATTGGTTGCTATTTGAGTCATAGAAAGGCTTGGCAAACCATCGTTGACCGTAAACTTGATTATGCCATTGTAATCGAAGATGATTTCAAACTTGTAGGAAACCTACATGATGTCTTTAATACGATCAAAAACCTCAATTTCGATTGGCAACTCATTAAGCTTGCAGCCTATGAAAACCGAAAAAAGCCGATTGCATACTCACAAAAATTAAATGGTCTGTTTAGTCTTGTAATTCATAAAAAAGCCATGACAGGATGTTGCGCTCAAGCGATTAGTTTAGAAGGCGCAAAAAGACTTCTTGAAGCCTCTGAGCAATTTGCCAGACCTGTAGATACTGATATACAGCATATCTGGGAAACTGCAGTGCCAGTTTATTCGATAATGCCCTACTATATTGAACAAGCGGGTGAATTTGAAAGTGATATAGCTAAAGCGTCGAGTAACACACCTATTAAAAAGCATTTTTGGAAGCGAAAGTGGCATCAGTTTCAAGAAAAACGACTAAATATGATAGCCACTCGCGACGTAATTAAAGCGCTGAAAAATAGCGCCTAAAATTTGTATAACACCTATTCACTTTATATTAATTGTAAAAATCACATTGATAGATTGAATTTACAGTGCTTTTTCATGCTCTTGCCCTGAGCCATTATTTACTATCGTTTTGTTTCTAAATTCCCATTTTTATTTTTCAATCAATAATAAGTCAAAGAGCAACTTTAGTTTAAAGTACTCTTTGACTATTTAAAATAATTTATTTTACAGTATACCAGTATTGGTCATCTGAAAATTTTTCCCAATCCCAAATAACCACATCAGCCCCATGGCTACCTGATTTACCCTTAGGGTCTAATACATAGCCCTTAGAGGTATTAATGAGTAAATTACCATCTATTCTCCAGTATTGGTCAGTGTTAAACTCACAGTTCCAGATACCTACATTTTCCCCTTTACTTCCATTTTCACCACGAACATCTAAACATAGGTCTGATGCCGCATTTTTTATTCTAAAGGAACCACCAAGTTTAATACTCTCCCACGTTCCCAAAGGTTCAATATACCATTTTTGATCTAGGGTATTATCACAGGTCCAAAGCTGTACATCACTTCGTTTAGCACCTGAAGTACCCTGTGGATCTAAACAGAGACCTTGAGCTGAATTCCTAATTTCAACTTGCGTGAATTGTTGAAATTCTAAACGCTCTGTTGCCGCATTTGAAAGCGAAGAAAAAACAGCTGAACATGAGAGTATTGAAAAAGCAATTTTTTTTAAATGCATATTATTATCCTTAAAAATATATAAACTCAAACTTGAGTGTCCCTATTTTATTCAATATGCACTTAGTGTCAATTCTTTTTATTTCCATAATTGACGCAATTTATTAACAATTTCATAAACAGCTATGTTATTCGTCGTCACCATCTAATTCATTGATTAAATTAGATTATATAAGATAAGGCAATATAACGTTTTAATCCGTATTTTTAGGTCAAGAAGAAAATTAGAAATAGCTCACAGTACAATCGTGCTTTAGTTCAGCTCAGTAACATCAATATTTGATTAAGCGCTAACCTATTTAAACATGACAAAATAGGTTAACGCAGTGGAAAGTTAATTCAGGGAAGTCCTCACATTTACATTCACTTGCTTAGACGGCAATGTATCAGCTTAAAAAATTAATGGGTGATAAGCTTACAAGTCGTCATTTTAATAGTCAGCATACTGAAACGATGATTAAAGTGAAGGTAATAAACAGGCTAGATATGTCCAAATACCAACTACAGAGTTAAAATTAAGCAATTGATTAGTAGTCCTCTATTTGATCAACAAGGCACTGAAAAATACATTAGATAGTAAATAATAAGCGAAGTTAACTCCGCTTATTATAAATTCAGAAATTTTATATGGCCATAATTAAATAAAAAGTAACATTCAATATAAACCTACATATTATATGGATGTGGTACTCCCATCCAAGATTGATACATTTTTCTCTGCAATTGCGATGGGTTTTTAATTGCCTTCACTTCTTTAGGCATATTATAGTCTTTTTCTAAAGTAATATAAGTGCTATTTATTTTATGTCTACGAATAAAATCTACACGGACTTTTTTTTCAGGTTTTAATAACTTTAGCGTTTGTGCCAACGAATTCCTTACATGATGGCCATCAATGGCGACGATTTTATCACCTGCTGTCAATCCCCCATTCCAAGCAGCTCCATTACGAGCTACATGTGTTAAGAGTAACAACTCACCTGAAATACTAGCCTGAGCATTAATACTCGCTGTTATTTCAGCCGATGTAGGCAGTACATGTTGTAGACCAACCAAACTGAGTAGTTCGTCAAAATCAATGTCTAATGGACTATCTACGTACGTAGTCCACCATTGAGAATAATCTTTACCGCTCACTTGCTTCAGTATATTCTTCACATCCTGACTGGTAAAAGATTTTGGCAGCTTAAATTGCTTGTAAAGTTCCCGATGAACATCTTTATAACTTACCGCACCATCAGAATCCTTTAATAACGTAATATCCAATGCCATAGATATTAACGCACCTTCAGAATAAATGTTTGTACTATAATTTCGGCCATGATCTCCTCCTTGATTAATCCACTTATCAAAGCTGGTTTCCGCCGCAGATTGAACTTCTCGACCAGGGGTCGCCAAATGCCGGTTAATTGAGCGAGTCAAACTTTTGAAGTACTCTTGATTGGTGGTTATTCCTGCACTTAGTAATAGATAATCTTCTAAATAACTCGTAGAACCCTCCGCCAACCATAAAAGATCACTATAGTTAATGTCGACATAATCGTAAGGAACTAGGCCAGAAGGGCGATAATTTTTAACATTCCATGTATGAATGAATTCGTGCGCCGCAGTAGAAATGAAACCTATATAATCTTTTCTTTTTGAAAACTTATCTCTGTGCCTCTGGATTATAGTTGAATTTAAATGTTCGGTAGCGCCTCGGGCACCACTTGTAGCGTGTACCATAAATACGTAACGCTCGTACGGATAATCATCCCAGATCAGCGTCCCAGTTTTGACCAGCTTTTTAAGGTCTCGCAACATAAGCGCAATATCATAATTGCCCTCCCCCCAAACAACTAACTCATATTGTCGGCCATCGACTTCAAACTTACTTAAATCATTTATACCAGTCTCAATTGGCGAATCTAGTAACACATCATAGTTTTGAGCAACAAAACTGTGTTCATTGTCACCGAACTTCATGCCAGAAACTGAACGCCACGCTTTGGGAACTTCCAACTCAACGTTAATGGGTTCTTGCCTGAATGAATCACTAAACATGAAAAACCCTGAAGCATCAATGAATGCATGACTATCATCGATGTGCCTAGCTCGCAGGCCAAGTTCATTCGCGTATACTTGGTAATTCACGTTCACTTCTGTTGGCTTATCAAAATGGACTCGCCAAGTATTTTTATCTACTTTATTCCACTCTAATGCTGCACCAAGGCTATTTGTCGCAGAGAACAAACGTACGCCATTTGCCAAATTCAAAATCTCGTAACGACCAGTCCGCCAATCGGGCAACTGGATATCTATGTGGGATTGCGCTAATTTTGGAAATGAAATTGATACATTGCCTAAATGATGTTCTGGTTGATCTATTTTCAGCCTATATTCAACCTCAGCAAAAGACAAAAACGGCAATGCCGTCAAGGCTAGCCAAGCAGTATTTTTAATCATAATTATTTCTACATAACGTCGGTTCCACGGACCCTAACAAAGATACGACCGATTATTTAAAAAACGCGGTGAATCTACATTATTGGATGAATAATTAGCAGCTAATTACAAAATCATCTACATTAATCAAATATTTGTTGTAAACTTAAAAGCGTGTTTATCTACGATGGAAGTGGTCTATATTTGTGACTGATAATACTGAGCAATTAGAAAAAAAACTCGGACAAGCAATAAAAGTTCGCAAGGCCTTAGAAACAGCAAGAAAACATCAAGTAGATGTGCTTTCTCAATTTTCTGCGAAATTATCGCTAAGCTGCAAAGGACAAGACGTTGCCCTAGATAACCAACTTGCTAAATTTAGAAGTGCGCTTAACAAAGGCATGGATTTTGAGGAATTTGCCCCGTTAATCGACAATATGTCAGCAATGCTCAAGCAACAAGAAGCGGTGAATTCTGCTAATCATAGAAAATTACTGGAATCTATCACAATCTCAGGAAAACAACTTCAAAGAGTAAAAGGTTTACCTGAAGATGGCAGACGAATGTTACGCCATTTGCTTGATCATGAATTGGACGTGCAGTCCACGAACGAGTTTATACCAATCCTTGATAAACTCGTGACGATTTATCACAAGACATTGCAAAGTAAAGCAACTATTTTAACTGACTCTGACGCAAATAATCGTTCTGATAAAAATCCTGAGATTGCAGCTGAATTACTCGCACTGGCTAACGAGCTTATTTTTGATGAAGATGTTGCTAACGAAGTAAAAGCGATAAAGAATAATATTAGTCTTAATGACAATGTCGACGTATTGTTAGAGTCCGGTTTAGGGATAATAAGGATCATTGCAAAAAGTATTGCCAGAGAGCGTCAATCTGCGCAAGGTTTTTTGGTGTCGTTAAACCAAACACTAGAAGAACTTCATACATCGATTATTAGTACAACCAAAAACTCACGTTCAATGAGTCATGAGCTTAATGGTTTAAATAAGCAAATTGAATCAAAAATAAAAAACCTCAATGAACAAACTCAAAAAGCGACATCAATAGCGGAGCTTAAATCATTAGTGGACGGAGAACTGAAGATTCTAAGTCACGATTTGGTTGAGCGAGAAAGATTAGAGCGAGCTGATAAAGAAGCCCTTTTTGCAAGCTTCGAGCAAATTAACGAGCGCATTAATGTACTTGAATCTAAAGTAACTAATTATAAAAAGCGCTTATCAGAACAACGTTTTAAGAGCTTGTTAGATGGGCTTACCAAGCTACCTAACAGAGCCGCATTTGATGATAGATTTAACCAAGAGTTTCATTTATTCGATGTGCAAAAATCTGATGTAACGCTCGTTGTAATTGATGTTGATCACTTCAAATCTATCAATGATCAGTATGGTCACAGCGCCGGTGACAAAACACTGCAAGTCATTGCTCGCGCATTGAAAAAATCTATTAGAAAAACAGATTTTATTGCGCGTTATGGCGGCGAGGAGTTTGTTTTACTTATGCCTGGTATGCCACTAGGCCAAGCGAAACAACCGTTAGAGAAGGTAAGAACCACAATTAAGTCGATCCCCTTTAAATTTAAAGAAAAACAAGTACAAATCACTATTTCTTTAGGTGCAACACAATTTAGAGATGGTGATACACCGTTGTCGGCTTTTGATAGAGCAGATGATGCACTTTACGAAGCAAAAAATAGCGGGAGAGACCGAATTTGTCTTCGTGAATAACAAGGAGTATGCCTATGCAAATACAGTTAAACCCAACAGGTGTTTTGAATCTTCTATCTCAATTAGAAGTAGACTTACTACAACAATCATCACATAGCGAGCGCTATAGATTGTTTAGAAACTGTGCACTTGCAGTACTAAATGTTGGTAGCCATACTGACTCAAGTTCAGAAATCTATAATAAATACCAAGATTTTGCTATTCGCCTTATTGCTAGAGAACGCGGAATTAAAATCGAGTTAGATAACCCACCTAGTACGGCTTTTGTTGACGGTGAGATCATCATAGGGATCCACGAACACATTTTTTCTGTCATTCGTGACATCCTTTTTATTTGCCAAAAGCATCAAGAACAAATCGAAGAACCCCGTGAAATCACACATATGGTTTTCGATATGCTTCGTAATGCAGATGCATTACAAGTAAACACAGACCCAAATTTGATCGTTTGTTGGGGTGGCCACTCAATTAACGAAACTGAATATAAATACACCAAGGAAGTTGGGTATCAGCTTGGTTTACGTGGTATGAATATATGTACTGGCTGTGGACCCGGAGCAATGAAGGGCCCAATGAAGGGTGCCACCATTGGTCATGCAAAACAACGTATCACCAGTAATCGCTATTTAGGGTTAACTGAACCCAGTATTATTGCTGCTGAACCGCCTAACCCGATTGTGAATGAGTTAGTGATACTGCCTGATATAGAAAAGCGTTTAGAAGCGTTTGTCCGTATGTCACATGGTATTATTATTTTCCCAGGAGGTGCGGGAACTGCCGAAGAGTTACTTTATTTACTCGGTATACTACTTCACCCTGAGAACGCTAAGCAATGCTTACCTGTTATTTTAACAGGGCCAAAAGAGTCTGCAGCCTATTTCAATGAGATTTGCGCATTTGTTGAAAGTATTTTAGGTAAAGAAGCACTTAGTAAGTTTGAAGTCATTGTTGACGACCCCGAGCTTGTCGCCAAGAAGCTCAAAAGCAGTATGGCAGATGTTCGATTATATAGAAAGGAGCAAGGTGACGCATACTATTTCAACTGGACATTAAAAATTGACAATGAGTTTCAAATGCCATTTGCACCTACTCACGATAATATGTCTGGTCTTAATTTACATCTAGAGCAACCTACACAACAATTAGCCGCCAATCTGCGACGAGCATTTTCTGGAATTGTTGCGGGTAATGTTAAAGATGAAGGAATAAAAGCAATACAAAGCCACGGCCCCTATATTTTAAGTGGTGATACCTCTTTAATGAAAGATATGGATAAACTTCTGCAAGCATTTGTTGATCAAGGTAGAATGAAGCTTCCAGGCAGTAAATATATACCGTGTTATAAAATAAAAGCATGAAAAAAAATTTAGTACTTATTGACGCGCTGAATTTAATTCGGCGCATTTTTGCTGTAGATGTACAACAAAGTCACCACAGTGACCAGCATATAATTTCATCTTGCAAGTCTCGCGTGAAACACGCAACGCAAAAAATAATCAAAGCAACTAACGCAACTCACATGATTGCTATATTTGATGGCGATAAAAGCTGGCGTTATCATTATTTTGAGCAATATAAGCATTCTCGTAAACCTATGCCCAGTTTACTTGCCGATAATTTAAATATTATGGCTGATGCTTTTTCGGAGCTTGGCGTTACAGCATATCGACCATTGCAAGATGAAGCTGACGATATCATTGCAACGTTAGCGGCTAAAGCACAAGCGGGAAGAATTCACTCTACGATTATCTCTACAGATAAAGGTTTTTATCCTCTGACAAGTGAGTACATTAGTGTATTTGACTATTTTAAAAAGAACTGGTTAACGGAGCAAGAAATTACGGAACGTTTCGATGTCCCAAAACATTTACTTATTGATCTCTGGGCGCTCGCTGGAGACAAAACCAACGATATCCCAGGTGTGCTAGGTGTAGGCAATAAATCAGCCTCACAACTGCTAAACAAGTTCGGTGATATTGAGTCAGCACTGGCGAGTGATGATTGCAAACAAAGCTTAAAAAATAAGTTAAATAGGGGCATGGATGATTTTATTATTAGTAAAAATTTAGTCACGTTACGAACCGACATTCATTTAGGCTTCAATTTAAGTCAGATAAGATTGAATCATATACGTTAGTCGCAACTATATTTTTCAAACAATGCGCTTTGCTATACTTAAAGCTAATTATTTGGTGAGCCTTACATGATAAAAAAAGTATTACGTTATATTATTTTGGGGCTAGCGGTTTATGCAGTCATTGTTATGCTTGTCATCAACTTCTACAAGGATGATCCTCAAGCTATGATTTGGCAAGATAGAGAAGCGTTTAATAATCGCTTTATCTCAAAGCTTAAAATAGGGGAACATATTGCTATTGACGACGTACTCGAAACGCTTGGAAGCCCCGATTTGACATTTTTAAAGAAGAAAAACAATGACATTGTTCAAATTGTTTACTTTAGAACTCAACTGGTTAAACCTGATGGGATTACAACCAAAGATGAATGTACTGGTTTGTTATTTAAAAATGGAAAACTGACGCTTTGGGGGCCTAGCGCCTCGGTAGCCTATGAAAAGGCGTTCAATTAGTGCAAGCTTTTAAAGCAAATCCTAACCAACTAAAGCGTCTACTTGAGCATACCCATCAGGCGCTTCGGCTTTACTATAGTAAAGAAAAATGGCCTACAATTTACCCGGTATTAACCCAACTTGCTGAACGGTTTGTGCTATTGTACACACAAGTACCGAATGCCCTTCATGCTCATTTACAGTTTTATGCCAAAAACCATGGCTACACAACAAATTTAGTTGTCAATCAATCGATCCTTATCTGCGCATTATGCAAAGCAAATGGTTACTCACCTGAGTTTACAGAAGAGCTGGTACTTGCTTGTTTATCAGATCACATCTGCAGCACCAATGAAACCAACCGTAAGGCAAGTGGTAAACCTCTTTCATCACAAGAACAAAAATTACTCAACCTACGTCATCAAATTGCTATTAAAATGCTAAATAGTGCTAAAGTCCCTAATGGTCAGTTACAAAGGATACTTGCTCGGCTAGATAAATACACCGCTTCAATAACTGGGGTTAAAAACATACCCTTGTATGACAATACAACGGTGCTGGTATGTTTGTCTAAACGTATAGCCAAAGCGATCACACCCAGACCTCAAGTAAGAACATTTAGTGTCATACAAGCGATAAAGTCACTGTACCTCAATACACATAACGTCTTTGCTCAATCGAGTTTAGTAACACTTGCTAAGCAATTTTCCGACTGCCCGTCAGGAGCAATGGTATCCTATAAAAAAAGTAATGCACTGCTTCTCGCTAAGGAAGGGAAAACTGTAACACTTGCGTTACTAGAAAATACACAAGTAAAAGGTATTGTCAAAACAACTAAGCAATTGAGCTTAATATATAAACCAATTATCACCGATGATAAAACCCTACTATATAGCATCTGGTTTAACGATCTAGTCAGAATGACCCCGTCTGAACTTCCTACCTCTGAGTCCATTTTAGATGCCATTGCTGAATTAGGAAGTGATGAATATGTTGAATTCAAAGCAATAGAAAAAAATATTGCGCCTTTCACACAGCTTGAACATGCGCTACGACAAGCCGCACGACAGTATAATCGACAAGGTCAAAAGGCTACGACCCTAAGACACTGTTTGACAATGGTAGGGTTGGATACTGCGGGTTTACTGTGTCAACGCGTATTACTTGAAACACTATTAGCCGATAAACCCCACCCTTTCTCCACCGACATATGGTGTAAATATGCCTTATTTAACAAAGTCATTTACGTTTTGACTCAGCATTCTAAATCGGATCTATTTGAAACACTACTTGGCCCGTTCACCGCTGCAATATACTTTATGTTGTCTAAACATGACTCTCAAGTGATGCGACTGATAAAAACGCCATCCGACCAGTTTTCTCAAAAGCCCTTATCCATCGCGCATATTTTTGGGTTTGAACAGCTTGATAACGCTGAGTTCGAACAATTTATTCAAAAGTATTTCAAATATTCAAGCATGCACAATGCTTTTGCTGAAACTGAATTGATGGATAAACATGCACTTTCAATACACGCCAAATATTTTTCTGCCATCAAGCTCATCGTGGTTATGATGTTGACTGGCAATGATGAGTTAACCACATGGCAAAACCAAATACTCGAATTCACATTAGATGAATTTAGCTGGAAGAGCCGTACACTATTCTTTAATACGCTACTAGAACAATCACCTTATTGCACAACGGAGTGATAAACATCACTCAAAGTTTATACAAATTGCTGTAAATTCCACCCTTTATCAAGAACATAAATACAAAGCATAGTAAGTATAATTACAGGTTATACCAATTAGCCATTCCTAACTGGAATATATCATCATAAATTGATATAAATCGCCCTTAAAAATTCAAGCGAACAGACACCTTCTTACTTTGTTTACTACAATTAAACATTTAGATGCTCAACGTGAGCTGGTGTTATATATATTTTTGATAAAGGAAACCTACAATGGCTAAGCAAACCATTACTGTAATTAAAGGCGACGGCATCGGCCCGAGTATCATTGACTCAGCAATCGAGATCTTAAATGCAGCTGGCTGTGACTTTGATTACGAATTCGTAGATGCAGGTCTTGCAGCTCTTGAAAAAACAGGTGAACTATTACCTCAAGAAACATTAGAGGTGATTGAAAAAAATAAAATCACTTTAAAAGGTCCTTTAACGACTCCAGTTGGCGAAGGCTTCACGTCAATTAATGTAACTTTACGTAAGCAATTTGGCTTATATGCAAATGTACGCCCTGTGAAGTCATTTGAAGGCACAAAAGCACGCTATGACGACATCGATATCATTACTGTTCGTGAAAATACGCAAGGTATGTACTCAGGGCTTGGCCAAGTTGTATCTGATGATGGCAACGAAGCTGAAGCAATGTCAAAAATCACACGCGAAGGTGCTGAAAAAATAGTAACTTTTGCATACGAGCTGGCACAGCGAGAAGGTCGTAATAAAGTGACAGCCGTTCACAAAGCGAACATCTTAAAGTCAACATCAGGTTTATTCTTAAAAGTTGCACGTGAAATTGGTGAGCGTTACCCTGATATCGAATCAGCGGAGATGATTGTCGATGCAACATGCATGAAATTAGTAATGACGCCTGAAGAGTTTGATGTCATTGTAACCACAAACCTGTTTGGTGATATTTTATCTGACTTATGCGCTGGTTTAGTAGGTGGTTTGGGCATGGCTCCGGGTGCAAATATCGGTGAAAATGCAGCAATATTCGAAGCAGTTCATGGAAGTGCACCTGACATTGCAGGTAAAAACCTTGCAAACCCCACTTCAGTCATTTTAGCGTCAATCCAAATGTTAGAATATTTACAAATGGGTGATACCGCTGAGCGTATTCGAAATGCAGTCGCCGACGTAATCAAAACCGGTGACAGAACAACACGAGATTTAGGTGGTAACCATGGTACCACTGACTTTACACAAGCCGTTATTGACCGCTTATAATTAGAAATAAAGTATCAAAGCCCGCCATAGTGCGGGCTTTTTTGATCTATCAATGTATGTATTTACCACATTTCATCTATCTTTTGAGCCTACTAGCTGCAAACTCAGAAAAGCTACAGCAATTTTACTATTTTGTACATTGGATTAGGAATAAAATACCATAACGGCACAATTGACTGCATAATAAATCCAAAGCAAATCAACAAAGAACAATAAAAAGCAAAAAAAACACTAAAAAAACGACTTTTAGAGTTATTTATGCAATAAAGCTGTTTCCCTATTGACTTAATAGCTAAAAACACTTTTAATAACTTTTGTTAATTATTATTTGGATCGTCACCAAAATGAAACGTATTTCTAGCCTTAATGTCCTCGTCCTGGTCTTGTATATAAGTCCAGCGGGGCCGTGTTGAGCAAGTTTACGCTTTAACCCCGCAAATGCGGGGTTTTTTTTTGGTCAAATTTATATATTCAGTCGATAACTGAGGAATGAGGATGAATAAAGGGCAATTTAATGGCTCAGAATTAGTCGTAAAAGCACTAAAAGAGCTAGACGTAGAATACATATTCGGTTACCCCGGAGGTTCAGTACTAGATCTATATGATGCACTATTTCAGCAAAATGACGTTAAACATATACTCGTTCGTCATGAACAGGCCGCAACACATATGGCCGATGGATATGCCCGTGCAACTGGTCAAGTCGGTGTAGTATTGGCAACCTCGGGACCTGGTGCAACAAACTGTATTACTGGCATCGCAACAGCTTATATGGATTCAATTCCGATGGTAGTACTGTCAGGTCAAGTTCCTTCTAGTTTAATCGGTGATGATGCTTTTCAAGAAACTGATATCGTTGGTTGCTCTCGACCTATTGTTAAGCACAGCTTCAACTGTCGAAACGCACAAGATATTCCCAGTATACTAGCAAAAGCCTTTTATTTAGCGGCTAGCGGACGCCCCGGTCCTGTTGTGGTTGAGTTACCTAAAGATATTCTTAATCCACAAACAAAATTCGAATATCAATTTCCTAACAACACTGAAATGCGTACCTACCATCCTAGTGTGAAGGGTCACCCTAAACAAATTAAAAAAGCCGTGAATGCAATATTGGATGCAAAAAAGCTGGTCGTTTATTCTGGCGGCGGCATAATACTGTCTGACACGTCTGAGCAACTTACGGAACTCGTTGAGTCTTTGAATGCACCTATAACTAACACCTTAATGGGACTTGGTGGTATTAGTGGTACTCACCCAAATTTCATTGGCATGCTTGGAATGCATGGGAGTTTAGAAGCGAATAAAGCAATGGCCAATGCCGATGTAATTTTAGCTTTAGGTGCTCGATTTGATGATCGTGTAACCAATAATGTTAAAAAGTTCTGTCCAAATGCGACGATTATTCATGTTGATGTAGACCCTACGTCTATTTCAAAAACAATTCCCGCTCATATTCCTGTTGTAGGTTGTTTAGCCACTGTACTGACGCAACTGCAAACGGCACTCGACAATAATGACAAACGTATTGATCGGTCCGCACAAGAAGATTGGTGGCGACAAATAACACAATGGCGAGAAGTTAAGTGTTTAGATTACGCCAAAACGGATGACTGCATAAAACCACAGACAGTCATTGAAAAAGTATATCAAGTGACTAAAGGTGAGGCCTATGTGAGCTCAGATGTAGGTCAACATCAGATGTTCGCAGCGCAATATTACCCCTTTAAACATCCTCGTCAGTGGATTAACTCCGGCGGTCTTGGGACAATGGGGTTTGGTCTACCTGCAGCGATGGGCGTAAAACTCGCATTCCCTGATAAGCACGTTGTCTGTGTAACGGGCGATGGTTCAATCCAAATGAATATACAAGAGTTATCAACTTGTTTGCAATATGGTCTTGCAGTAAAAATCGTGTCTTTAAACAACCGTTCTTTAGGTATGGTCAGACAGTGGCAAGATATGATGTATGATGGCCGGCATTCAAGTTCCTATATGGAATCTTTACCAGACTTCGTTAAGCTTACTGAAAGCTACGGACACGTGGGTATTCGGGTAGATCACCCTGACCAATTAGACGCTGCGCTAGAAAAAGCATTTTCTATTACAGATAAGCTCGTGTTCCTTGATATTAGAGTAGATGAAAAAGAACATGTGTACCCTATGCAAATAAAGCTGGGTGCAATAGACGATATGTGGCTTAAAAAAGGAGTTAAAGGATAATGCGTAGAATACTCAGTGTTTTATTGGAGAACGAGCCAGGTGCCCTATCACGTATTGTTGGGCTATTTTCTCAACGAGCTTACAACATCGACAGTTTAACGGTCGGTACAACTGATGATAAGACCTTATCTCGAATTACCATTACAACCCATGGTGACGATAGAGTCGTTGAGCAAATAACCAAACAAGTAAATAAACTTGTTGATGTACTAAAAGTAATTGACTTGACCGATATGCCAAACATTGAACGTGAGTTACTGCTTGTTAAGGTTTATGCAAAAGACGAGGTGACTCGTGCTTCCGTGACACGCATTGCAGATGTATATAACGGGGCAATTATTGATATGGGAAAACAAAGCTATACACTGCAACTAGTAAGTAGTGCAGAGAAAATAGAATCTTTTCTCGATATGTTGCGTCATGAAAGTGACATTATTGAACTGGTTAGGTCTGGTGCGGTGGGTATTGGCAGAGGAGATAAGGCACTTAAAGGCTGACATTTACTCGATATTAAATATATAAAAGGGGCCAAAAGCCCCTTTTTCATACCAAAATTAACGCTTATAGGTTAACTTGATCTTTAAGCCCTTTACCAGCTTTGAAGCTTGGGATATTTGCAGCAGCGATTTGGATCTCATCGCCAGTTTGCGGGTTACGACCTGTGCGCGCAGCACGCTCTTTTACTGAGAAAGTACCAAAACCAACCAGTGCAACTGAATCACCATCTTTTAGAGAGGTAGTTACAGCACCTGTGAACGCTTCAAGAGCACGAGCTGCTGCTGCTTTAGAAATTTCAGCATCTGCCGCCATTTTTTCAACTAGTTGAGCTTTATTCATTATAAGATTCCTATTCATTTATATTTTGCCTGAGCAAAAGCTATGTTTATGCATTTTGACTAGATGTGCAACCATTTCCTTAGCTTTTTCAAAAAAAATCGATGTAACTCAGTAGTGGCGCGCATTCATTGCACATTTTGCGTTAAATCTAATCAGCGAATACAAATTAGCAAGGCATTAATGATTAAGCAATAGCTTATGCCTAATGTTCCTAGAAATTTGTTGTTATTGCCTGGTATAACGTCCGTACAGCGACACTATAAACAGCCCAAATTGCTGAAAATGCGAACCAAAAGTCCACTAACGAAAAATCAATCGTCAGTGCACCAAACTTTTCGCCTGCTTGGTAACTTAACGGTGCAAATACGGCAAACAAGCACATTGCTTGCCATACACCTAACGACATTACCTTTTTAAGTGATTCATTAAACGTCAGTATGAAAGCCACCCAAATCCCGACTAACCATACCGGTATTGTTGGACTACCATAATTTATTATACCAAGTGATATTGACAGTATTTCCAGTAATAACGATACGGGCAACAAACATATCACCAAAAACCCACTCTGCTTTTTGTTACTCACAAAAATAAACATGGCAGCTATGCAAACAAGTATAAAAAAAATCGCATCAGCCTGCATAAACAGCGCACTAAACCAACATAATTGGAATAGGCTGAAATTAATAACTAAGCGTACTTTTGCACTCGGTCGATACATACCTTGGCTTCCTCGCAATTAGATGGACCGTACTGGTCGCTCTCTGCTTAAATGCACCTTCACAGTAACTTAAGTAGAATAGCCAAAGTCGTTTAAAACGCTCGTCAAATTTACTATGGTCCAGCTTTGGCCACGCCTCAATAAACCTTACACGCCAATCGTTTAGAGTACGGGCATAATGTAAACCAATATCCGACACCTCATGAACCACCATATCAGTGCCGTTTTTAATCTGAATATGCATTTGTTCTAGTGATGGTAAACACCCTCCAGGAAAAATATGCTGTTGAATAAAATCAGATTTTTTTAGGTAATGGTCATACCTTTGACATGCAATTGTTATTGCTTGGATAAGCATAGCACCAGAGGGTTTCAATAATCTATTACATTTATCAAAAAAGCTCGGTAGATAATCGTGGCCTACTGCTTCAATCATCTCTATAGACACCAACTTATCAAACTGACCCGTTAGTTCTCGGTAGTCGCTTTTTAGTAAAGTAATTTTACTCTCAAGCTGGTTACGCTTAATCAAGTTTTCAACGTAGGTATACTGCTCTTCAGAAATTGTTGTCGTTGTGACATGGCATCCAATGTTTTGCGCAGCATATATTGCGAATGCCCCCCATCCAGTGCCTATTTCTACAACTTTATCTGTTGCTTGTATATCCAGTTTGCGGCATATAACTGCAAGTTTGTTATTTTGGGCTTGCTCTAAAGTCGTATTTGGATGCTGATATATCGCGCTAGAATAAAGCATTTCTTTACTCAAAAATGCAGAGTAAAGTTCGTTACCTAAATCGTAATGCGCAGCGATATTCTTTTTTGAGCCCGCTTTTGAATTTTGATTTTTAAGATGTGCAAGCTTATTAGCCAAACCACTTAAAGCTGAAAATTTCCTCTCAAAATCATCCAATTGACTCTGGTTTATAGCAAATATTTCTATCATTTTAGTTAAGTCATTGCATTTCCAATGACCATCTATATAGGCCTCACCAGCACCAACACTTCCTCCAAGTGCAAACTGCTTATACATCTGGTCATTGAGAACCGTTATTACACAAGACAACGTGCTATGCTCTGAGCCAAAGGTATAGGTCTGCGCGCCCTCAATCACAGTTATATAGCCCTCTTCAATCTTACCAAAAGCCGAAAGAACTAATTTTTTATATAAGCCAGTTAGCCAACTGGATGTTGCACGTATTTTTAAATCTGAGGTATTTTCCATTTTATGATCCTGGGTGCCCAATAAACGGCACTTTTTTCAAAAACAACCTTAACGCCTGCCAATAAATACCTTTAAAAATTGATACTGTCATTGCAGGGAATCGCTTTAAAATAAACGTGATATTTTCCCTTGATAGCGTATACCGTTTAAGTCTCAGGGTTGCATCAAAGAGTCGTGTTTGCTCACGTCTATTTTCAATATGAATCAAGGTGCTAGCAGCCGGCGCTCGAACAGACCAGTGATAATGCATATCCAAATTCATAAAAGGAGATACGTGAAAAACTTTTTTAAAGTTCACTTTTCTATCTAAATAAACTAAATAACAATGGCACTCATTCCACGGTGTATTACTGACTTCAGCCACCATATGCGTAAACTTACCAGTGGGATCAGCGAAAAAATAAAAGTTGACTGGGCTGAAATATAAGCCAAAGCACCTTAATTGACACAACATCATGACGCTATCTGAACTGGGTTGTGCGCCTAATTGAGCGCTCACTGTTAGGGCTCTGTCTTTTAATTGCCCAGAGTACCCTTTTAAATAATCATTTTGCTTGAATCGCAACGGCTTAAAATAATTCGTTCCAAACCAAGGATGAACCACATTTAAGTGATCTAACTCATCTAAATCAATCCACGCCATATACATAGGGTACTTGAACTTATGCTCAGTGGGTTCGAGACGTCTGTGACTTACATCGCCAAGGTATAACGCACTATTTAACCCCATTTAAAACTCAACCCCAAATTGCCTCGCCACATCTACTGCGCTTTTAACTCCATCTTCATGAAACCCATTAAACCAATAAGCCCCGCAAAAGTAGCTATTATGTTTACCATCGATAAGTGCTTTTTTCTTTTGAGCATCAATACTTGTTTGATTAAACACAGGGTGATGATACGTAAATCTACGCAGCACCTTTGAATCATCAATACCCTTATCATAATTTAGGGTCACACACAGCGGCTGTTCACTTTCAATACCTTGTAGGATATTCATTTGATAGGTCACTACTGCGGCTGCATCTGCATTACCATCTAATAAATAATTCCAACTAGCCCAAGCTGCATGACGCTTCGGCAACATGCTTTTATCGGTATGTAATACAACAGAGTTTTCAGTGTAGGCCATACTCCCCAATATTTGTGCTTCATCCTCAGTTGGCGCCTCTAGCAAAGCCAGTGCTTGATCGGAATGACAGGCAAAAACGATTTCGTCAAATAACTGCACTCGCCCATCTTCCATCACAAGCTCTACACCTCCCTCATTTCTACGTACTGTTTTAATGTTGGCATTTAAATGAATTGCATTTTTAAACGACTCAATTAATGGCGTAATATATGAACGAGATCCTCCAGGTATGACATACCACTGAGGTCGATTAGCTATATCCAACAAACCGTGGTTGAAAAAAAACTTCACAAAAAACTGCGCTTCAAATTCACTCATTTTTGCAATGCTTGTTGACCAGATAGCAGCGCCCATTGGTAAAATATAGTGCGTTTTAAAAAATTCATTAAAGTTATGCTGGGTAAGCAACGCTCCTAGAGTGGAATAACGCGAATAATCATTACTATAAAACAGCTGCTTACATAGTTTATTAAATCTCACGATATCGTATAACAATCGCCAAAAGGTCGGCCGAAATATGTTTCGTCGCTGTGCAAACAAAGAAGTAAATGTATGCCCATTATATTCAAACTCGCTTTGAGTATTCTGGACACTGAAGCTCATTTGCGTCGGTTGCCTCGAGATACCTATCTCACTCAGCAATTTCTCAAACTTTGGGTAGGTACGATCATTGAATACAATAAACCCAGTATCTATGGCATGCATTTGACCATCAACTTCAACGTCGACTGTCGCAGTGTGCCCACCAACATAATCATTTTTTTCAAACACAGTTACATTATGATTAGGTACTTTACTTAGTAGGTAAGCGGCTGTCATTCCAGAAATACCACTGCCTATTATTGCTATATTTTTCATCGAGATATTCCTTTTGCTATTGGTCTCCATAACCCAAAAGGTAGCATTTGGAGTAATTTCATTATAATTGTTAGACGTTTCGGAAAATGAATGTCCTTTCTCCGTTTAATAATACCAGCAGTGATACATGCAACGGCTTTGTCTACAGTTACGGCCATAGGCATCGAAAAATCATTTTTATCAGTCAGCGGGGTTTTTACAAACCCTGGGTGCACCAATGTCACGTCTATGTCTGTTAAATCAATCGACAGTGACTGCGCTAAATAAGACACTGCGGCTTTTGATGCCCCGTACGCCTGCGCCCTAGGAAGGGCTAAAAAAGCGGCACTAGAGCTGACAATAACAAGCTGCCCACCTGACTTTACTTTTGGCAATAGCTGCTCTAAGCAGTAACCAATTGACACCAAATTAACTTGTATAATTCGCTCAAACAAAGCACTATCGAACGCCTTAGCATCATCTATGTATTCACAATTTCCTGCATTTAAAATCAAAATATCCAATGCTGGTAGATTTCCTGTGGCATCTTGAATACTACCAAGATCTGTTACATCAAATTGCAACGCTGTAACTTTGGGTAACCGACTGAGTTCAAGCAATGCATCTTTATTTCTACCACAGGCAAAAACTTCGTCGTTTAACGCGTAATATTCAGCTAAGCCTCTGCCAATACCTGAGGTTGCTCCTGTAATAAGTATTTTTTTCATTCTCCTGACGCCTTTCTGTCAACCACTTTAATGACAGAACTTAGTATCGGTAATTGACGATACAACAATTCACCAACATCAAAATAATCCCTGTGATGAATCACTTTCTCCTCTTTAAACATCAACTTGCTATGTCCATTCACTGCAATTTCACAGCCTGAATTTAGGCGTGGATGAATATAGCGCATTTGCCAATAGACGCAGCCATAATTGTCTATTGCAAATTTGTCTTCTATTTCAAAATGAATTGCACTAACATTTGTATATAAATGCGCAAAATACTGAGTTAAATCAGCAAGCCCTTCTACCTGATGAAGCGGGTCAACAAAAGTAATATCTCGGTGGTATACATCCGCAAGTACCGCTAAGTTATCAACACGTAAAACATCATACATGCCGATAAATCTATCTAAAATAGGTCCCATATCAAACCTTAAATGCGTCCAATGCGCGCTGCCGTGCCGCTTTATGCTCAACAATCGCTGATGAATAATTACAGGTTGGTGACTCCGCTAAATACTCATGTGGAAAATGAATATATTTATTTGGAACATCAACCAGCTCAGGTATATAGGTACGAATGAAGGCGCCTTCAGGATCAAATTTTTTGCTTTGTGTGATCGGGTTAAATATCCTAAAGTACGGTTGGGCATCACATCCCGTACTCGCAGCCCATTGCCATCCTCCGTTATTGCTTGCCAAATCTCCATCAATTAACTTGCTCATAAAGTAACGTTCTCCCTTACGCCAATCTATCAGTAAGTGTTTAGTCAAAAAACTGGCTACGATCATTCTTAATCGATTATGCATCCATCCAGTTTGATTGAGCTGACGCATAGCAGCATCAACAATTGGGTAGCCCGTATTGCCCGTGCACCAAGCTTTAAATTGCGCGTCACTATCTTGCCAAATTACGGTGTCATATTTACGATTAAAGTTCTTGTACTGGCACAAAGACGGAAAAGCACTGATTAGATGCCGATAAAACTCGCGCCATATCAACTCGTTAATCCAAGTAAATTCACGCTTACTCGGTGTTTGAAGAATATCAGGATAATAGTATTGTACTTCAGCCAGTAATTGCTTAACTGAAATCGCCCCAATGGCGATATAAGGACTTAACCCGGATGTCCCTTTTATGCTTGGTACATCGCGATGTAATGAATAATGAGTACACTTCTCTTGTACAAAACGACTGGCTATGCCAAATAGATTTTCATCGTCAACAGGCCACTTTTGAGACGAATTGTCGGTATTCAAACATTCAGGTGTTTGCCACTCAATTGAAGGGGTTGTTTGGGCAACCACCCTCCAAGGTTTGACTATGAACATCTGTTGCTCATAAATTTTTAGCCACGCCTTTTTAAACGGCGTGAAAACTTTAAACATCTCACTGTTTTTAGTCACCACCGTAGTGGGTTTAGCAATCACGTCACCATCAAATAACCTTAAGTTAATGCCTAATGATCTACATTGCTCGTCTCTTAAAACCTCATTAATTTCATACTCTTTATTGGCAAAAATTTGTTCGATATCGTTCGCTACACAAAAATGCTTTAACAGAGCAGGTATTTCTGCATAAGTATCAGCTACTTCCACATGCAAGTTGATACCGTATTGCGCCAATTTCCTTCCCAAATAGTCCACTCTTCTCTTGATGAGATCAAACTGAATCGGTGCAGCACCGTGCTTACCAATCCATTGCCTCTCACAGACAAAAAAAAGCGCCGATTTGGCGCCGCTTTCAATTGCCTCAATTAATGCTTCATTGGCGAAGTACCTAAGATCCCGTCGAAACCAAAACAAGGCGCCCATTAAATGCCAAACCTCAGTTTTAACGCATTAGGGTATGGATTGAAGTACACCTGCTCAGTCAAGTAATCATTACTATGGACGGTTAAATGGTGTTTCAGTAAGGTGAGAGGAACATATAAAGGCACGATCCCTCCTCGGTACTGCTCAATCGCTTCACATAATTCCTGCTTCTCGATTTTAGATAACACATTCTTAAAATACCCTTGCAAATGACTGAGTGTATTAGCTTGGTTTTTACGTGAAGCTGGCCTAGATAACCCTTTCATTAAATGACTTATATACTGCGCTTTTATCTTTTCAATATCCTGTCCTACCGCATTACCTAACAATCTGCCCAGCGCTTTATACGCTTCGTAATTATGGCTCATTAACAAATATTTATGTTTGGCATGAAAACGTGTCAGCTCATGCACCCCAACACAATCTAAATTCAACGTTTGCCAATGTTTATAGACATAGACACGCATGACAAAATTTTCTCTCAGGTGTGGGTCGCTCAATCGCCCATTCTCTTCACACGGCAAATTCGGATTATGTTTCATTATTTGCGCTGCAAAAAAACCGATGCCTTCAGAAGAGTTCCCGGTACCTGCTTCATTGTATACTTTGACCCGCTCCATGCCGCAACTTGGACTTTTTGCACAAAACACAAACCCAGACAACTCTTTTGCCTGTTCAGTTGCAACTCGTTCTCCATATGCCGTCAAACTCTGCCCTACATCTCCGCTCCCATCTGGCCGGCACACCTTTATTGTGTCGCCTACACGGACCTGCCTTATTGTTGCTCTAGGGATTGACATTCCCACGGCAACTTCTGGGCAAAACTTCTTGTACTCAACATAGTTCCCTAATTCATCCATACAAAAGTTAGAGCGTTTGTGACCCGAGTCAAAGCGAACTTTTTCACCGGCAAGGCAAGCACTTATCCCTATTTGAATAGTTGACTCAAAAGTTTCCATATCCACCTCTTAATAAATAAGATTGCCAATTGGGTTCAACAACTTACTGAGCCCTTTATTAAAATGTAACGCACTATTAACCAGAGTAAAGCACAGGCAACCGTTTTCAGTGCGCGGCGTATGTGAATGTCGCCCGTCTAACCAAATAAAATCACCTGCAACGTAAGTTCCAGACTCGTCTTCGAAGCTTCCATCTAATAATAGCGTTAACTCAAAGCCTGTATGAGTATGGTTCGGTATTTCCCCTCCAGGCGCTATTTGTAATAAGCTAGCCCTTAATTCCCCATCTTCTAAGTCTAGACGCGACCGAGACAGTTTTCCTACCTGAGAGAAGTCTGACCGCTCGATACTCGCAATCGCTCTGGGTACAATCACTTCTTTTGCTTGATATTGTAACGTTTGAGGGATGTATCTGTGTACCTGAGTGATCGAATCATCAGACGTTATGTCACTCAGCATCTCAGCAAAATCTACATCAGTGCTTAAATCACCGCCCAAATCATCATCAATTTGAACAAAATACCTTTCACTGCTATCGTTTTCCAA
The DNA here is from genome assembly GCF_018100885.1 of Pseudoalteromonas sp. MMG013. Taxonomy (NCBI): domain Bacteria; kingdom Pseudomonadati; phylum Pseudomonadota; class Gammaproteobacteria; order Alteromonadales; family Pseudoalteromonadaceae; genus Pseudoalteromonas; species Pseudoalteromonas sp. MMG013. Next base: position 219,649 of record NZ_JAGJEE010000001.1, on the reverse strand, counting down.
GGCCTTCACTTGTTTGGCACAACAGGGACATAGCTCTACATGCGCTGAAATAGCAATACTCAAAGACGCCGGTAATGTACCCTCGGCAAACTGTGTTAACATTTCTTGTGTAGGGTGATGCTTAATCATGACTATCTCCCATTTCCGCTCTTAATTTTTGTAAAGCGAGACGTAACCTCGATTTGACAGTCCCCACAGGGATGTTTAACTGCTCAGCGAGTTGTTCCTGCGACATTTCCTGAAAGTAAACCCCCTTTACAACTTCTTGTTGCGCCTTGGGTAAACAACTAATGTACTTCTGAATCTGCTTATCCTGTAGATGGTCATTAAAACCATCATTGCTACATTCGCCTTCTTGCAAAGTCGGCCAAATGTCTTCGCTTATCTGATCTTCTTTTTTGCTTTTTATTTTTCGCAGTGCGTCAAACGATGCATTTCTCATAACCGTGTAGACCCACGTTGTCGCCGCCCCTTTGTCTTGACTATACAAATGTGCTTTTCGCCAAACTGACGTCATTGTGTCTTGAACTAGCTCCATCGCCATTGCTTCAGAACCATATTGCTTTATTCCAAATCGTTTTATTTTGGGTGCAAAGTATTTAAACAATACCGCAAACGCGGTTTTGTCTCGTTGCTCTGCAACCTTAACTAATGCACTAGAAAGTGCTTTTGTAGGAGTATCTTCCATACTTTTAGTGTGTCCAGAATTTTGCGGTACAGCTGTACTCGATAACTGGCTAACCATAACCTATGCCTCGTTTGTGCTTACTAAAAGACAATACGTATATTATTACCAGAGCGATCACTTAGATTCGATTAAAACAGTATGAAGGAAATCAACAACTTGTTCAAAGTCTGTCACAGTCTTTATTTTTTCTTTTTGTCCATTCTCAAGTGGCAATAATTCCAGCCATCGAGAAGCGACCCAAACCGGTGTATCAAAAGCTTGTTCTTTATAAAGTGAACTAATATGTGGATGATTTTTGAATGTTTCTTCTAACATTGTGGCCAATTCAATATGATGACAGCGCTTAGGATCTAAATTGCTTCTCCAAAGCGGCCTTTTTTCAAAGATCATATCTCCATAACGAAGCTGAGTGCTATCCTCGACAACATTGGTAATGTTCACGCTGGATAAAGCGTAAACATCGACAAGAAGATAGCCGCTTTCATCTTGCGAAAAATCCACGATTTCAACATAAACACCTTCATATATTGCCCCTTTATTGGCTGTATTGTCGGTATTACACAGCACAAATCCTGTTTCGCTTTTTAACGACTCTTTTACCATGCGAAGATATCTCTCTTCAAAAATTCGTAAGCGAGTATACCCTTCTGGCAGTAAAAAGATCGGGAGTGGGAAAATAGCACATTTCATTGGCAACGATTACATTAGATAACTTTGTAAATGATACGCTGCACAGGGACTATCAGATCAACTACATCATTTAAAGCCCCGATTACTCAACACCATTGAAACTCCGTCATATTAATTTTATCATTTTTAAATACAATACCTTCTTCTTGTAAGCGTCCTTTTTGTTCATTAAATTTTTCTGAGCCAGCAGGAAATGAGATCTTACCCTGACTATTTACCACTCGGTGCCAGGGCAATGTTGTACCTTCAGGAAGGTTTTTCAATAGCCGACCGACGGCCCTCGCTTGACGGGGTAACCCAGCTAAGTTAGCCAATTGGCCATAAGCCACAACTTTACCACTGGGAACACTGCCTATTAATGTAAACAGTAATTGCTTATGCTCATCTTCCATACACTTTCCCTAATTCTTGAAAATCAGACCATACTTTACGAGCTACGGGTCCATGGTGTTTATTATGTTGACGAAATACATGGATCCCCGCAGTAAAAGAGTCTTGTCGATCAGTAATCGTAATGCGTTCTAGTAATCCTGCATCTAATTCATTTTGGCAGTGGCTCAGGCTTATCATTGCGAAGCCTAACCCTGATAATAAAAATGACTTAATTGATGCGATATCATCGAGTTTCATTACATTTGTGCCGCGAACATAAGCAAGCCGCTCACTATCAAAATCAAAACCACTTTCGAACATAGCTAAGCATGGGTAATTGGCAAGCGCCTCATAAGGTAAGGCACTGGGCAGTAAACCTGTTTTTGCGACTAGTCCAAGCTTAAACTCCCCTACTGCAATCGAGTCTAAATCTCCTGTGGAATGAAACAAATCAAACCACGGCCCAATGCCTAAATCTGCATCGCCGCTGTTAACTTGTTCTAACGCAACAAACCGCTTGCCACTGGTAATGGCTATTTCTGTTTGAGTGTACTGCTTAAACACCGACGCAATAACTTGATTGTAAGCACTTTGATGGCATAGTGGTTCATAGCATATCGTTAACTTTGCTTCATTTCCTGCAGAGAATTCATTGGCCATGATTTGTAAATCATCTCTTATTCCAATTAACTTCGTAGACTCTTTATAAAATCGCTGGCCATGCTCTGTCAGGACCACGCGATAATTTTGCCTGTCGAACAACTTAAACCCCAATTGACTTTCAAGTCGTTTCATAGCCTGCGTGATCGCAGGCTGCGTTTTATATAGCTTTTGTGCCGCCTCGTTTAAGCTTCGAGAATGGGCCACAACATGTAACATTTCAATATCACTGATCTTCATAATAAGTATTTATATAAATTCAAATATTATATAATTTTTATTTTATCGTGCTTTTCTATATCGTGCACCACAATTATTAATACACTGAATTTAAGATGGAGTTTTACCATGCTAAGGTCCACCGCTATTACGATCGCCTTGTTTTTATTGCTCGGCTGCCAAGATGCCACAGAACAGAACTCACAAGCCGAGGTTATTAGACCGGTAAAATTAGTGACCGTGACTGATTCCCAGCAAGGGTTAGTTCGCAGCTTTCCTGCTGAGGTGGTTGCAAACCAAGGCTCTTATCTTGCATTTAGAGTCAATGGTGAATTGCTTGCATTTCCAGTTCTTGCTGGGCAGCATGTTGATAAAGGCCAGTTGCTTGCAAAACTTGACCCTGAGGATCTACAGTTACAATACGAGCAACGTAGTGCACAATTTGAATTGGCACGTTCACAACTAGCACGAATAAAATCGCTCTTCGATAAATCAATCGCCACCAAGTCTGAATTTGACCAAGCGCTTGCCAACAAACAAGTCGCTGAGTCTGCGTTTAAAATTGCCAAAACCAATCTTGAAAACTCTGAATTGAGAGCACCATTTAGTGGCACAATTGCTAAAGTGTTTGTTAAAAACTATGAAAGTGTGGTCGCCAAGCAAAACATCCTTCGTCTAGAAACCAGAGACATGATGGATGTGATCATACAAGTACCCGAAAAGTTGGTGGCTCGTGTTAATAAAGATCTAGATTATCACCCCAGTGTAGTTTTTGACGGCTATCCGTCTAAATCATATCAGCTGACCATTAAAGAGTGGGATACACAGGCAGATCCAGCGACGTTAAGTTACAAAGTCGTATTTACCCTACCAATTCCTAAGGACTTTAATTTGCTTGCCGGTATGAGTGGTCATGTATATATAGATCACAGTAAAGTAACAAAGCTGCCTGCCAAAAAGCTGTTTGTTCCAGTTGAAGCCGTTTTTTCAAAGCAAACAGAGCAACTCACCAACAATGCCTATGTATGGTTGTACAACGAACAAACCCAGACGATTTCTATGCATTCGGTCACTGTGGGTGATATGTATGACCAAGGTATAGAAATATTGTCAGGCCTTTCAAACACAGATATTGTCGTCGGTGCGGGTGTACACCATTTAAAACAAGGTTTAAGAGTACGACCTTGGGCTAAAGAACGAGGGCTATAACAATGAGCTTAGCTAAATGGTCAATTGAAAACAAAGTAATAAGTTGGATGTTTGCATTGCTGCTACTTTTGGCTGGCGCGATTTCCTATTTTGGTTTGGGCCAACTTGAAGACCCAGAATTTACCTTAAAAAAAGCCATGATAGTGACAATGTACCCAGGCGCTTCTCCACAACAAGTTGAAGAAGAGGTCACTTTTCCAATTGAGAATGCCATACAACAGCTCCCCTATGTTGATTACGTTACGTCGATTTCATCGGCAGGAAAATCACAAATATCCGTTGAGATGAAGAGCACCTACCGTAAGAATGACCTTAAACAAATTTGGGATGAACTGCGCCGTAAAGTTAATGATCTAACCCCTAGCCTACCACCAGGTGTTTACACACCTAAAGTTATTGATGATTTTGCAGATGTATATGGGGTTATGTATGCGGTTACAGGAGATGGGTACTCCTACGATGAACTCAAAGACTATGTTGATTATCTAAAGCGTGAACTTGTATTGGTTAAAGGGGTGAGTAAAATCACTGTAGCAGGAGAACAACAAGCTCAAGTCGTTGTAGAAATTGCGACACATAAGTTGTCTCAACTCGGTATTGCCCCTTCTCGTATATTCTCACTTTTAGAAGCGCAAAACAGCGTTTCAAATGCTGGAAAAATAAGAGTTGGCGCCGAGTCTATTCGCCTCCATCCAACGGGTGAGTTCCAAGATGTCACAGAACTAGAACATTTGTTGATATCGAAACCTGGCGCAAAAGAGCTTATATATTTAGGTGACGTTGCCAGCGTGAGTCGTGAATATGCTGAAATTCCACAGCACATTACACGGTTTAATGAACAGCGAGCTCTACTCGTAGGTGTCTCTTTTAGCTCTGGTGTAAATGTTGTCGATATTGGTCAAGCAATGGAGGCACACCTTGCGTCACTAGAATATCAGCGACCGCATGGCATCGAAATTAATGTGGTATACCATCAACCTAATGAAGTACAAAAATCAGTTGATGGATTTATAATCAGCCTTATCGAAGCCGTGGCAATCGTTATTGTGGTCTTATTGCTGTTTATGGGTGTAAAAAGTGGCTTATTAATCGGTGCGGTATTGCTTCTGACAGTCCTTGGTACTTTCATTTTTATGAAGCTATTTGCAATTGATCTACAGCGTATTTCTCTGGGTGCACTCATTATCGCTTTGGGTATGCTGGTCGATAACGCCATTGTTGTCACTGAAGGAATTTTGATCAATTTAAAACGTGGTCAAACTAAGCTACGAGCAGCCATCAATATTGTGGAGCAAACAAAGTGGCCTTTATTAGGCGCAACGGTTATTGGCATTACCGCTTTCGCTCCTATTGGTCTAAGTAGTGATGCCAGTGGCGAATTTGCAGGCTCTTTATTTTGGGTGCTACTTATTTCATTATTGTTAAGCTGGGTTACTGCGATTACATTGACGCCATTTTTTGCTGATTTACTTTTTAAGGCGACGATTGCAAGTAAAGAAGTACAACAGCAAGACCCATATCAAGGCATGATATTCACGCTTTATAAAGCTCTACTGAGCACCGCTTTGAAATACAGGCTATCTACAGTTATGATCATGATTGCGTTACTCGGCCTGTCTTTGTTTGGATTTAAGTCAGTTAAACAATCATTTTTTCCGTCATCGAACACCCCTATGTTTTACGTAGACTATTGGCATTATCAAGGCGCTGACATTCGTAGTACAGCTGATAACCTTGCGAAAATAGAACGATTTTTGCAAAATGACGATTTAGTGCTAGAAGTTACCTCAACAATTGGGCAAGGCGCCCCACGTTTCATGTTAACGTATTCTCCTGAGCAACAATATGACGCATACGGACAACTCATTGTCCGTGTTAAAAACCGTGAAGCGGTCACCAATATGATTGCGAAGTTAAGAGAGTTTGAAAAACAACATGTCTTAACTGGCACGTTAAACATCAAACGTATGGAGATCGGCCCTTCCACCAAAGCAAAAATTGAAGCTCGCTTCTCAGGCCCTGATCCCGTTATCCTTCGTCGGTTATCTGCACAAGCTCAAATAATGCTCGCTAAAGACCCTAAGGCGTTTAATATTCGAGACGATTGGCGTCAAAGAACCAAAGTAATCCGTCCTGAATTTAATGAGCAGAAAGCACGTCGATTAGGCATAAGTAAATCAGACCTTGATCAATTACTGCTTACCAGTGTGTCTGGTAATAAAGTTGGCCTGTATAGAGATGGTACACAATTGTTGCCCATCGTCGCGCGCTCTCCCGAAGAAGAGCGTAAGAATGTAGAAAACCTCAGTGATTTACAGATATTTAGCCCGTTACTCAATGTATACATTCCGATAACCCAAATCGTCGACGATTTTAATGTGCTCTGGGAAGACCCACTGATCATGAGGCGGGATAGAAAACGCACGATTACCGTTATGGCAGATCATAATGTTATTGGTGATGAAACACCTGCAAAACTATTTAACCGCGTGCGCAATGACATTGAAGCAATTGAACTCCCTAATGGCTATGAAATGAGCTGGGGCGGCGAATTTGAATCATCGTCAAAAGCAAAAACGGCTATTTTTGGTTCATTACCTATCGGATACTTGGCGATGTTCATGATCACCGTATTGCTGTTTAACTCAGTTAAAAAGCCATTAGTAATATGGTCAACTGTGCCACTTGCGATTATTGGTGTAACAGCTGGGCTAGTCTCACTCAACGCGCCATTCAGTTTTATGGCACTGCTTGGGCTATTAAGTTTGTCTGGTATGTTAATTAAAAATGGTATCGTACTTGTTGATCAAATCAACCTAGAATTGCAAGAAGGCAAGCCACCTTACATGGCCGTATTTGACTCTGGCGTCAGTCGAGTTCGACCAGTCTCCATGGCGGCAATTACAACCATTTTAGGGATGATCCCACTATTATTTGATGTGTTTTTCAAGTCTATGGCAGTCACAATTATGTTTGGACTTGGCTTTGCAACAATATTAACTCTCGTATTTGTGCCTGTTATGTATTGTCTATTATTTGGCATTAAACACGAAGCGAGTACGTCTTAGTTCTTCCCATAAACCAATAAAAGGCCCTTCTGGGCCTTTTATTATTTCTTCAGTGATAGTGTGCCACCTTTGCGTTTAACTGGCTTGTTTGTCGTTGACGCCTTATTATTCGCTCTTTTAGGTTTAGACGCGCTTTTCTCAACTTTATGCCGCGCTTTTACGTCATTTCGCTGTGGCTTTGAATGTTCTTCACGATTAACCCCTTTTCTATCAGCTTGCTCTTTATCGTGAACGTTTGGCTTTCTTTCCGGCCTTTTATTTGGGTCAATTGAGCCCTCTTCCGTTTTAGCTGACGATTCGATAGAGCTATTTATTTCATTCATTTCTTTTTGCGTTAAATGACGCCACTGACCCGGTTTGAGACCCTCCATTCTTACGTTCATAATACGCACACGCTTTAACGTTTCAACTTCATAGCCTAAATATTCGCACATACGTCGGATCTGACGATTCAACCCTTGAGTTAGCACAATCACAAACTCTTTATTCGACGTTTGTTTCACCTGACACTTTTTGGTGACTGTGTCTAAAATTGGAATTCCACCAGCCATTCGTTCAATAAACCTTTTATTAATTGGTCTATCAACAGTAACCACGTATTCTTTTTCGTGATTATTCCCCGCTCGCAATATTTTGTTGACGATATCACCTTCGTTCGTCAGAAAAATGAGTCCCTCAGAAGGCCTGTCTAATCGACCGATTGGAAAAATACGCTCAGGATAGTCGATCGCGCTAACAATATTACTTCTAATTTTTCGTTCTGTCGTGCACGTGACCCCTACAGGCTTATTATACGCAATATATACACATTTAGGCTTCGCTTTTAGAGGCTTACCGTCTACAGTAATTGTATCGGAATCACTCACCTTTACGCCCATTTCAGGTAGAGCATTATTGACCCTAACTCGGCCTGACTCTATAAGTTTGTCAGCTTCTCGGCGAGAACAGAATCCCGTTTCGCTTATATATTTATTTAGGCGGGTTAATTGCGTCACTTGTTACTCTTACCTGAAGAAAAAACCGTATTCTAAACTAACCGTTGTTAAATTTCTTATTTTTCTGCACTTCGCTGTAACTGAGTTAAATTAAAGTCATACGTCAACTTTTTCGTCCCAATCAAGCTCATCGCTTTGTAATCAATCAATGACCAGTCTGGGTTATGTACTATCCATCTGAAGTCGTCTAAGTTTTTGCGGCTAATTACACCCAGTTTAAAACTTAACATGGCGTTTTTTTGCCAAAATTGGTGGCTATGGTAATGGTCACTTAGAGTAACGAGTGCCCATCCTCCCATCATAAAATGGCCACCAATTGTTGCGCTCATATCGCCATTATCTACAAGCTCAATGGCATCACCTAACCAATCAAAACCTCCGATGGCAACTTTGTGAGGTATTTTCGAAGACTTAACCCCAGTAAGAGCTCCCATTGCCATTAGATCTGAGGCAGTCCAAATTAAATTCGTACCTGGATAGCGTGATAATAGTCGCTTGGTTTTATCATACGCTTGCTCTTTGGACCAACTTGCATGAACCTGTTGGTGTAGCTTAATGCCCTGTTCATTAAAATAATCGATTGCGCCTTGACTTCGTACATCAGATTCAGAACCATAATGGCCATTAATTACGATAGCTTTAATCTCTTTTATGTGTATATCACTATCTAGCACGAGCGCTTCTGCAAGCCTGCTTCCCGCATCATAATTATCATGAAATACCTCTCCGAGCCATGTTGGATAACGTTCATGAGGGTTTCCTATTGCAAACCTTTCAGGACCAGTAATTGTCTGCTCCAATGTAATAAAATTAATGCCATATTTATCTAACAGCTCTAATGTCGCCTCAGCACCTCCAGGATAATTCATGAGAATGACATAGTCTGGTGTCGCACGATAACTTAAATATTTTTTCAATTCCGCCAATTGAATATGGCGATTCCCTTCTCCGTAAATCGTATCAATTTTAACATTAAGTTGGGCGGCAGCCTGCTCAGTAATCGTTTGAACTTTATGCCAAAATGGCTCTCCAGCAACCGATGGGTTAACGAACAATACTGAAAACTCACTTTTAGCAGCCCCTTCTAGAGGTAGCATCAACACAGCAATTAACCACAGTGATAATCTAACTCTAAACATAATCTGCCTCCTTACTGCGCAAACACAGCCTCTTCAATAGATACTCTAGTGGTCCTTGTTTGAAAAAGCGAAAGTAAAGCGGCGCAATAAGCAATTGAAAAAGAGAGAAAAGTAGAGCGATAGCCATGTATTCCATACGATTGTATTGTTCATATCCGTTAGGCATAACCCAATAGAAGAATGACACCATCAGTACTGATTGAAATACATAAAGTGTCAAAGCCATGCGTCCGACCGCTTGAAGCCAAGAAAACTGAAAACCCTTACGACTCATTTTCACCACACAGTGAATAATTAATAAAGCCCCCGCAAACGCGTTGACCCAAATAAGACTATCTACTAACACCGACAAAGAGTTAATGTCCAGAACCTTAAGATAAATCGTACCTACGGACAGCAAAGCTGTTGCGGTAATAACTAATGGCTTTGCGTTATTTGATAAGCCATGTTTAAAAATCCCCTGTTTATAACAGTAAATTCCCGCAATCATCAAGCCCGCACTATACCAAAGTGTGATCAGCGGCATGATAAGCAACATAATTGAATAATACACACCATTATGTCCAAAATGTGACACGACATCTCTTGGCAAATTATCTACTATTTCATAAAACTCGCTACTCCCTCTAATAATGGGATCTGCCACATCTATAGATCCCAATACAAGCATCATTGAAACACCAAACAAGCCAAAACCACAGCCATGTCTAATTAGCCGAGATGGCCCTGCATCTATATACTTTAATGCGATAAACCCAGCCAAACCATAACTGACCAAAATGTCACCAGGCCAAAGAATAAAACCGTGGAGTAGGCCTATTGTCACGATCCAAAAAAGCCGGTCTTTTATTTGCTTATCACTGCCATTTTTATCCATTTGCAAACACAAGGCAGCGCCAAATAATAAGCAAAACAAACTTCGAAATCGGCCGTCAAGTAGCAATGCATTGATCCAATCAATAACAGAATCTGATAAAGGCACTACAGGTAGATTAACATAGCCCACTTCGAACATTGAGAAGTAGTAAATATTCAAAAATAATAACCCAAGTACTGCAATACCTCGGTTTATATCTAGTGTTGCAATACGCTCCATGCTCACACTCTATCTTTATACATATCAGCCCAACTAATCGCTGAAGCGTGAAAATCTGGTAAGCAAGTATCTTCCAAGTTAAGTAAGGTACACGCCTCTTGCAAATGCCACCAACTTCCAGACTCATACGCTTTAACTACATTCAGTATGTAATAAAGAATATTGGGCTCACCGATTAGCGCATCCCTAAGCGCCTCGGGAAACGGTAAACGATTAATTACTTGCGTCATTGGCTTATCCAATATCGCATCGAGTAACGAAAATAAGCCAGTTAAAAAACTCATACCCGCCATATTAGGACTTAGTTTTCTCGCGATTAACTCACAAAACCGCGATCTAACAATACTCAGCCGAGTTAGCTCTGTTGGCTTACCTTCTGCGATATGTGCAGTCATAATCAGCCCCACAAACTTCTTCGTTCGTTCATTACCTAAATACACTAATGCTTGTTTAAGAGACTCTATTTTGTTTTTTATAGGAAACACCCCTGAGTTTAATAAACGAAGCAATTTGTATGCTAACGCTGTATCTTGTGCAAATAATTCAGCCACTCGTACCATATTCATATGAGGTTTAAGCACCTCTGCATAAATCAGCATTGCAACAGCATAGTTAATTTCAATGTCATTCTGTTCTATGACTTTCGGTTTTGCGAAAAAGTATCCTTGAAAAAAATGAAATCCCATAGCATATGCTTGCTTAAACTCCTCTTCCGTTTCAACCTTTTCCGCCAGTAACTTCATATTCTTTCGACGTTTAAAGTTATTAACCAAAGGTTCAATGCTTGATAAAGGGCTTTGCATAATATCAAACTTAACGAGTCTTACCAGTTTAAGAAAAGGTTCCCAATCTTTGGTGTACTCGAAGTCATCAAGCGCCAAACGGTAGTCACTGTGGAAAAGCGTTCTTACTAATTCGTAATTTTCAGCTGTTGGTTCTATCGTTTCTAGCAGCTCCAAGATAACATCGTGCGCAGGTAAAAATTGCGCCAACTCCTGCGTTAAAGAATCTGGACCTATATTAATGAGCGCTTTTTTACCTGATGTAAGATAACGCGTTCCAAGATTGAGTTGGTTATCCATGATCAATTTTGCGGTTGCAGCATCATCACTCACATTAGGAAAGCTATTACTCGTCCCATCTCTAAATAACAGCTCGTATGCAACAACCTGTTTTTTTCGATTAAAAATAGCTTGCCTAGCTACAAATACCTTCAAATGGTGGCTCCTTGCTGATCACTACCCAGAAGATAGTACTTTGGTTTGCAATGATACACTTATTTTAACCATAAATGATTAAAAATCATATAGAACAAAGAGATTACTAAAATCACCCTCGCATAAATATAGCAGTCAAATGACAAAAAGCAGGCCATAGGCCTGCTTTTTAAAGATATACTTACTGAATTTTACGTAGTGGAATAAAGTAAATTAATATAATCTTTCGCTACATTATGCCATTCAAAACGCTGTGTTCGTGCACACTCGCGTATTTGGTTGTATTTTTCATTATCCTCATCATACATTGCCAGTGTTGAAGTAAACGTACTAATTAATGCACTTTGTTGTTTATCCAAGTCTTCCCCTTCAAATACAAAACCACTTTCACAATGAACGACTGTATCGCTGAGACCACCCACTTTGTGCACCAAACAGGGTTGTCCTGCCCGCATTGCCAGCATTTGGCTAATGCCACATGGTTCAAACGAGCTTGGCATCAAAAACAAATCTCCGAGCTCATAAAGCATATCTCCTAAATGCTGCCCATATCCATTTAGAAACAGTAAATTCTCGTTTCGAGCCATCACTTGAGTAAAAGTAAACTCTAAATTAGTATCGCCAGAGCCCAAAACTATGATTCGTCCCCCTATTTTAGCAGCGATACTTGAGAGTTCATCCAATAAAACCCCAGTGTTTACCTCCTGCCTCAAAAGTAATGCTTTTTGATCTGTCAGTCGCCCGACACTCGTGACAACAGGCCCTTGCTCTTGAGCTTCTCGCCACTGCTTGATGCGCTGATGCGCAAGATAGTGGCTAGAAGACAGTTGCGGCGAGCTTGCCATCCACTCAAACAAAAGTGCTTCACTCGCATTGAGAAACATCGTTTGATCGCCTTTTGACTCTTGCTTATGAGGGTATTCACATCCATTTAAGATCCCGACTAACTTCCCATGGCGGTTTGCTATTTGCATATCATGCTCTAGTCCCTCCCCACCAAAGAAACCTCTGTCAGGTTCACTACTACGCAATACTTCATTACTATAATTCGGTGAAACAACATGCACTTTATCGCACAATGTGATTGCACTGCGCATTGGATTAAAGCAATGAGGGTACTGATGATCGCACAGCATTTGTCCATCATAACTTAATGTAGGAAACCAAGCCTCTAGGCTCGATTCATCATGCTTAAACGGCCTGATCCCCTGTAATGCCAAATTATGCACCGTATAAATAGTTCTTAATGTCTTCAATCGAACAAAACGAGGGCTAAACTCTTTCAAGACTGCAACACATGCTGCATGCCAATCATGTAAATGTAATACATCGAGTTTCTGGAATAGACCATGCTCTATCGCTTCACTTACGGCAGCACTAAAAAAAGCAAACTTGCTCGCATCAGTTGCAAATGGACGTTGCTCATCATCGTTACAATAAATTGACCCACCGTGCGCACTAAAGAGGGAGTGAGAAATAACATATTGTATTACCCCCTCACCTCGCTCGACTTCCCATAAAGTCGCAGTTTCCAAGTGTTGCCTAAATGGTACTGCGATATCACCTACAAAAGTTCTATTTAGATCATTTTGACCATAATCAGGCACAACTACTAGTGCTTCAATTTCGTGCTTTGCTAATGCGTAAGGGATATCTCGAATAACATCGGCTACCCCTCCCACTTTACATTTTGGTAAGCGGTCATTCTCCGCTGCAACTATTAATACCCTCATATTTCGCCTTACTACGCTGTTTTAAGCTTGGACGCTTCTTGTTCTTTACGTTGACTATACGCCACTAGCATTTCTCGTGTTACCAATACTATACCTTTATTAGACACACGGAAGCCATTTTTGCGATCTTCGTCCGCATCAAAACCTAATACTAACCCTTCAGGTAGATGGCATCCTCGATCTACAATAGCATTACGAATTTTACAATGTCTCTCAACTATCGCGCCAGGTAATAACACTGCACCTTCAATTTCGCAAAATGAATGCACGTGAACATTAGAGAACAACAACGATTTCCTAACCACAGACCCTGAAATAATACAACCACCAGATACCGTCGAGTCTACAGCCATACCTCTGCGTTCTTCATCATCGAATATAAATTTCGCCGGTGGCAATTGCTCTTGGTAAGTCCAAATTGGCCATGTCGGATCATACAAGTCTAATTGAGGCTCTGGTGACACCAACTCCATATTGGCTTCCCAAAATGAATCTATAGTACCCACATCACGCCAATAGGGTTGTCCTTCATGACTAGGATCTCTAAACGGAAATGCAAAAACATTATGTTCTTCAATAATAGCGGGAATAATATCATGTCCAAAGTCGCGACCAGAACCTTCTCTTTCAGCATCTTGCTTTAATTGCTCAAATAAAAATTCCGTATTAAATACATAGTTCCCCATTGAAGCTAAACATATACCCTCTTTGCCCGGTATCGATGATGGCTCAGCAGGTTTTTCATCGAACCTTCTAACACGCTTATCTTTGTCTACTGTCATAACACCGAATGTGTTGGCAGCTTCTTCACATTCAACTTCAATACAACACACCGTCATATCTGCACCGGTTTCAACATGCTTCGCTAACAGCGCACCATAATCCATTCTATAAACATGGTCGCCTGATAAGATCATCACATACTTCGGTAGCTCATGACGAATAATATCCATATTTTGAAATACGGCGTCCGCTGTGCCGCAGTACCACTCATCTCCATATCGCTGTGATGCAGGCAATATCTCAACAGACTCTCCCAATTCTTTTTTGAAGTGGCCCCAGGCTCTATTTACATGGCGTATCAAAGAGTGCGACTTGTATTGAGTTGCAATACCCACTCTACGTATTCCTGAGTTGATACAATTTGACAGAGGGAAATCAATAATTCTGTGCTTACCACCAAAATAAACCGCTGGTTTAGCGCGCCAATTTGTCAGCTCATGCAAACGTGAACCTCGGCCACCAGCCAAAATAAGGGCGTATGTCTCTCTTGTTAAACTACTTATGTAGCGGTTTGCGTAACTAGGCATTCATCTTCTCCATATATCCTTGCAGGGCTATTGCATTGGCTCAAGTCGCCAAATTTCATTACTATATTGTGAAATTGTTCGGTCACTAGAAAAGTTTCCACTGGCCGCCGTATTTAAAATACTAATTCGTGTCCACGTTTTACTATCTTGATACGTTTTAGATGCGAGGTTTTGTGCATCTACATAACTTGCAAAGTCATGCGCGACAAGCCAAGGATCGGTAGGGCATTTAATGGCATTTATCACATCGTCAAATATATGTGGTTCAAACAAATTAAAATGACCACTTTCAAGTAATGCAATGACTCGTTTTAAGTTTTCATCTTCGGCAATAATTGAAACAGGGTCATAATTACTGCGGATCTGGTCAGTGTGTGCTGCGTGTGCTCCAAATAAGAAAAAGTTATCTGCACCAACTTGCTCTCTAATTTCAATATTTGCACCATCTAAGGTGCCTATTGTTATCGCGCCATTCATCATGAACTTCATGTTACCTGTGCCTGAAGCTTCTTTGCCCGCAGTTGATATTTGCTCTGATAAATCCGTTGCCGCACAAATTGTTTCCATTGCGGTAACGTTATAGTTGGGGATAAATGCCACTCGTAACAGTCCAGCTGCACGCTTATCCTGATTAACAACATCAGCTACATTGTTAATGAGCTTAATAACTTTCTTCGCCATGTAATACCCAGGCGCAGCTTTCCCACCAATTAATACACAGCGTGGCGTAAAGCCTTCTACATCGCCTCTACAAATTCGGTCATATAAGTGGATCACATGTAATACATTGAGAAGTTGCCGCTTATATTCATGTATGCGCTTAACTTGAACATCAAACATCATCGTCGGATCAAACTCAACACCACAGCGCGCTTGTACTAAAGCTCTTAGCCTTTCCTTATTTTGATACTTAACTTGTTGCCATTGCTTATGAAAGGTTTTGTCATCGTAGTAACGTCTCACTTTCTCAATTTGACTAAAATCAGCAACCCATTCATCGCCTATTTTACTCGTGATTAACTCACTTAAAGCTGGGTTACAATGAGCCAACCAACGCCTAGGCGTGACGCCATTTGTTTTATTATTAAATTTGCCAGGCCATAATTCATAAAATGTTTTAAATAAGCCTGCCTTGAGCAATTGCGTATGGAGTGCAGCGACCCCATTTACCGAGTAACTTCCAACAATTGCTAAATACGCCATACGAACCTGTGGCACATCCCCTTCTTCTATTAAAGATAGCTCTCTTTGCTTATCTATATCGCCAGGCCACTGCAATGCGACCTCAGCTAAAAACCTAGCATTAATTTCGTAAATAATTTCAAGTAATCTAGGTAATAATTTGCTAAATAAAGGCACTGACCAACGTTCTAACGCTTCTGGTAATAGCGTATGGTTAGTATATGCCATGGTACTTGTAGTAATGGACCAAGCTTTATCCCAGTCAATATCATATTCATCAACCAATAAACGCATCAACTCGGCAACAGCAATACTCGGATGCGTATCGTTTAATTGAAACACATGGTATTTCGCGAAATCTGAAAACTCCGCACCATACTGGCCTACCCATTTATTAAGTATGTCTTGTAAACTCGCACTTGATAAAAAATACTGCTGACGTAAACGTAATTCTTTGCCGTTCTCACTGCTGTCATTAGGATACAAAACCATGGTGATCTGTTCAGCCATATTTTTACGGGCCACAGCTTCAGAATAACTACCCGCATTAAACTCATTTAAGTCAAATTCATCTGTCGCTTCCGATTTCCATAACCGTAATGTGTTAACAACCCCATTTTTATAACCAGGGATAGGGACATCGTACGGCACTGCGAGTACATCTTGAGTGTCTACCCAGCAACGAACATTTCGCCCTTGCTTACTCTTATAACTGTCAACTCGACCAAAAAACTTAACTCTACAAGCTTGATCAGGCGCACTCAACTCCCAAGGATGCCCCTCTCTTAACCAATTATCAGGTTGTTCAATCTGATGCCCCTTTTCAATACTTTGGTTAAACATGCCATACTCATATCGAATCCCATATCCTATTACGGGTAACGCAAGACTCGCGCAACTATCTAAAAAACAGGCTGCTAAGCGACCTAACCCGCCATTACCAAGCCCGGCATCATGCTCAGCCTCAGCAACAATTTCTAGCTCGCTGCAATATTGCTTAAGTGCAAGCGCCGTGGACTCTTGTAGATCTAAATTAAGTACCGCATTACCCAACGCTCTCCCCATTAAAAATTCAAGAGATAAGTATGCTGCTTTACGTGTTTTTTTTGACGTTAGATGCAAATTAGTTGCCCTGCATCGAGCAACCATGCGATCTTTAATTGTCAATGCCAAAGCATGGTAGAGATACAATTGTGACTCACCCACTCGGTCGCGGCCTAAGGTATAATAAAAATGACGTGTTAAATCATCGTTCAATGTACTTTCATCTAGCTTAGGTGCATCTTGCCAGTGTTTTACGACGCATACATTTGTGCCTTTATTAGCCATGTATGTTTCCCTCTTTTAGCGATGTAAATACCCAACTTGATTGGGCTGAGATTGTGCACATACTTTGTGCATTATCATATTTGGCTGAATCACAACTACTTAATGCAAGTTGCCAATGTTTTGAAAACGGTGCGCTGGGTAATCTTGCGTCTAAACAAGCATCATGCGCATTAAATACAATAAACAATGCCTCCTCTAATTGGCGATCTTGAATTGAATATAAAAGCCACTTTCGCCCTTCGCTATGCCAATCCGACTCTTTCATTTGTTCGCCATTTTCATCAAGCCAACTTACCGAGAATCGACTATCATCAGGGTGAACATAGAAAGGATGTTGAAAAACACTAAACTGTTTTCTAATCGCCAATAAATCTTGAATAAAGAACGTCAATTCATGATCCTGCTGAGATGATTTCCACGCTAACCAGTTCGTTCGATTATCTTGGCAATAAGCATTGTTATTACCGCCTTGAGAATGAGAAAATTCAGTACCAGCTGCAAGCATTGGCACCCCTTTAGATAAAAGTAGCGTGGCCAATGCATTTTTTTGCATTTTTAGCCTTAAGTTACTTATTTTCGTATCGGTAGAGAATCCCTCAGCACCGCAATTGAACGAATAATTCTCACTATGTCCGTCTCGATTCACTTCGCCATTAGCGAGATTATGCTTATTTTCGTAACTCACCCAATCCGCTAACGTGTATCCATCATGACTCGTTACAAAGTTTATTGAGTTTAAAGGACCCCTCCGATTGTGTTCAAATATGTCATTTGAGCCATGTACCCGCTTAGCTAATTCAGGCAACACACCTTCGTCTTGGCGCCAAAAACGCCTAACAGTATCCCTATATTTATCATTCCATTCTCGCCATGGTGGCAAAAAAGCCCCCAACTGATACCCTCCAGGACCAATATCCCAAGGCTCAGCAATGAGCTTTGCATTACTCAAAACAGGATCTTGTAACACCGCATGCATAAATGCATGTCGTGCATTAAAACCATGTTCTGTGCGAGCTAAAATGGTGGCTAAGTCAAATCTAAACCCATCGACGCCCATTACTTCGACCCAATATCGCAAACTATCTAAAACCAATCTCAATGTTTGTGGGTCGTCAATGTTGAGGGTATTTCCGCACCCGGTGTCATTAATATATACACTTGGCTCCCCTAATACATGTCGATAGTACCCAAGATTATTTAACCCCTTTAGTGACAAAGTCGGACCATCAATTCCAGCTTCTGCAGTATGGTTGAAAACCACATCTAAGATGACTTCAATTCCAACCTCATGTAAAGTCGCCATCATACGTTGGAACTCAGTTATATCATTGTCTACCAAGTAAGACTTATGAGGTGTGAAATAACTTAGCGTGTTATAGCCCCAGTAGTTCCGCAGCCCTTTTGTGATAAGAAATTGCTCACTCACAAATGCATGCACAGGCAATAACTCTAGCGTTGTTATCCCTAGACGTTTGATATGACGTATAAATGCAGGGTCTGAGAGTCCTAAAAATTTACCTCGAAATGCAGGGTTAACGTCAGGGTGCTTAAAGGTTGCGCCTTTAACATGACACTCATAAATAACCGTTTTTGACCATGCATGATTTGGTCGCTCTTCCACATACTTAGATATATTGCTCACTTTAGATTTAGGCATATCAATGGCGTTATCCAAAGTACTCAATGTCCCTACTGGCATATGACAGAAATGCCGTTCACTCCACATAAACTCCCCAAAGAAGTCTTGACTATATGGGTCCATCAGTAATTTATGTACGTTAAATAACCTCCCTGTATTCGGGTCATAATCACCATCCACTCGATATCCATAGAGGGTATTTTCTCTCAATGGCTCAACAAATACGCTCCAACCGCCTCCCTCATGCAAATACATATCAATCATTGCAATTTGCGAGTGACCACTCGTATCAAAAAGACACAAATAAACTTGGGTAGCATACGGCGCAAACACCGCAAAATTTACGCCAGATTCTTTTACTACACTACCAAAACGCACACAGTTGCCACGACATGAATTTAACATTGGTTAACCCGTAATTCGCTTTAAGTACACAGTGGCTAAAGGAGGAATTGTAAGCACAATACTATTGTCGAAGCCATGCGCAGAAGCTGACGTTGATTCAATCAATTGCTGTTTCGCTGCAACAGCCTTCACGCCAGAGCCATACAGGTTTTCATCATCTGTATTTAAGATAACTTCATACACACCACGCAGCGGTACGCCAACTCTGTACTGGTGAAATACTTGGGGGGTAAAGTGACTAATGACCACAATAAGATCATCTTTAGAATGCCCATACCTAGCAAAACTAAAGATACTTTGCTCCGCATTATCACCATCAATCCACTGAAAGCCCGCTGGTGAGTTATCGCATTCATGCAATGCGCTTTGTTTTTTATAGACGTGATTTAATAATTTGACCGTTGCTTGTATTCCCAAATGAGCTGCTGAATCAAGTAATTGCCAATCTAAGCCTTGATTGTGATCCCATTCTGACCGAGGTGCCAATTCACTCCCCATAAACAACAGCTTTTTACCCGGATGTGCATACATAAAACCGTAATACGCTCTCAATGTTGCAAACTGTTGCCAATCATCTCCGGGCATTTTACTCAACAGCGCCCCTTTACCATGAACGACTTCATCATGACTAAGTGGCAAGATATAGTTTTCAGAATAAGCGTACGCCATAGAGAATGTCATTTCATGATGATGATAACGGCGATGAATGGGGTCGCGACTGACATAATTTAAACTGTCATTCATCCACCCCATATTCCACTTAAACCCGAAGCCTAACCCGTTATTATCAACACTATTAGTGACGCCTGGCCATGCTGTTGATTCTTCTGCAACCATCATAATATTTGGGTTGTGTCCATAACATCGACTATTTACATCTTGAATACATGCAATTGCGCCTAGATTTTCACGTCCGCCATGTTTATTTGCAATCCATTCACCATCATTACGACTGTAGTCTAAGTAAAGCATTGATGCGACAGCATCCACCCGTAACCCATCGAGGTTAAACTCGCTAAGCCAATACATCGCGTTTGCAAGCAGGAAGCTCTTTACTTCTGGTCGATCGTAATTATAAATATAGGTATTCCAGTCTGGGTGGAAACCTTGCCTAACGTCAGCATGCTCGTATAAATGTGTGCCATCAAATTTATGTAAACCGTGTGGATCTGAAGGAAAGTGCCCTGGCACCCAGTCGATTAAAAGCCCTAGGTTTTCATCTTCACACCGTTCAACAAAGTAAACGAAATCATCGTAACTCCCAAAACGGCTTGTCGGCGAGAATAAACCAACTGGTTGATAGCCCCATGACCCATCGAAAGGGTATTCACTCACAGGCATTAACTGCAGATGTGTAAAGCCTAAGTCCTTTACATAAGGAAGCAAATCATCCGCTAATTCGCGATAGGTTAAAAAGCGATTACCCTCTTCAGCACGGCGTTTCCAAGAACCTAGCTGCACTTCATAAATGCTAATAGGGGCGTCAACTTTATTGCGTTTAGCTCTGCTGTTTAATTGCTTAGATGAAGGTTTTTTTCTTACCGTCAAAGGCTGTATCACAGAGGCGGTACCTGGCGCTTGTTGCATCTTAAAAGCAAAAGGGTCCGCTCTATCATTCACATTCCCGTAACTGTCAACAACGGAATACTTGTATATTTGCCCTGCGTTCAGTGCTGGTATAAACAATTCCCAAATACCACTGGCTGGATGCTTACGCATAAAATGCTCTGTTCGCTGCCAACAATTAAACTCGCCAATGACCGAAACACTTTGTGCATTCGGAGCCCACACAGCAAATCGTACACCACTTACATTTTCATGAGAAACAAAATGGGCGCCAAGATGGCGATATGCATGCTCCAGTGTCCCCTCATTAAATAAGTACAATACACTGTCACTTAAGTTGCTACCGAAACGATAGACATCGTCTTTTAAAACTGTTTGGTCTGCATATGCCACATCTAGCTTGTACGGAATTGGCAGATCATCTTTATTCACTCTTACTAAAAATAAATCACTGTTCACATAACGTTTAAATACGGATTTATGGTTTTTTCCTACTAACGAAACGTGCTTCGCACTCGGCAAATAAACACGTACTTCGTACTCTGTATCACTGACTTTATGCGCTCCTAAAAACGAGAATGGGTCACCAAATACCCCTGCTTGGAGTGCTGCCAGCTGCGCTGAATAGTCATGTATCTTATTGGTTGGTTTTAATATGCTATTCATGACCTGTCCTAATATCCGTTAAATTTTTAATGAAATGGGCGTGTTCCGAAAAAATATCGTCAATTGAATGCGTCAAACGTCTTCGCCAATTAGGGTACTCTTTATCTGTTCCTGGTATATTTACTGGTAATGATTGAAAATCTAAATCATCGAGTTGAAGGCAAAGGAGTTTAGATGGTGAACTTGCCAATACAATCAGTAAAGCCTGATAAATCACATCCGACTCACTACTTTGCGTCAGACCATTTTTGCCATGTTCTGATAGCCAGGTTAACAATCGTTGCCGCTCAACACTTCGTTTCTGTTGCTCGGTACCGAGTTCACGCTCTGTGATCAAATTGTAAGTATACTTAAGTTGCAAATCATCACCGTACCACCATCCCTTAAATGGAGGAACATCATGATTAGCAACCATCAAAATCGTATCTTCACGCAAATAATCACGTGGTACAAAGTTTCCATGATGGTCTTTTTCAAAATAGAAAAGAATATTTCCAAATAATGACGCTTCTTTCATTGAAGTAACCACCTCTGGCGGCACAACCCCGAGGTCTTCTCCAATGATCATGCTCTGAGCAATATTTGACTCGATTTTCAATATCGCCATTAAATGTTCAAAGGGGTAGTAAACATAACAACCACTTTGTTCCTGCTCTACTTGTAAACACCACCAAAGCCGGCGCAGTGCCATTACGTGATCGATGCGCAGTCCACCTACATAATTTAAATTACTTCGCACTAATGTTTTAAAGAAACTAAACCGGTTATGTTTAATCTTCACCGGATCTAAAGCGGGCAATCCCCAATTTTGTCCCCCTTCAGCCCAAGGGTCCGGTGGCGCGCCAACATTTGCATTTCCAGCATATAATTGACTATTTGCTGTATATTCAATGCCATCTTCTGCACAACCTACCGCTAAGTCATTTATTAACCCAACCGACATCCCACTTCGCTTTGCAACTTCTTGACACCTCTGCAGTTGTCTTGAGGCAAGCCATTGGCAAAAAACAGCGAAGCCCTCTCCCTTTAAGCCTGTCAGCAAAGTGCTTTGCTCAGATTGATAGCAAATGAATTGTGTTTTTAAATTCTCGGGGGCATGAGACTTGAACCCTTTATATAGTCCACGTAGAACTGAATGTTTAACGTCACTAATCAAGCTATAATTAATGTATTGCTCTTGCTTTTGAGTTTCTAAAAGCTTGGACGCAGCTTCTAACTGTGCGTTATATTCATCACTATCATGTGCCCAACGGCAGTTATCTAATGAAATATAAAGTGGATTAATTAGCCCCCTATGATTCGGGCTATATGGGCTGGCTCTATCTGGCTCATCTGGAAACAATAAGTGCAGAGGGTTAAGTAAGACAAAGTCGCAGCCTGATTTAGCACAGGCAATAATTAACGCTTCGAGGTCTAAAAAGTCCCCGATCCCCAAATTTCTCTCGCTTTTTAGCGTATACAGTTGGACTGATATCCCTAATTGCTTTTTTTCTATGGGATTGAAACATTGGCTTGGAGTAGACCAGATTTGGGTATTATATTGACCCCAAGGTAACGAAATAACAGCATCATGATAGCCAATAGGCATCGGTGGTAATGGTACCTCTAGTTCCAAATACGCTATATTGTCATAATAATATTCACCGGTAACTTTTAAATGCGCGGTATCAAAATTATGCTCGTAGTTGATAGTTCGAACTGATATGACGCCGTGTGTAACTCTGTTATGCGCAGGTACTTTGATGCTCAGTGTACTACACTGAGCATCAACTAAGCTGACTTCAGGTACTACCGATTGCCACTGAACCACGTCTAGCTGGTAATTTAACTCAGCGATAATTTGCTCATCGTTGGTATCAATGCCGCAAGCCTGTAACGCTTGGCTACGGGTATTTTGATCAAAAATGACATGCTCACCGGTGTACTTAACATAGTCGTAGCCAACACCATGCAAGTAAAATAATTGCTGTAATCCACTCATTTGTATCTACAGCGCTGTTTTTTGGGTATTTACCACACTATTTTGTGTACCAAAACTATTGGTAACATAAGCATCTGCTTTGTGGTCGTTATCCCATAACTCTCCATCAATCAAATACCTAAAATGGAACTGTTTATCTGTTGGTAAGCGATATTTACTCTTAAACGTCCGTTCCTTTTTATTAAACTTCATCGTCACGGGTTCCCAATCGGTAAACTCAGCAACCAGTTGCACTTTTTTTGCTTCAGGGTGAGAAAATGCGAATGTGACTTCAGCTTCGTCTTTTGTTTTAAAAAAACGTTTTGTTAACATAGCAGGCTCCAAATAAATCGTTTTGGGTAATTACGTCCTTGCCCCTGCGCCGTGCTTTTAACTACTCAACAATCGGAAACGGTGGGCATCATTGCACATTACAACAAAACAATATTTATGCTTTATGACAGTGCAATAGTTCAGTATTTGCACCAACTAGGTGCTATTTAATACCATTTAAGTCTAAATTTTCATTCTTGCTAGTATAATTAGCAAAACATAGACCAAATTGTGAGAGTTATTAAAAATTAGGTGAGAACTCTTCTCATGTAAAGTGAATTTATCTAAAGATTGACTACAATCATTGTATTGTTTATTCCTTTTGCAATAATCGCGGTAAGCAGTAAACTTAATTGAAATAAAGAAAAAAAGGGTGTAAAAGATTATAATTCTAATGGCTTAGATATGTATAATAGGGTGTCACGTCAAAGCGCGAGTTAATTTAAGGTTCTGGATTTAGCCAATTATGAGTAAAACATTAAAAGTATTAAGCTTTTTAGCAGTGAGCACGTTTTTATTTGGCTATGTTTTTAACATACTTTTTTCGAAGACCTGCGTCGATGCTCGCTTGGGATTTAATAATATATCACTAGTTGAAATTGCTGAACATTCAAGCTCAGAAATGCCAACGCCTTGGTATCAGCTATTCATATTTGGTCAACAGTTTTTCACCTACCAAGACGACACGTTCGTACTTTTAGATAAGCATAACGATAATTTAATACTCGCTAAAAACTCAGAATTACTAACAACCACATTGTTATCGCCAACGGCTTTGGTAAGTTTTTGTATGTTAATATTCACACTAATCTATCTGTTTAGGGCTGAACGGAAAAAATATAGGCATAACATCGCGCTAAACTTGGTCCGCACCGACGTGACTAAATTACTTGAATCTCTTGATATCAAAACTCAAATTTTGCAGCATGGTGGACTACTAGCGCAAATAAGCCATGCAGTCCATGTCATAGCAGATAACGTTGATCGTATTAAACTACAAACAGATAGCAACCTATATCAAGACAAATTAACTCAGCTCATCGATCGCCATGCCTATCTAGAACATCTAGATATTCAATTAACAGAAGCCGAAAAAAAGCACCAACATTGTGGCTTACTATTTATTGACTTAGATGGGTTTAAACAAGTTAATGATTCATTTGGTCATAGCTTTGGTGATGAAATTCTCATTCAAGTTGCAAACCGCTTATCCAGCATCGTCAAGCAGTATGATATTCAAGATATCCACCCAATCCATGGCCTCGAACAAAATTTATCTCGCTTAGGGGGGGATGAATTTTCAATTTTTATTCCCAAAATTGAAGACGCTAGTTTTTGTACCCGCGTGTCACAAACTATTTTAAATGAAATCGAAAGAGATTTTGTGCTCGGCAATAAAATAGTTAAAATTGGCGCGAGTATTGGTATTGCTATCTACCCAGAGAGTGCTTCTCATCCGCACGCATTATTGCAAATGGCTGATGTTGCGATGTATCGAGCAAAAACCGACGGTCGAGGTATTTTCAAAGTTTATTCTCCAGAAATGGGCAGTAAAATCCGTCGCTATCACTACCTATTAGAAGAGTTACGACTTGCAATTGCATCGCAAAACTTTCATTTATCTTTTCAACCAATAGTACATGTTGAAGACTGTGCAATTGATTACTTTGAAGCGTTAATACGTTGGCATCATCCCATAGAAGGATTGATACCCCCTGCTGAATTTATTCCGATTGCAGAAGAGTCAAACCTCATCTTGGAGTTAGGGGATTGGATATTATTAGAGTCATGTCGTCAAATGTCGGCATGGCACAATGCAGGAATGAAAAAGGTCAAAATTTCAGTCAATGTATCTGGAATTCAGTTAAAACACCGACCAATCGCCAAATGGGTTGAACAAACATTAGAAAAAACAGGACTGCCAGCCAGTTCACTGATGCTTGAAATTACAGAATCAACGCTTATCACAGCCAGTGAAGAAATCATCGAGCAACTTGAGGCCTGTCGCCGAGCGGGTGTAACGATTGCGATTGATGATTTTGGTACTGGGTTTAGTTCGCTTAGCACACTTGCAGACCTGCCAATTGATGTTATTAAAATTGATAAACTATTTATTACACAAGCCAGTCAAAATCAGAAATATCATAAAATACTGAACTCAATCAGCGAGCTAGGTAACCAACTTGGACTTAAAATTGTTGCTGAAGGTGTTGAGCAAGCTGAACAGTTCGAGCTGGTCAAAAGTATGGGGATCCGATGTGTTCAAGGCTATCTTGTAAGTCGCCCCGAAACGTCACACAACGTCGGCACTAAAGTGCTTAAAGGCAATGTCAATCATATTGCCTCAACGGGAACAAGTATTTGGTTGCCTGACAGTAAATAGCCAAAGTTTAACGGGTAAACTTGGTTTCTAAAACGACCGATGAATTTGTTCGTTCGACCCCATCTAAATTGCCAATATCATCTAATATATGGTTAAGCTGCTCAAGGCTTTGTGCTTCAACTAGAGCAATCATATCGTATTCCCCACTAATGGCATACAACGCACTGACTTGATTGATATGCTTCAAAGCTATTGTGGTTTGAGTAGTGAGCTTTTGCCGCACTTTGATTGATACATGCGCAGACACTAAACCCGCAATATAGGCTGCGCCAAATTCAACACTGTAGCCTTTAATGACCCCTGACAGCTCAAGTTTTAGTAACCTACTTTGCACTGTAGAACGAGAGACATCTAAGTTTCTCGCTAAATCTGAAATACTGGCACGTGCATTACCTCGTAACAAACCAATGAGCTTTTCATCTTGTGAATTTATCATATTAACTATTAATTTCGTTATTTTGACTTTTATTTTAATCAATTTGTACATTTTTGCACTGCATATTTACTTCATTACCAGTAATAATGGTCCTAATAAATAGAACATATTCAGTATTGAACACTAAAATCGCTTTTGCGTTACCAAACAATTTTACCAAAAGACATTGTCTTCACATGAATTCGTTTGCTTAGTGGTCAATAGTAGTTGAAGTAAAATAGAGGAAGTTGTCATGCAAGCTAACCGTGAATTATTCGATCAAGTTATGGTACCTAACTATAACCCGTCAGAAATTATCCCAATAAAAGGTAAAGGCTCTCGAGTTTGGGATCAAAAAGGCGATGAATATATCGATTTTGCAGGTGGTATCGCTGTTAACTGCTTGGGTCACTGCCACCCTGCTTTAGTTAATGCACTAAAAGAGCAAGGGGAAAAAATTTGGCACCTATCTAATGTCATGACAAATGAACCTGCACTTCGCCTCGCAAAAAAAATTACCGACGCGACATTTGCTGACAAAGTATACTTTGCCAATTCAGGTGCCGAAGCTAATGAAGCCGCACTCAAGCTTGCTCGCAGGTTTGCACTTGATAAACACGGTGAGCATAAAACACAAATTATTGCTTTTAATAAAGGTTTTCATGGTAGAACATTCTTTACCGTGACTGTGGGTGGACAAGCTGCTTATTCTGACGGTTTTGGCCCTAAACCTGCTGATATCGTACATTGTGATTACAATGATTTAGCCGCATTTGAAGCCCTAATTAGTGACACTACCTGTGCCGTAATGATGGAGCCATTGCAAGGCGAAGGCGGTATCATTTCACCTAACAAAGACTTTATCGAAGGGGTGAAAGCTCTTTGTACCAAACACAACGCTTTGCTTATTTTTGACGAAGTGCAAACAGGCGTAGGTCGTACAGGCGACTTATACGCATATCAAGGGCTAAATGTTACACCTGATATTTTAACCACAGCAAAAGCACTAGGTGGTGGCTTTCCAATCGGCGCTATGATCACCACAACAGACATTGCTGTACATTTAAAAATAGGTACTCATGGTTCAACCTATGGCGGTAACCCACTCGCTTGCGCTGTTGCTGAAGCTGCTTTTGACACGGTAAATACATCATCGGTTTTGGACGATGTTAAACGTAAAGAACAACTTTTCCGTGAAGGCCTATCTGCCATCAATGACAAGTTTAAAGTATTTAGTGAAGTCAGAGGAAAAGGGTTGCTGCTCGGTGCCGTTTTAAATGACGATTACACAGGGCGTGCGCGTGACTTTTTAGTTGCAAGCACCAAGAATGGATTAATGGCACTGGTTGCCGGCACGAACGTGGTTCGCTTCACGCCATCATTAGTAATTTCTGATGATGACATAAAAGCAGGTTTAGCACGCTTTGAGCTTGCTGTTGCTGATGTCGTTAACGGTTAATTCAGTTAGGGGCTCTTGATCAGAGCCCCTAAGGCTGCACTATGCATATATTAAGACCAATTAAAAGCACTGATTTTGATGCACTACGTCAAATAGCTGAAGAGTCTGGCCATGGCTTCACATCATTACCTGTGAATGATGACATGCTCAGAGAAAAAATAAATCGCTCAGAGCAAAGTTTTATAAAGCAGATATCTACACCGCAGGATGAGGGGTATTTATTTGTTCTTGAAGACAGCGAAACAGGCAACATAATGGGTACAACCGCCATCGAAGCCGCCGTTGGTATGACGGTTCCACTGTATCATTATCATCAAGGTAAAACAGTACACCACTCCCCAACACTTGGCGTATATAACACGGTTGATATTTTATCTATGTGTAATGACTACACTGGCGCGAGTGAAATATGTACTCTGTTTTTACGAGAGCCATATCGTAAAGGCCTAGCTGGTCGGTTTTTAAGCCGTTCACGTTTTACTTTTATGGCGGATCACAGTGATCGGTTTAGTAATACGGTAATTGCTGAAATGCGAGGGGTCAGTGATGAAAATGGGCATTCTCCATTTTGGCAATGGCTACAAGAACATTTTTTCAGCATTGAATTCCCTCAAGCAGACCACTTAGTAGGACTTGGCGAAAAGGTATTCATTAGCGAATTAATGCCAAAGTACCCTATTTACGCCAACTTACTGAGCGAAAAAGCACAAGCGGTTATTGGTAATGTGCATGAAAAAACTAAACCAGCATTACGCCTGTTAGAAAAAGAAGGTTTTGAACACCGAGGCTATGTTGACCTATTTGATGCAGGCCCCACCGTTGAAGCGAGACTTCACAATATTCAAACGGTACAAGACTCATCTGTGGCAAAAGTGAATATCTGCGAGCCAACCGGAACCGGCAGTTTGGCGATTTCCAATCAGAAGCTCAATGACTTTAGAGCAACTTTCACTGAAGAAGCGCTTTACCATCCGCAAAATAACACTCTAGACTTACATCCAAACGTAGCGAGCGCACTGAATGTAACCTCTGGTGATAGCGTGAGAATATTTAAATTATAACCTTGATGCGTCGAGCTTAATTCGCACCAAGTTTAACGCGATGTAAATCGCAATATATAGGACCCCATTATGCACAACAATGTCGACAAATTATTTCAATCCCTGTGGAATAACTATTTAGAAGTGACGCCTTCAGCAGTCAAAGTTCACGAATTACTTGGCTCAACTCAAAAAGATGATGTAATCAATGATCATATTGCTTTGCGTACCTTTAATCTGGAAAAAGTAGGATTAGAAAAACTCGCAGCACACTTTATCGCAGTTGGTTATAAAGAGTGTGGAGAATACCATTTTGAAGCTAAGAAGCTGTATGCCAAACACTATGAACATTCAGATCCGACTAAACCGAAGGTATTTATTTCAGAACTGCTAGTAGAAAAGTGCTCTGACACAGTACAAGCAGCTGTAAAAGACATGGTAGCAAAAATAGATGAACATGCTGTAACAGCAGATAATTTCTTATATTCAGGTACTCATTGGCAAGTAAGCCATGACACATACCAAGCATTGCTTGCTGAAAGTGAATATGCTGCATGGATGGCCGCTTGGGGATATCGTGCTAACCACTTTACCGTAAGCATTAATTATTTGAATAACTTCACGACAATTGATGCCGTAAATCAGAATCTAAAGAATGCAGGGTTTGAATTAAATACTGCAGGTGGTGAAATCAAAGGCTCTCCAGAAGTACTTCTTGAGCAATCATCTACTTTAGCTGACCATCACCCAGTGCAGTTTTCTGATGGCGAATTCAAAATTCCAAGCTGCTTTTACGAGTTTGCGCTACGGTATGCAAAACCAGACGGTGAATTATACACCGGCTTCGTAGCTGCATCTGCCGATAAAATCTTTGAAAGTACGAATGCCAGATAACAGATAAATACAATGCACGTACTATATTGAAAACATTCATATAGTACGTGCAAGTTGACACGTTTATAGGAAAAAAGATAAACCAGCATAATGTACTTCGTTCTCTCTTACTTTTTAATCACTTTATACCTTAGCGATAGAGTTAATACATGAACATTAAATTAAATAAAAACAACAATAAACTTCTCTCACTTCCCACATGACCGAAATATAAAAAACCTCACAGAAATAACAAAATCAAATTTAAAACAATAATTTAAATTCGTTCCATGTATGTATATATTGATATTTCATTTACTTATATTTACGATTAAGCGAAACGTATATTGAAAAAAAACAAAATTATAAGGTACATTCCCTGCGCTCTAAAATATGAGTGTTAGAAATCACAAGAAATTAAGGGAAAATTCATGAAAACGCTATTGTCTGCTACAGTAATCCTTACACTCTCTGGCTGTGCCAGTGTAATGACTTCAGACCAACAAACGATCAATGTAACTTCTTCAAATAATAAAGCGGTTGAAGTACGTGTAGACGACAAAATTATCACGACACCAGGCACTGTCATCGTTCTTCGTGATGGTAAAAATAAAGTTGCGCATAGCACCAGTGGAAATTGCGACAAATCTACTGTTATTGACAAAAAAGTAACGCCTGTATTTTTTGGAAACCTTCTTATTGGTGGTGTATTAGGTTCAACAACAGATGCATCGACAGGCAAAATGTGGGATTACTCTGACGTTGAAGTACAATGTAACCCTGAATAAGTACATGTTAAGTAATACACTAAAAAGCTGCATTCATGCAGCTTTTTTAATCTCTTCCATTTTCATTTCTCAGGCCAGAGCTGAGGCAAACGAAATTACGCGCATAGCAAACACCCCAATTTGGTTAACCCTTATTCACTCGTGGCACAGTAACGCACAAATAACCGACGCTAGCTTCCTTTTAAGCCTTCCTAATTATTCAGCAGCAAACGAATTGACCGAAACATTAGCGCTCATAAAATCGGATTCACAAGCTGCGCTGTGTCGATTTCCAGCTCGTGTGACTTATCTTGCAAATGCTCTAAATATTCGATTAACTGGTGCTCAAATAGAACTCTGCCCTGAACTGCAAAAATTTATTAACCATGTGCCATTCGATGCCTTAGACGTTGTTTATGCATCTGAAGTACTTTCATCTGCATCTAGCATGATGGGGCATATTTTTTTAAAAGCGAGCGGTGTTAACTTTAAAGGTAACTTAGTCGAACATTCTTTAGCCTATTTTACCGAGATTGATACTCTCAACCCAGCAAAATTGATTGTCGACAGCACAATAAAAGGCATGCCTGGTTTTTTTTCAGTACGCCCATTTCATAAAGACAAAGCCCAATACCGAGATACAGAGTCTAGAAACCTATGGCAATTTAAATTAGACCTCTCCAGTGCACAAAAAACCTTGATTCAATATCACTTGTGGGAATTAAATCAAATAAATATGACATACTATTTTCAGTCATTTAATTGCGCAACATTAACACTAGAGTTACTTGCTCTTGCCAAGCCAAACATAATGTCAGAACGTAGCATCTTTGTTAGCCCTGCCGATATTGTTAAAGCATAAAATGGTTCTTGAAACAAACGTCTCTACAAGCCCAATATGGTTATTTAGTGCACTTAACGATACGATTGATCCAACCGATAAGAAACTCATTGATCAAGCTCTACAATCAGAGCCTGAACATATTGCTGACAAAGCACTACTTAAACGCCCTCTCGTTTACGATTATGCCCGCACTGTTATTGAAAATTCGAAACCGTACAAAAGTACCCATAAACACAATCCTGAAATAACCAATTTACCGAATGAAAAGACAGACCGACTCGATTTTTCAAACTATAAGCACCCCGCTTTAACTCCACAAGATTCTGGTATTGGTTTGTCATATAGCAATGAGGAGAACGCGGATAAAATTAAGCTTCATTGGTTACCTACAGGGCATTACATTCATGGTGACAATAGGCAATATCTTAGTGAGTCTGAACTGACGATGGGCAACACAACTTTAGAGGTTGATTTGGACACTGGCGCTGCGAATATAGAAGAGTTATCTATTTACTCGGTTAAAAGCTACGGAAAAGATAACCCGTATTTCCCTATGTTATCGGGCGAGTTCTATATCGGTTATCGACCGTCTTATAATAAGTTATTAGACAACGATTCATTACTAGAAATATCTGGGGCCATCGGTAAAACTATGAATATCTCAAAAGACATTTCTGGATTCTTACTTATTGGCACAGGACTGACTTCTGATATTAAACACTCGCAATGGTTTGTGAACTCAAAATCGGGTGTGATCATCGACCTTATTGGTGATTTGAAGCTCATCGCTAGTTATGAAGTCAACTCAGGTAAAGCTAAGCAAACAAATGAGTATCACTCTCTAGATACGCATATCAGTTGGTTTCCATCTCAAAATAGTTCAATTACGCTCAGCTTGTCCCGTGTAAAAACAAGTCAACTGCAACATCAGAAGCTTGGCTTGCAGTATATAAAGTACTTTTAGTTACCTCCTCATTTATCAAAAGCAACGCTGTTTATTGTATGGCTCACGCTAAACAGATAACACTAGCGCTTTTGGCAGTCAATACTCCTTAAATCAAACATGATCTCACTCATGTATTGAGCGTCGTATAATTGTCATAATACTGAGGTAGCGTGACTAAAGTGTCTATCTATGTTACCGATGATTCAAGGTAACTCTATATAAATCAAAGTGGTATATAGTTAAACATAGATACCGCAATACAATAATGAACGCGGATACACAGTGGTTCCGTATTTTTTACGGTATAGAACAGCTAATTTCTTAGTTAAGAACATCGGTTAAAGGACATATTATGATAAGAAAAAACACCATCCGTGAACAACTGCAGCTGGTCGATGAGGTAACCCCTGAACACTCGATCAACAAACATATAAAAATGGCGAGCAGCCCATTTTTCTTTTTCCGTGGTAGTGCCGCTCTTATGTACCAAGACATCGCGTGTGGATTAATCGATATACCACAGGCGCTGTACACATTGCCTTTAACGAATATTGTCGGTGATTGCCATACTGGAAATTTTGGATTCATTAGCGAGGAAGGCTCTCATGGCGACACCTTAATATTTGCGCCTAATGACTTTGATGATGCCTGTATCGGCAATATGATTTGGGATTTGTTCCGGTTCACAGTCAGCCTCTATTTAAGCCAAAAGCATTGTCAGAACTTGCAAGAAAATAGCGATGATTTAAAGCTCCGACAAAAACCACTCGTTACAGAACAGCAAGTTGACTCTGCTGCCTTGGCTTTTTTCGACCAATATTTACATGCATGTGCTCGCTCTATCGAGGGCACTCTGAATAATCAATCTGCACTGACTGAATTTGATAAAGAACACATATTGCACAAACGCTGGCAGAAGGGTTTACAGCGCATGGCTGGAGGTGCAGCTTTTTTAACGAGCAGTACACTCGCAAAAGAACTTGACCTCACTAAAGCACCTCTTCGATTCAAAACAAATCCACAGCGCTTTGAGCCAATACCAGAACAACACAAGAGTGATTTAATGAAACATTTCTCACCGTATGTTGACGATACAATATTGGATTGCGTAGAACGGTTAAATGCAGGGACTGGCTCAAATAATATGCGTCGCTACTATTTACTTGTGGGTCCAAAGCAAGTAAACAACGATGCAAACCAATTAAATCTATGCCACATTGTTGAGGTAAAACAACAGCGTCGTGCAGCACCTTTACATAACTTCCCTTCACTTAGCCCCATAAATGAACTCAATGCCGCGCATCTTACCGTAAATTGTCAACGTAAAATGCAACGTCGACCTGACCTCGTACTTGACGATACACTATGGCAACAACAAAACTGGTTAGTACGGTCTCGTCATCACGCGCGAGTAGGTCTAGACCCTGAAGATTTTTGCTTAGGAAAGCGTGCAGCTCAAAAGCAGGGACTTCAGCAATTTGCGCAAAGCTGTGGTTACACATTAGCACTGGCACATATGCGAGGCGATCGGCGCTCGCTCAATTTCCAGCAACAGTGTATCGATACGTTGCCCGAATATGTACCACATTTAATTCGAGCAGCACACGTTTACGCAAAACAAATAGAGGTTGATTGTTCATTGCTGGCTGAAATGCTTAGCAACGGAGACTGACTCAAAATCTTCAGCCAATAGCAATTGCCCATCATAATAAGTTGCCGCCTCTTGGCGCAACTTATCTAACTGACCGACCCCATGATAGCGCACACTAAAGTGAAATAGCACAAGCAGTGGAATTTGGCATTGCTGTGCAAATTCTGCGACTCTTTTTGCATCCGAGTGACCCGTATGTATGCCTACCTTATGTAAGTCGGACTGCGTAAATGTCGCTTCATGCACCACCACATCAACACCTGCTATGTATGGTTTCAATAGTGCCGGTTTCTCATTATCTCCACATACAATTATTACGCGAGGCCGCCAGCTTGGGTACGTATATTCTTTAGCGCTCAGTAGCTTTCCTGAGAAATTAACATCGAAGCCTCGCTGTAATTGATTAAAGTGTGGCCCCGATGGAATACCTTGCTGAGTTAGCTTATTGAACCTTAATTTATTGGGAATACATTTTTCAGTAATTTTAAAGCCATAACTCGGGACCCTATGTTGTAACTTAATAATTTCAATAGCGAAATCATCAAAATCAAGTTTATTGTTTAGCGCCTCAATGATATGGGTATGCAAATCAAATCCGAGTGATAAATCCGTTAACTGCATTGCGTTATGTACAAACTCGATTACTTGTTTTGGCGCAACAAGATTTACGGCCGCTTTTCGACCGCTCATAGACATAGATGCCAATAAACCCGGTAAGCCATAGCAATGGTCGCCATGTGTATGTGTGATACAAATTGTGCCCAAGTGATACGCGGTATATTGACTTTTGAGGACCTGATGCTGCGAGCCTTCTCCACAATCAACTAATAGCCACTCTTTTGATTTATCAAAGCCAATGGCTGTCGCCGACACATTTCTAAATACACTCGGACTTCCTGAAGAAGTACCTAAAAATTGGATTTTCATATAAAAAGAACGAAAACTAAGATTACATTAATCGTATCTGAGTTCTAACACGTATGAACAGTAAAAGAGGTGAATATGAAAAATGACATCGACAGCAAAACGATATTACGTGTCTACGAGTTTATTCAAAAGCATGGTGTACAAAATAATGACCAGAAGCACGCGCATGGCCTCATCGCGTTTTCTGATTTTGATGGATATACCATTTACTTAAAGGGCTGTGGCGTCTTGATGCGCTATGGTTTTCACAATACATATCACCTAGAGTATCAACATGAACGCCAAAAGCACGCCTTCTTAGAAAAGGTTAAGTACCTAGATACGCTCGCGTTATCTTAATCAAGGCTAAATCTATGTATCAAAAACGACCCGCACGAGGACGCTTATCACGCCTTAGAATAAATACTCCTTCTTGCGACTACCTAAACAGTGTGCTCAACGAATTAAGAGTAAAACCGGAAAAATTGCGCATTATCAAAGCAAACTGTGAATACTATAAAACTCAAGTTTATTTAAAACGTGGCTTTTTACTTGCTATAGAACGCATTGAGTGGGTCCTCGCATTAGACAATGACATACAAAGAATATGTAATCAAATTAGCGCTAACGATTATATTGGTAACCGGGTTCGCCTCTATCCATTGCTGTTTAAGGGGGTGGTTACGACCCATGAGTAAAGCCGTCTCACTCTCACTCGCAAACGTTGAACACATTGTGACTTAACACAAAGCAGACCTCTACAGACTTAACAGAGCAATGTGTTTCAACTTAATGCTGGCGTATTTAATTACTTAACTTTTTAACGCATTAATGACATAAATCACCGTATCTAAATGACCCACGCAATAAAAAGTGATACCTTATCGCCAATTTTTACACTTGAGAAATTCAGCTATGTCAAATGCAGTAGAGACAACAGCTCAAAAGGATGATAACCCTCAACAACCAAAAGGTTGGTTTAACCGTTTTTTAGCCACCGTTGAGTTTTTGGGTAATATGCTTCCCCATCCAATCACTTTATTCGCAATGTTCTGTGTGGCCATTGTGGTATTCAGTGGCATTGCCGACTGGTTTGGGCTCAGCGCCATAGACCCTCGCCCAGAAGGAGCCAAAGGTCGTGATCCAGATGGTATTATCGAAGTCGTCAGCTTACTCAGTGCCGAAGGTCTTCAAAAAATTGTCACCGGCCTTGTAACCAACTTTACGGGTTTCGCGCCTCTTGGAACCGTACTGGTCGCTCTACTTGGCGTCAGTGTTGCTGAGCACTCAGGGATGTTATCTGCTGCCATGCGTGGCATGGTCATGGGCGCTTCAAAACGACTCGTGACTTTCATGGTCGTATTCGCAGCAATCTTATCAAATACAGCGTCAGAGTTAGGGTATGTTGTCCTTATTCCTTTGGCTGCGATGATCTTCCATAGCTTAGGTCGCCACCCATTAGCTGGTTTGGCTGCTGCATTTGCAGGGGTGTCCGGCGGTTATAGCGCAAACTTGCTGCTCGGTACGATTGATCCACTGCTAGCTGGGATCACAACGCCTGCAGCACAAATGATTGATCCGACCTACCAAGTTGGCCCTGAAGCCAACTGGTACTTCATGATGATATCGGTATTTTTAATCGCTATTGTTGGTACCTTAGTCACAGAAAAAATCGTCGAACCTCGATTAGGAAAGTACAACCCTGAAGAAGCTAGTATCGATTTAAATGAAAATAATATCGATCATTTGTCAGATAAGGAACGTTCAGGATTAAAGTGGGCAGGTGTCTCTTTACTCGTTGTTTCTGCACTATTGGCACTGACAATCGTACCTGAGAACGGCATTTTGCGTCATCCTGAAACAGGAGCAGTCGCAGGCTCTCCTTTCTTAAAAGGCATTGTTGTATTCATTTTTGTTACGTTTGCCATTCCAGGTTTTGTGTATGGTCGCGTTGTTGGCACTATGAAGAACGACCGTGATGTCATTGATGCAATGAGTAAATCAATGAGCTCAATGGGGATGTACATTGTACTTGTGTTCTTTGCAGCACAATTCGTTGCCTTTTTTAAGTGGACAAACTTAGGCACTATTTTAGCAATCAATGGCGCAGCCTTACTACAGGCGCTGCATCTAACCGGTCCTGAAGTATTTGTATTGTTCATACTCATGTGTGCCTTAGTTAACTTAACTTTAGGTTCTTCGTCGGCACAATGGGCCGTCACAGCCCCCATTTTTGTGCCTATGCTTATGCTCATCGGCTATGCTCCTGAAACAATTCAAGCAGCTTATCGAATTGGTGATTCAGTAACTAACCTAATCACACCGATGATGAGTTATTTTGGCTTAATATTGGCAGTCGCCACCAAATATAAGAAAGACATGGGTATTGGCACATTAGTAGCAACTATGTTGCCTTACAGCATGTTTTTCTTAATTGGTTGGGTCGCGTTGTTTTATATTTGGGTGTTTGGATTTGGTTTCCCAGTTGGACCCAACTCCCCTATTTATTACACACCGTAATACACTATAAATAAATGCCAGTTTTGCTGGCATTTTTTATTTAAGTAACCTCAGGTTTGGATAAGGGTTTTGCAATAGAAAATGTTTTGAAAACAAACTTACGTACAATCCAATGATGATATTTTGTTCAATATCAAGGCACTTTTATGCAGTAATAGCGGGCTATTACAAATGAAAGCAACGCGAGAGTGAGAAAAATAGCTTTATTGGGCAAATTCGCTTATCCAGAACTGAGGTTAAGTACATAGTTGTTGATACAAAAAGCGTGAAGGAGAACGTAATTATTTGTTAAATGGTAATTGCTAGCCTAAAGTTGAAAGTTAGAAATTGCCAAAAAGGAGCTTAGGTTTCGTATGAAACGCTTAAACAAATCACAAAGGTAATTTATGTATACACTTTTTTATTATCCTCGTAATGCCAGTCTTGCCCCTCACTTTGTTTTAAAAGCTTTAGATGTACCATTTCAGCTTGAACTCGTTGACAGAAAAAAAGTTGCACAAAAATCGGCACAATACCTGCGCTTGAATCCAACAGGGCGAATACCCACCTTAGTAGATGATGACTTTGTATTATGTGAAAGTGCAGCAATATGCCTGTACTTATGCGAAAAGCACCCAGAAAAGCACTTGATCCCTGAAGGCCCTCAAGCCAAAGCGGCGTTTTATCAGTGGCTCATGTATTTAACCGGTACACTTCAGAATGAGTTAATGGTGTACTTCTACCCCGAACGCCATACACAAAATGCCATTATGTATGACGATATAATAAAAACACAACAAACCCGGATCAGTGATGCTTTAGCTATTTTAGACCATAAAGTTGGCGAAAGTGATTATCTCATTAATGACCAATTCACTGTATGTGACTGTTACATGTTTATGTTATGCATGTGGGCAGACGAGATAACTAAGCCTCCTTTAAGTTTTGCAAACTTAAACCGTTACTTAAAACGCCTAGCAAAACACCCAGCTATAACGAGTGTCTGTGAGTTTGAAGAGACCGACCTCACTATCTACAAATAACTTGATAGAAACCCTAGGGGCACAAAACCAAGACTTTCATAAATTTTTAGCCCCTTTTTTGATGCTTGTAATGACATAGACTTAGCGCTACTCCCCCTTGCTCGCTTTTCCAGCTGTAATAGCGCCTTACCTGCCAGTCCCCGACCTCTGCAGGCTTGTGTAATCGTCATTTGATGTATGCCTACATCATGCCCTTGAGCCCAAGTTAATACAGTCCCCACCGGCTCACCTTCGTTTAGAATAAAATAAAACTTAGAACGGCTATCAATAAACGCCCTTGCAATTGGTGCTTTATCAATTTTATAGCCAAACCCAGCACAGCCTAGAGACAACCATAGATCTAGTTCACTCTCACTTGATAGGATCTTTATCGTGTTATCATCGGTAATATCAACATCGTCTAAAAGTAATTTATGCATTACCACCAACGTAGATACCTCATCTGAGTCCGGCCTTCTTTTAGTATCAAAACCAACCCCCTTTTTTTCTCGCGGTTTATCACGCTTATATCCCCTGATCACATTAGCCGGTTCATCAAAGAGCAGTGGCTCATGCCACACTTTATGAGGCCACTGACCGTGAATACGCAAGTTTTGGTGTTTTGATACATCACCATAGCAATGCCACAATGACAGTAAATTTTGAATGTTTTCTTTAAGATAAAAATTACGCATACCCTTTCCCTTTATTAACTAAATAAATACCCACTAGCAAAGCTAGGATCCCCAATACTTTTGTGGTTGTTATTGGTAGGGGTTCTGTATGGAACCACCCAAAATGATTAATCATCATGGCCATTAATAGTTGCCCAGTTAAAACCAAAGACATGAGATTTCCAATACCCATTTTTGGTATTAAATAGTAACTTAAGCCAACACCAATCACACTAAACAGCCCGCCCACCGTCCATAAATACCAAGGCACTTTTGCTGCAGTTTGCAGGTCGATTACAGGTCGTTCAGTTGAGAGATAAACCACCATTGCGTAGCATCCACTGACAAAAAAAGCCGTGGTGGTTGCCAATATTGGGCTTTTGAGCAAAACACCAAGTTGCGCGTTCATACTGGCCTGAAAAGCAATCGCCGCACCAGCAATGCACGCAAGTAAAACATACATCATGATGTAATATTGAGCACCAGCTCACTCAATGGCTTTCTTACCTTTACTGCATCAGCACTTTGATCGTTTCTATGGCGGTAACCTATCGGGCACGCAAGTACTGTTTTAAGGTGCTGCTCACCTAGTTTTAAAACATCGTCATACGCTTTTGTGTCAATGCCCCCAACTGGACAGCTATCGACCCCCAAACTTGCAGCCGATACAAGGAATGTCCCTAACGCAATATTTACCTGCTGACTTGCCCAATGAAATTGTTGTTCAGCCGTCATTGCGGTCAGTGCATCACGCATATTTTCTTCCATTACCTTCATTTTCGGCGCTGGTATTGTACTGACGTGTGAAAACACCAAGAAATAGTGTTGTATCATAGTGCGTATATCAGACATATCCGCAGCAAATATCAATAAGTGACTATTAGTAGAAACTTTTTCTTGCCCACAGCTATGAGCAACCAATTCTTTCTTTAATGCGGGGTCTTCAATCACGATAATTTTATAAGGCTGTAGTCCATAAGAAGACGCACTTAAACCCGTCATCGTAAGCAACTGAGCCAAACACTGTCGAGACACTTTTTTATCTGAAAACTGACGCACAGCATACCGCCAGTTTAAATAAGTAGAAATATCAGGGTAGCAAGTCATTACAATTATCCTCAATCATTTAATGTGGATTCATTGTATGGATAGGCCACGCTTACTTCATTTACCTATGTAAATACCTCGACTAATTTTCAACAAAATTTAATGACTTTCGAATACGGCTTAATTGTGTTGCAGAAATGCCAAGGTGTGAGGCAACATGGTACTGGGCAATACGATTGGTAAGTGTAGGCCATTGCTTTAAAAATAACAGGTAACGCGCAGTGGCATCTTGCTGTACAAGTAAAATTTCCCTCTGGTCTTTGTCTAATAGCCAATTGGCTTCTAGATATTTAATTTGAAATGCCATCAGTTCATTACTAGTGAATAAGTAAGTGCGATAACGGTGAAAGTCAACTTCAACGAGTTCACAGTCTGTTAAGCACTCAATCCCCTGATCAGTTGCTTTGCCCAAATGTAGCGCACTCATAACTCCTGGAAACTGCCCTTCAATAAAAAAACGCTTGTTATACTCTTGGCCTAACTCATCACATGCGTAGAGTCTTGCAACGCCTTTGTGCAGAAAACAATAACTCGTTGGCATATGAGAATACGGGTATAAATGTTCGCCCTTGCTTTTGGTGATCACCCGGCAAAAAGATAAAAATCGTTGCCAAGTTTCATCACTTAACGAAGAAAAAGCGTCCATTTCATTGCGCATATGGCTGTAGATAGCTGACATATAACCTCCTTATCAAAACTTCAAACCTTAAGCATCTAGGTTAATACCTATGAATATGCTCTAATACTGACAAATAATTTTACAGACTACTCAATGCTGCAACAATACCAGGCGCAAATTCAATCAGGCAAACTCATTAACGACGTTGCACAACAGCACGCCCTAAATTATTTAACTCGCTTACAAGAAAAACTTGTTAATCAAAAGCCTTGTAGTGGTGCTTATTTATATGGTCCGGTTGGCCGTGGAAAAAGCATGCTAATGGACCTGTTTTTTAGTACGTTAGATAACATTCCAAAACAGCGTTTACACTTTCATCATTTTATGGCACTGGTCCATAAAGAGCTAAATCAACTACAAGGGGCTGCCAAC
Source organism: Pseudoalteromonas sp. MMG013 (assembly GCF_018100885.1). NCBI lineage: Bacteria > Pseudomonadati > Pseudomonadota > Gammaproteobacteria > Alteromonadales > Pseudoalteromonadaceae > Pseudoalteromonas > Pseudoalteromonas sp. MMG013. The sequence continues at coordinate 178,536 of NZ_JAGJEE010000001.1, read as the reverse complement.
CCATTGAAATTAATTGCAGATACTTGGGCCAACAAAACCAAAGTACTCTGCTTTGACGAGTTTTTTGTCTCTGATATTGGAGACGCCATGATCATGGCCAGACTATTTGAACATTTGTTTAAAAATGGCCTTGTATTAGTCACTACATCAAATTGTCAGCCAGACCACCTATACCGAAATGGCTTACAACGAGATCGCTTCCTGCCGACCATTGAATTACTAAAGCAACACTGTGAATTAATGAGTGTACATGGTCATATCGACCACAGGTTTAACCATGGGTTTGATCCGAGTTATATCTTTATCGAAGATCCTAGGCCATTCGATGACGCGCTTAAAAATGCACGCCGGCACTGCACCTCATTCAAACAGGTGTTCAATATTGATATTTGCAATCGACAAGTAGCAACGCTATGTTGCACCAGTAATTTAATTGCCTTTGATTTTATGCAGCTTTGTTCTGCGCCAAGGGCTACAGCTGACTACATGTACCTCGCACAAAATTATCCAGTTATATTTGTTAAGAACGTACCACAAATGGGTGTATTCGCTGACGATAAACATACCGTACAAGGTATTGAAGATGGCTATAAACGAGCACAACAGTCGGTGCAAAGCCACCAACTTGACGATGAAGCTCGAAGATTCATTGCCTTAGTGGATGAATATTATGACCAACGTTGCTTAGTTGTCATGCATTGTGCCGTAGAGCTTCAGTTGTTGTACGTCGGTAAACAGTTAGCATTTGAATTTGAACGAACTAAAAGCCGTTTGGTCGAAATGCAAAATTGGTCTATCACCGAGCGTTTAATGCAATAATTTATCCTAAGCACGAAAAACTAGGGGTTTTCGCTACCTCAATTTATATGCTGTGGTTGTCTACTCACTTATGTACCTTATTCGTATTTCTCAATGATGGTGTGCCATGTTAATTCTCTGTGCAGCACTTTAGTACCTTATCAGCGAATAAATTATGCCGCGCTTCATAAGAACCGCCCTAGCCAACCAGCCCCCTTTGCATCCATTACCTCAAACCTTTGCGCCAAAGGTGAATATGTTATACTATAACACTATAAGAAATAACTTTACTTTTAACTTTTAACTATAATCATTAGGGAACGCATGGGATTACTTGATTTAAATACGTATACGAACAATCGAAAAATAGTTGCTGTTATCGCGATATTAATTAGTATAACTGCATGGTTGGTAGAGTTAATGGGCGCGGTGTATGTTTGCCCATATTGTCGGGTGCAAAGAACAGTAATTGGGATACTCGGGATCATACTTATACTCCCATTTGTATACCACTGGATGGTCAAATATATTGCTATTGTCATTGGATTGTTCGGCGCTGTCGTTGCAGCCAATCAACACTTCATGGGCTGGAAGAAAATCTCAGCAGGAACATTTGAATTTAACAACAACGTACTCATCGATCCCTTTCTCTTATCTGGTTGTGCGATGTTTTTAATTACCGGGCTGGTTTTACTCATCATCAATCTCGAAATAAATATTAACACCCCATTAAACCACTAGGGTAGAAATCCGATATACTGCTATCAATAAATTCAGTGACGAGCTTACTCCCTATCATTTGTACAGTTCAAATGTTGAATTTAAAACAATGTTGTATCACTATGCAGCATTGTTCTATACCTTTTTACAACGTAAAGAACCAACCATAAAGTATTGTATTGAGTAGAGGATATTTATATATCTCCAATTATGAGTACACAACATGCTAATACCTAACATTAAGATATAAAGTATAAAAAACTAACTTTCCCCACTAAAATCGGCTCAAGGTAAACATACCTTCACTTAATTACAGGTTGTTAATCAAACATAGAACCATCCTTTATCACTATTAAACTTAACTCTTATTGTAAAGCATGCTCCCCATTTACATACTTTCACAATGTGAATAATGTGAATAATGAGATTTATTATCAATAACATAGTTACCTTTAACCGTGTGGACACTTAACAACGGCTCAGTTCCCTCTTTCATTATTACCTCCAAAGGGTACACTTGCGCCCAAAAATGACAACGCTGTTTCAATTAGCTATCAAATCTCAATCAGTTGAAGGTAAATCATGTTAAAAGTAAATCACCTTTTGGGCCAATTAAGTGTGGCAAATAAGCTAAGACTCAGCATCATACTCGCAAGTATTATCATCATTGGAATTCAACTTACCTCAGCGAATAAACTTGAGGCAACCATGATCGCCGAAAGAAAAATACAAGCTCAAAATTTGGTTGGGACTTTGAATTCTCAAATTAACGCGATAAAGCTCAACCATGAACTCAATGAGGAACAGCAAAAACGCCAAGCCAAACACCTAATTAACTCAACCAGATACGGCCAGTCTGGTTACTTTTTCATGTTTGATTTAGAGGGGAATATGATCACACACCCTATTAAACCAAAACTAAACGCCCAATCTATGACTTTGCACCCACAGGTATTCATTTCATCTGCATTTACAGACTTTGTGGCAAAAGCAAAATTCCAACACCAAGGGTTCGTTCAATACCTGTGGCCAAAACCTGGATCGACAGAGCAAGAAAGTAAAACATCGTATATTTACCGCTTAAGTCACTGGAATTGGGCCATTGGCACCGGTATATATTTGGCTGATGTTCACCAAGCTTATCAAGACATCCTAGTCCAAATAGTCATTGAAACAGTGTTTTATATCGGCTTACTCGTATTGCTTTCACATGTTATTGCCAGAAACATCACCAAACCACTGACAAAACTCACCCGCACTATGGGACAAATCACCCAAAATAAAGATCTCACCATTCAATTAAAAAGCCAAGGTAATGATGAACTAACGATTATGGCTCGTACCTTCAACAGCATGAATCAACACTTTCGTGATGTACTCAACAATATTAACGGTAATACCCATTCACTCGCCTCTCAGGCTGAAGAACTTGCGTGTGTGACAAATCAAATTCAAACCGGTATTAAACAACAAAATACCGATACTGAATCTGTACAAAATAAAATATCGGCGCTAAGCGCATCATCAGAGTCGGTATTTTTACAAACACAGCATGCTTTAAAAACCGCTCAACAATCGTCGCAACTTACCGAACAAGGCATTGAACATTTGCAATCAAATATGGCTGCCATCGAAAAAGTGGCAGAAAGCGTATCTCAAGCAGAAAAAGTGGTTATCGATTTACAGCAATCATCGACTGAAATCGGCGCCGTGCTCGATGTGATAAATAAAGTGGCAGAACAAACCAACTTGCTCGCCTTAAACGCCGCAATAGAAGCCGCCAGAGCCGGTGAACAAGGCCGTGGGTTCGCTGTCGTTGCTGACGAGGTTAGAACACTCGCCATGCGCACCCAACAATCAACGGATGATATTCAAAATATAATTGCTAAGCTCCATCAAGGCGTCGCGGCCACCGTAACCGAAATGTTAACTTGCAAACGTGCAACTGAACAAGGGTTAGAAACAGGCTCTAGATGTAACGACACACTAAAAAGAATTGACTCAGCAGTAAAATCATTGAGTGAAATAAATATTAAAATTGCTAACTCTGCCCAAGTTCAAACACAAAATACCAGTGATATTGCCAATAGGATGAGTGGTATCGCCCTTGTTGCGAGTCAAACAGAAACTGGGGCGGAGCATACAAAGGCCTCAAGCCACAACTTAAGCGAAATGTCGCATCAGTTAAATCATCTGGTCAGTGAATTTAAAGTGTAGTGCGTGATCAGCCTTATTTTGGCGGCATTGGTCGCCAAATATATGCGCTTTTTCAAAGCCTTTGCAATATGCTTACAGCCGCCAATTTAACATTTACACTAAACGGGTCCGTTTTCGTGTCGTTATTCCACATTAATGCGGTCGTAACATTGTAAAAATGCCACCGCATACCAGCCCAAAATAATTGCCTTGTCTACCAACACCGTGGCTTATCATATTATTCGGCACAAGTTTATCGTATCAATGACAAATAACTTCTAATACTATAAGGTACCGATTCTAAAAGAATAACCACTTAGGCTTAGCCATGAAAAAGATCGCAATTTTTGTCGATGTTCAAAATATCTATTACACCTGTAGACAATCTTTAGGTGGCAACTTTGATTACAATGCGTTTTGGGCACAAGCGAAAGAGTTTGGCCAAATTGAATACGCCTATGCCTATGCAACCTACAAAGGCGACGATAAACAAACTCAATTTCAAAATATTTTACGAGCAATTGGTTTTGAGGTGAAGCTTAAGCCCTATATTCAACGACAAGATGGTTCAAAAAAAGGAGATTGGGATGTGGGTATTACCATTGATATGATGGAGGCGGCTAAAAAAGTTGATGAAATCATACTGTTATCTGGTGATGGCGACTTTGCCATTTTACTCGCACATTTACGTAATCAATATCAAATCAAAAGTACCGTTTATGGCGCGACCAAGTTAACCGCAAATTTACTCATTGAATCATGTGACGACTTCATTCCGATAAATTCTTCGTTGTTATTGAACCGTTAGCCTTTAGTCAATAAGCAGCCGTGCTTTCACTAAACTAAAAGCTCCTTGCTCAAAGCTTGCTTCGGAGCCTATTTATGACTTTCTATTTACACATTAATAGACCCTGACCTTCGTCAGGGAGACGAATACACTGTGCTTCACAATTCTTCGAATACAACGGCAAGCCGCATGTAACCGAAGCTCTTTTTTTACCTAAATTGAACGGTGTCTCTATTTGTTTAATCTGTTTCTTTATGATTATTTACGTAAAAAGGGCCAGACCGTAAGTTCATAATACTTTAATATGTAGTCAGTATTATGAAACGAGGCATTTGACCCATTACAACCTTAAGTTACAACGATTAACGCATCCACAGAAGCGCAAAAGTTGTGCCATTTGGCTCAGCGTTAGTCGCACACCTTGTTGAACCTAAGCCTCCCGATTTATATTCACCACGTGCTACCCAACAGTGTGTTGTGCCATATAAATCAATTTGCCACCCAATTTGGTAAGTACTGCGGTAAACCGTGTCGTTCCACTCTAGATAAGCAGGGTTTACACATCCTGTTCTTAACGTTGTAGCATCATTATAATCAGTTCTACATGAAGGAATATCCACCAGTTTTGGCATGTGTTCACCGCGGTCAAGATAACCCCATGAGTAACGAACAAGCTCAAGTTCATGGGCCGTTAGATTATCGGCAAATGCTTGTTTTCCAGTGTCACATAATTCACCAACATTGCAGGCAATCTGCTCTTTTGCATCACTGAACTTGGCGAGCGTACCTGGATACATCCAAAGTTGGGTTGGCCCACTTGGGTTCGTTTCTGGTATTTGGCCATATTCAGAGGTACGTTTAATACCCCCTGGTGCCGTATTCGGATAACTCCCAACTAACGTCCAGCCACCGCCATTGGATGTCATGTCACAATAAGCAGACATAGGGTCATTATTGTCATCCACTAACTCGTAGACACCATCGCCGATACTGGCGCCTGAATCTAAAATTTGTTTACAGGTGGTAAAAACTTGCTGTTTATAATTTACTAAGCCCCAATCTCCTGAACTGCCATCATCACTATGCCAGCTACCTTGATAGCCACCATTGCTTGTTTTATGACCTGAAAAATATTGATTTTGCCCAGTATTTAGCTTACTAAGTTCAAACTGAATACTCACGCCATTGTCGCTGGTCGAGCCTGAAACTATCTTGTTATTAGATGTTGCAATAAAGTGAGCGTTAAATCCTTGAAAAACATAATCTGTAGCGACTTCATTAAATAAAGCACCATTATGCTCATGGTCTATTTTTAATTTATACTCACCTTCAAACCGTGTTTTTATTTGCTCCGCGTGTACAGTGCCACTTAATATAGTGAGAGATAGTGAAGTCCATAAAATGTTCATGCTAATTCCTTAACTGCTATTTAAAAAGGAATATTACATAATTTCAATGTTGTACACAACGCGATAGTAAACCTCTGTGAATCATTGTGTAACTCCCCACAAAAAGCACGGCATACACACCGTGCTATTAAATGGTAATAAAGCGTTGCAGACAAATCAATTAAAGCATTCCTTGCGCTTGCCATTTTAATCACTCACAAAAACTGGATATATCAATAGTCGTTAACCAACCCAGTTGTGCAAGAAACTTATGCCTGTCCTTTCTTAGTTTTGTCCTTTTTCTAATCTAAATTTTTTAAAATTAAAAGCCTACAAATTAATCGTATGATATAGGCATTCAGATTTAAAGACTTTCCCCCCCACATTTTTCACTTTATTAGTCAATAGATCTTTGAGAGTGTAACCGCCCCCAAGCAGCACAATACCATTTTCATAATAATGTATATTAAACTTATGCTTATATTTCTCATTGGATAATACCGCTGTTTTTTCGGTCTTTAACTTCCCGACCCTATAATCAGGTACTTGCTCAAGCTTTTTGATACACATATTTATCGAACTAAGCGTTTCTTTGTCTCTATAAAGCCTAAAACCAGTTTTGTCATTGAGAAAACGAGAATTAGATACTTCAAAGGTAGTAAAGTTTGATGATTTCATTAATTCAAACGCTTTGCCACTTTCCACTTTCCCTACGATGAGAGTGTAGAGAATATAAATCACAAATGTGATTATAAATACTTTTACCGCTATACCTAACTTAGTATTCATCTACTCGAACCTTGTTTTCTCTTTGTCATATTTCCACGGTGGGAGAGGCTATTTCTAAAGCCTGGTCTACTTCCTTTTCTTTTTGGATTTGGTGCTGTCTGCATACACATGGGACAGGCACATAATTATACCTCACCAATTGCAGTCACGCTCTATACTGCTCGCAATGAATAACAAGAGATTTGTGCCTTTACTTTTTTCTATTACAAATTAATCGTATGATATAGGCATTCAGATTTAAAGATTTTAGCACCTACATCTTTGACTTTTTTAGTAACTAACTCTTTTAGAGTATAAGGTGAACCAAGTAACACAATACCATTTTCATAGTAACTAAAAACTAATTTATGTTCATAGTTCTCATCAGATAACAATACTGATTTATGATGAATTAATTTACCAACCCTATAGTCCGGCGCTTGTTCAATCTTTTTGATACACGCATTTATCGAGCGAAGTGTATCTTTATCCTCGTATATTCTATAGCCATGACTATCAACAAATTTTGAGTCTGATATTTTAAATACAGTAAAGGTTGAATTTTTCATTAACTCAAATGCTCTACCACTCTCTCCATGTGATAAAAAGATATTATAGAAACCAATAAAAAGAATAAATACAACTGCCACTACTCCTAAATTAACCTTCATCGACTTGAACCTCGCCTTCTCTTTGTCAAATTCCCTCAGTGAGTATGTACTGATCAATTCTTTTTGGCCACCTCGTTATAAGTTTTCCAATACCGGTTTTCTTTCGCTATCGGCGAACTCCCGTCATTATATTGATGAGGTCGGTAACGAATATAGTAGCCCACGATATATTGTGATATCTCTCCTATTGCTGCTGTTATATTTTTATAGCCTGTTCTTGGCATCCACTCTGTTTTAAAGCTTCTAAAAAGCGCTCCATTGGCGAACAAATCTTATGCTGACACCCACTCAAAAATTAAGCCAGATCCTGAAGAATATCACAAGCATATCGCTTAGTTCATAAGCCTGAATTTTAAATATGAGCTGTATACTCAAAATGCATACAAAAATGGTATTGCTCAGAGCGCATAGCTAATCCACCACCTCAATGCTGTGTAGTCTAGGGTTAGAGTGTTTAGAGGAGGATTATCTTAATAGTGTAAACGTTAAGCCAGCAACTTTTCGTACTGCCGATAATTAACCCGTCGCTTTATTTCTAGACTCACACAATAATTATAAAGCTTTTGTGGTCGCCCTACTGCACCATGGAGTACTTTGGTAAATTGGGTGGTGAGTTTTTGCCAGCTTTCTGGGGCTATGTTGAGCCTGTCTAAAATAGGGGAGTTAATGGGATTGATAGCGCCTCGCTTGTCTGTTCGCATACATCTGCCTGTTAGCTCGACAAGTTCTAAATACGACTTTAATTCAAACGGTACCCCTTTGGGCATATGTTTTCTGGGGCTACCTGCAAAACGTGCCAATTGTTTAGGCTGTTTGCCTTCTTTGGCATGTTCACAGCGGGTTTTAACACTGGTGTACTCTGAGATTTCTGGCGTGTCAGCCATTTTCGCTCTAATTGGGTTTAAATCAACATAGGCCATACAGGCCGCTAGTGCCGCTTCATCGAGTAAGAAGCAATTTGTGCCTGCCCCATATTATTTTCACCTGCCCCATATTATTTTGCAAAGACGAAATGAAAAAACGAGGTAGTTTATTCTACCCCGCCAGAGTTATTTTGTTTGACATACTGGGACTATCCATATATATCATGTTTAATTTCTTTTTTAGTTTTATTGCCGATGAGGTCAAACGTAAAAAGTAATGTATGAGCACGCTATAATTCCTATAATAAGTGCATAAAGCCTAGCAATATACCTTTCAGGAGTAGCGGGAATTTCCTCTCCTGAATATGGCACGTATATACTTTTACCTAAGATAAAAGCATATATATACCTATAGCAGATAATAAAAATAAAAAAACAGAAAAGTAGTTTTTCAAATGGTTCGAACCCTATGAAAAAAACAGCCGCCACAGAGAACCATATTATACCTAATAAAATAACTATAGCTTTTTTTCTATTCATATCTAACGCTCTTCACTTTTTACCCGTTCTCTATGTCTCTGTGTTCTGGAAGGCATCTCAATAACCATGAAAGATGGTTGACTATTTTTTGATGTCGATTTTTCTTTAGGTTTTGACTGATCGAGTACGCACGGGACAGGCACATAATTATACCTCACCAATTGCAGTCACGCTCTATACTGCTCGCTATGAATAACAAGAGATTTGTGCCTTTGCTTTTTTCTATTACAAATTAATCGTATGATATAGGCATTCAGATTTAAAGACTTTCCCCCCTACATTTTTCACTTTATTAGTCAATAGATCTTTGAGAGTGTAACCACCCCCAAGCAGCACAATACCATTTTCATAATAATATACATTAAACTTATGCTCATATTTCTCATTCGATAATACCGCTGTTTTTTGAACCTTTAACTTCCCGAATCTATAATCCGGTACTTGCTCAAGCTTTTTTATACACATATTTATCGAACTAAGCGTTTCTTTGTCTCTATAAAACCTAAAACCAATTTTGGTATTGAAAGAATTAGAATCAGATACTTCAAAGGTAGTAAAGTTTGATGATTTCATTAATTCAAACGCTTTGCCACTTTCCACTTTCCCTACGATGAGAGTGTAGATAATATAAATCACAAATGTGATTATAAATACTTTTACCGCTATACCTAACTTAGTATTCATCTACTCGAACCTTGTTTTCTCTTTGTCATATTTCCACGGTGAAAGAGGCTATTTCCAAAGTTTGGTCTACTTCCTTTCCCTTTTGGGTTTGGTGCTGTCTGACCCCATAGGTTGATCTGCTGCGCCTATTAAACCGTCAACAGTTTCACCGATTGTATTAGCTAATTCCTCGAAATTTAATATCTCCAATCTTTGCAGCGTCTCCATACCCTCTATGTATGAAGCCAGCAGCATTTGGTGTCCTACAAATAATCATACTTGCATTTTCCCACTTTCCGAGTGCACATGGGACAGGCGCACAATTATACCCCTCCAATTGCAGCCACGCTCTATACTACTCGCTATGAATAACATGAAAAAATGCGACCAATGAATATTCTTTTATTGGACTTCCCATATTTCGCTTTTGCTATTCTAACGTCGATTTCCGAATTCAAGACAAGCAAAACAGCTAGCCGGTGTGCTTGCTTGGTTCGTTTTGAGGTTTTTTATATTCTACAGAAGACTTGCTGTGTTACCCAGCCCCTTTGTACCATTTGACGTCATTCACTGCTGCCTGTGGCTTAAAGCGTGTTTACTCCCTGCAAAGTTTGCATATTGTCGTCTAAAGCTTTGTACCTGCTCTAACCATACCGCTTCTTCTATAGTGAGAGTCACCAATACTCTTGGAATAGATTTTTTTATCTAACCTGTCTTTTTTGGGTGTACATGGCGGCCACTCCAATCTACCAATTCTAAATAACCTCAGGTTTAGATAAGGGTTTTGGAATAGAAAATGTTTTGCAAACAAACTTACGTACAATCCAATGATGATATTTTGTTCAATATCAAGGCGCTTTTATGCAGTAATAGCGGGCTATTACAAATGAAAGCAACGCCGGGAGTGAGAAAAATAGCTTTATTGGGCAAATTCGCTTATCCAGAGCTAAGGTTAAATAATCTAATGGGCTAAATGGGATGTTCCCTGCTATGTGCTCTCCACCACATGGCTTTAATTCCGCTGGTTGACTTATATGGACTCGGTCATCTTTTTGAGGGGTGCTTTGGGAGGGATTTAATTGTGCTTTTTTATTGTCTTTTATCTGGGTTTTAAAGTGCAGCGACCGTTCTTGTATTGGGCATAAAAATAGCGGACTCAGCCGCTATTTAATTCGATAAACTAGTTCTGACATTACTTCTCGAGACCTAGCTTAGTGCCTTTTACTTGCTTTCGTACATTTGCAATACGCGAACGGTTTTTAGCACGTGCTTCACCACTGGCTTGGTTACTTGGCCTATTACTGCGTGGCTGACGACGTTGGTGCGATTGCTTTTTACTCAGCTTTTTAATCAAATTGTCGCGATTACTGACTTCATAGCCCGGTAAGTAATAACGTTTAATTTGTTGCTCAATAAGCTCTTCAATATGAACCAATACTTGCTCTTCTTCGCGTGCAACAAAAGAGATTGCCTGTCCTTCATTGCCAGCACGACCCGTCCGACCAATGCGGTGTACATAATCTTCTGCTAAATAAGGTAGGTCGTAGTTAACGACTCTCGGCAATCCTTCAATATCAATCCCACGCGCAGCAACTTCAGTTGCAACCAATACGCGCACTTTACCTTCTTTAAATTCACGCAGTGCACGTCGGCGTGCCCCTTGGGTTTTATCACCATGGCATACAATTGCCGGGATCCCATCAAGCATCAATTCATTCACCAAATCATCCGCAACGTCTTTCATATTGACGAAGACTAATACTTGCTGCCAATTTTTCTTACCTATAAGCTCTGATAACAATTCTTGCTTTCGAGATTGCTCTACCGGATACACAACGTGTCGAACCGTGTCAGCCGTTGTATTTTCTGGTGTTACTTGCACATATTTAGGGTGTCTCAGTACCGACCCAGCAAATTGCTTCATTGCTGGCGGGAAGGTCGCTGAAAACAGCAATATCTGCTTGTCAGCATGGGTTAAATCGATGACTTGCTGAATGTCAGTGATGAACCCCATATCGAGCATGCGGTCGGCTTCATCTAATACCAAATGCTGAACATTGGCTAAGCTGATATTACCCAAACGAATGTGGTCAAGTAAGCGTCCAGGCGTCGCAACAACAATGTCTACGCCAAGTGCAAGCTTATCAGCTTGACCCGTTGTATTTACCCCACCAAAAAGTGATACCGTTTTAATATCAGTATATTGTGCAAACTCGTCACAGTTTCGGCCGATCTGTTCAGCCAGTTCCCGTGTTGGTGCCAAGATAAGAGCACGCGGCGATTTAGTGGTAGCTTGCTGTGCACGCTGAGATTCAAGTAACTTTTGGATAATAGGGAGTGCGAATGCAGCTGTTTTGCCGGTGCCAGTTTGCGCTGTCGCGAGTACATCATGCCCTTTTCGCACAACCGGAATAGCGGCTTGTTGTATTGGGGTTAAGGTAAGAAAGTTTATTTCGTCTAGTGCCTGTAGCAACAACGGAGAAAAACTAAAAGATTTAAAATTCATGAAAAAACCTGCGACCAATACTTAAGGGCCGCAGATTATACGTTATTTGTTGCGCCCTAACAAAGTTTTAATAGGGTTTCGTCTATGATATTTGCTTTACCCCCGACAACATCCGTTTCGTTGAGTGCATTGATAAGCTCGACGCCCTGAAGCTGCTGCACACTACTCAATGGGACGTAAGGTAAGCGAAATACAGGTTTCACTGCGCCCGTCATAATTAATGCGCTATTTATCGCAATCGGGTTTGGCTCGCAAAACAACCAGTTCATCAATGGCGTTAGTTGCTGATTTAGCTCAGGGTTTTTTCGGTCCATCAAATCACGGAACAAGCCAGGGATCAGGTTTGAAGTGACCGAGATCACCCCATGTGATTGATATAAATGCCGACCATCATGGGCTTCATCATCATTACCTGACCAACATGCAATTCCTTGAGATTCATAATGGCCGATGCGCTCATTACCACCGCACTCTTTTACACCAATAAAGTTTTTATGTTTTGCTAGCGGTTCAATAATATCTGGTGTTAGGTCTTGCCCTGTTCTACCTGGGACATTGTAAACAAACGCAGGCCCTAGCTCTAGTAATCGTTCAAAGTGTAGTTTTACACCCTCAATTGAAGTGCGTCCGTAATACGGGTTTATCTGCAATGCTGCATCCATACCAGATGCAAAACCATATTCTGTTGCTTTTATTGCTTCGCGAGTATTATTACTGCCTGTATTGCCCACAATAACTAACTTATCTGCAAACTTGTTTACACTATGGGCAATAAGCATTAAATGCTCTTCCCAATTCATGAGTTGGCCTTCGCCCGTGGTGCCACCAACAATAATACCGTCAACACCTGAATCTATCTGCGCTTCAACTAAGCGATCATACGCTTGTAAGTCAATTTCACCACTCATGGTATACGGCGTTTTAATTGCGGTGATTAAGCTTGCTTGTTTAATTGTTTGTATTGTTCGCATTTGGTTTTTTTGGCGTTGTATCATTTGGGCTATGTTTTACCATAAATAGTGGCAATATCCGAGTACTTCACGATGCAAAATAGTACTTGAATTATTAAATTTAATCATCCACAATAAAAAAACTGTATATTTATCCAGTTAATTTTATTATGAGCTTACTTAGCCACCTAAATACCTATTTTTATAGTGTTGATGAATTGTGTCAAACGCTGAAAATTTCTGAAGATACATTATTTGAATGGCAGCAAAAAGGGTTATTCCCAAAACCATCATATAGTATTCAAAACAACATTAAATGTAGTTCTTACCTTGGGCTATATGAATGTGAGGAGTTTACAGACTTTTACCCACGTGGTTGCGTTCAATGGGGCCAAGATTTAGCAAAACATACAGTACAAAGTTCATCACAAGCTTATGAGTTATATTATCAACAGTATTTACAGACATTAAGTAAGTGCCAACAGCAAGGGCTTGCTTGCCATGACCCTCGGTTTAGCGATGACTTAGACGAACAAATACAAAGTAGCTGGCAACAATATTTATGCAGCAAATACGGCGCGATTAGCCAAAACGGGCTAATAGAAGAAATCGTTTACATTGAGCTTGGCAGAGCAATTGTTGATGAATTAACCGATGAACGCTCAGCCTCAAGTATTGACGTAGCGATACGCCCACAGTTACTTAAGGCTATAAAGCTGCTAAACCGTGCGATTAGTCATCAAGCCAAACACGAGCAAAATCTATCTTTGCGTGAGCGATACATTAACGCTTTAGTGGTTAAATATGACCTCAGCGTCAAGTAGCTCGGTGTATTTGACTGCTGCTATGCCTGCTCATAATGAGCTCGCATTACTTCAAATGCTTTTAATACAGCCAGTTGCTCTTTACACAGTGCGTCGTACCATGTATCAAATTTCTCATCGTCATCTTGCTCGCTCAGCACTTGGTACTGAGACAGCAACTCTATAATGTCGGTATGTGTGCAGCTTAAACTATCGAGTTGTTCACTCAATGCGGAGTGATCTTTATTTTTCAAAGTTGCAATAACAGTGTTATCCAACTGCTCATTGTCCTGCATCATAAGTGTTCCCTTTTCTTGTTGTTTTACTAGTTATAACAGGCTGAAAAGGAATTGGTACCCCCAAAGTGCTTGATTGCGCAACATTCACGCGATCTCTGTAGATAAATTTATAATTACTTTTAATTGTTGCAATCAATTCTTATTTAAAATACCATTCGTTACATTATAACAAAACATTATTTACGGAGTTTTTATGAAGCCTGGGATCCACCCTGATTACCAACAAGTTGCTTTTCACGATACCGCAGCTGATAGCTACTTTGTTGTAGGCTCAACAATCAAAACTGATAGAACCATTGAGTTGGAAGGTGTCACTTACCCTTATGTACCAATTGATGTTTCAAGTGAATCACATCCATTTTATACCGGTAAGCAAAAAGCCGTTGCCAGTGATGGACGTGTTGCTCAATTCAATAGAAGGTTTAAAAACTTAAGTACAAAGTAACGGAGGATTTATGAAAGTACTTAGCTCGCTAAAAAGTGCAAAGAACCGCCCTGGGTGCCAAGTGGTAAAAAGACGCGGTCGTGTGTTTGTAATTTGCAAAACTAACCCTCGCTTTAAAGCAGTTCAAGGTAAAGGCGGCTCTAAGAAATAATGAAGCCATCTTAACAAAGCAAAACCTCTACCAACGCGGTAGAGGTTTTTCTAGTTATAACTGCTAACCTGCAACGGCTCATTTTTAATGGTAAGTTAGCATAGAATATTAATTCACCTCCCGTACCAATAAATCTAACACGTTAAACAACAACCAATCATAGTGGTCATGCTACCGAGTGCGTTTTTATTCTTTTATGAGTAACGCAATTTCACCAATTTGCACCAACCTTCCTTCATCCCCTCCAATCTGCTCTCCTGTTCGTTCATTATAAAAATCAAATCGAACTTGTGTGTAACTGTCTGGCGTTTGTACATCAAAGGTATAGGTTGTGCTCAACTGTGGTAACTCCGAAAAATTTTGTGTGTCTATTAATTTCCATGTTAGTCCATCATGAGAACCGTACACATCCCACCGACTCGGAAAGCGAATTTCATTGTCTTTTGCTGTTGCAATTGAGTACTTTTCAACTATTTTTGCTTCTGGCAAGATAAAATCGGCGTAAACGCTACTTACATCAGCGATTGGCAATAAAGAGGCAGCATACTCTGCAACCCACCAAGGTGCTTCTATTAGCGCATTAAACTTATTATTAATGTTATTATCTATCAACTTATCAGGGCCCTCATCCCAAATACCAATGTGCGTAGCGTTAGTCGTTACTAAGACGCCCTCTTCAACTGATATATTTTGGTAACCCTCTACTGGGGTGGTAAATGGTGCCATGATCCCTTTCTCATCACTTAAGTACTGAATATATTCACTAAACACAGTGTCAATGCCTCGCGCTTCACCAAATATGTGTTTAAATGCCAAATCAAAGCTCCACTCATCGAGTATTTTTGCACTGGCATTAAACTGTTTGATAAAGTCGATATTGCGATGGCTTTTAACCACCCACTCTAAAAAGAATGATGTTTGATTATAAGCGTCTTCATTATAGTCTTTTACCCACGTAATGCTGGCTCGAGCATGCTCATAAAAACCGGCTTCAATGCGAATAAAGTTGGCCAAAGATTCTAAGTAGGTATGGTAATCGGTACCGGTTATATACTGCCCAGTCTTTGGGCTGTTATTGTAACCATGCGTCAGCTCATGCCACAGTACCCCTAATATTTCTTCCCGTAACGCGTCATCACCTTGACTTTCTAAGTTTGCTATATGGTTCAAGTCAAACATCAGTTCCATATGCTTATCTGACCCTCCTTTTGCTGCTGGGAAGTCATATTCATCAGTAATAAAAGTAACTGATTCGAATGTATTAATTTGTGTCACATTGTCAAAAAGTCGCTTGGCAATTTTAAGAGAAATATCTTGTATTACTGACTCTAAATCCGGCATTACTCGTTCAAGGGCCACTTGACCTGGGTGTGTAGGCTGTTTTCTCTCAAACGTGACACTTGGATTTTCAAACCCTTTCCAAGGCTCATTTTCATCCCATACACGTATGTAGTCTTCCTTTATAAGTGTTGACTCTCCTTTGTCATTTGCAGCAACCAAAGTAACCGATTTTGCACCAAGCGATGAAAACTTCACCAAGGGCGATTTTTCATTACTCGTTTCGGGCGTTCCTCCTTCAAATGTCCATTTCCAACTCGTTGGGTTGACTAATGATTCATCTTTGAATACCACTAATTCATCCATAGCTGGAGTCGTGTTAGTCGCTATAAATTCAACCAATGGTACATCTGATACCACCATTAATTGTATTTCAGCTAGCTGTAATATGTTGCTGCCATAGCTATCAGTACCACCATGCATCATTTCAAATTTAAAATGCTGATATTCAGCGGCTTCTTCGATGACAAAGGAGCGAGTTAAACCACGAAATTCAAATGCCTCATTTGAGCGAGAGTCTATTTCAACCCATTCAGATTTGTCATTAGACCCAAACACCACCCAATTCATCGGGTCACGTTTAGGTTCATCATTTGCAGAAATAAAATTGTACCCTTTTAATTCAAAGGGTTTCACAGACGAAAATACAATGGTGGCTTTGCCATCAAACGCCAAATATTTGGTCGCGCTATTGCCATCAATTAAATTCGTTACTTGCTCTCCTGCTGGAGACACGTTTACACCCTCTTGCAAGAATGCTTCAATTGTTGACCCTGCGTCTTGAGCCATATTACGCTGAGCTGCGTCAACCACTGCACTTGACAATTCAGACGTGTCATTCTTTAACGTAGGAGTAAACCCTGATCCATCGTTACACCCGGTTAATACTGTGCATATTGCAAACATAACCGCTGGATATTTAAAATTAAACATAACTTGCACCTTATTAGAATTGGTAGGTTAAACGAAGGCTGAATTCACGCCCGATGCTGTCGTAACGACCGCCATGATAAAAGGGATAACTACTGAACGTTTCATCTTGTGGCGGCATTGCATTTAATAAGTTTTTAACCGTAAATATCAGTCGAGTTTCATCATTAATATGTTGACCAAGGGTTAAGTTGTGCTTTATCCAAGCGGGTAACTTTTGACGTTCTCCATATTCAGCGTTATTCCACATTTTCCCTTTGTACAGCATCAACCAACTCACAGAAGTGTCTCCTTGTTCCCACGTGGTCGCAAAAGAGCCAAGTTCTTTAAAATCACGATTATCTTGATCATTTAAAATATCAACAAGCGGGTCTTCCGCCTTTATACGCTCTTTTTTCTTTATCACTCTGTTGTAATCTGCCTTGTAGCGGAACGTTCCAAATTCAGTATCAAAAAAACCTCTAATCCCTAAATCAATTCCCGCATCTTGTCGCTCAGCGGCATTAATGTAACCCTCTTGAATCGTATGGGGCGTATATGCTAACCCAGCGATGCCATTACCTAACCTATCTACCCCTTTGCCATGTTCATCGTAGCGTTTAACTCGGTTGCGCATGTTATTACACAAACTCGAATCTGCTTTTTCACCGCCATTTTCGCACAACCACAATTTGTCTAAGATATACGTTGCATCAAGTTTTTTGATCTTATCTTCAATTTTAATCGAATAAAAATCGATGTTAAACGACAGTTCGTCTGAATATTCATACACCACACCCGCGGTAAATGAACTTCCCGTTTCCTCTTCTAAGGTTAAATCTCCTGCCGACAATGTTTCAAAATCAGCTTTTAGACGACTAATATTATTACTCGTTAAGTCTAAATCACCGCTAGCACACGTATGCGCAAGTGCTTGTGCATTATAGCCACCAGCTTGCTGTGTATTTATGAGCGTACGACAAGCATCAGCCGTGATCCGATCGTTTGATGAACCAAAATTACCGCTAAACCCTTGATACAATGACGACATATCTGGGCCTCTAAACGTTGTACCAAAGGCACTTCTAATCACAATTTGTTCTGTTGGTTTGTAGGTTAAACCTAATTGCGATGTCATTGCCCCACCAACTTGACTCGCATCATCGTAATAGTCATAACGCACCGCCGCTTCAGCACTCAGCTCTTGTGTGATAGGCACTAAAAACTCAAATGCCGCGGCATATCTGTCACGCTCTCCGTCTGTCACAACGCCAGTTAAACCAACAAATTGTTTATTCAGGATACGACTGTCGGGTGTTGCTCTAGTGCCCTCTCTCATTAACTCTATGTAAGCTGAAAACTGTAGTGGTCCAGCAGGTAACTCAAATAAATCCCCCGATAGATCCGCAGTGATGGTGTCATTAAACGAATTACCATCATATGTTGACCAATCCATTAACTCGCTGACACTGTCAGCCGTTACACCACCAAACCACAATTTATAGTTCGGACGATAGACCGCCATACCATCCACTTCACCGAGTTTAGGACCTTTGAGTCGTTTATTTCCTTCAACAGTGTGAGACAAATATCGGTCTGCAAAATCATAGTTTGCGTGGCTGTAACCAACAGAGTAATAAAACCCCGCGACTTCCCCTCTTAGACCGAAGTTAAATGACAAAGACTCGTCATTAAAAATACGTCCTAGGCCATCATCGGTGTATTCATCATCAGAGAGGACTCGCCACATGTACTTAACTGGCGCGCCATAGCCGCCATCTTTATTTTCGATGTCGGGATCCCAAAAGTTACCACCATGAATTGAATCTAAATGCCCCCATAGAAAAGGGTTTCGACGGCCCTTTTTGTCTTGTTGGATATAAAACCCATTAGCAAATAAACTCATAGACTCTGACAGAGCATATTCCGAATTCAGGTAAATACTGTAAGTTTCACTTTCATTTCTCAGTAACTTATCGCCAGTTTCATCCCAGCCACAACTTGGACCATAGCCATTACGGCTGACAAAATGTTGAATCGCTGACGGGTGCGGATTATCATCAGTATTACAAAACTGCTTCGAATATTGGTTTCTATATTGCGTGTTTTCTGCCCAGACTGTAATTGAGCGGTTCACTTCTTTATTCGCATCAGGATCGGGGTTATCCCATACACTGTCGTGAAAAGGTCGGTCTCCTGACTGCAATGCATCTTCTTTTTTGTATTCGAGTGCATAGTCAAATGTTAACTTGTCGCTTTTTGTTCCACCGACAAACGTCAGCGATTTTTTATCCCCTTTTCCATAGGTGTCTTGACCAAATTTGGCATCAATAAAATGCCCTTCTATGCCTTTTTTGGTGATAATATTTACCACACCCGCCATCGCGTCAGAGCCATAAATAGCGGATGCACCACCGGTTTGAATATCAATCCTCTCCACCATCGCGGTCGGGATCATATCTAAATTAACAAAGTTAGTTTGACCACCAAAAGGCATGGGGTAATAGGCCAATCGCTTACCATTAACGAGTATAAGCGTATACTCTGGGCCTAAACCTCTTAGATTTAGCTCTTTCGCACCAGGCGTATAAGAACCTGTTTCAACTTCCCCTAGTACTGCCCCCCCAGCTGCAACTGAACCCATAAGTGCATCGTATACTGAGTCAAAACCGTTTCTCACCATATCAGATGAGCTAATACTATGGACATTGATTGCCCCCTCAACATCGACTCGCTTTATTCGAGACGACGTGACTTCTACTCGCTCAATTGTGTTAACACCATTGACTTCAGATGCCATACTTGAAGCAGCCATAGTCATCGCTATTGCAATTGGCGATAATCGACCTAAATTATTATTCATATTCAACCCATTGATTATTATTTTAAGTTAGAACGTTCCAATTTAATGTTAAATAAAGTAAGAATCGAATTAAATTCTCTAAATAAAACAAAAAGGAACGTTCCAATTATTAGCACTGTTTAATTTCCTGTCAATGTATTTTATTCAATAATCGTCAATTGACCTCTGAGATGAGATTGATATTTAGCCCACAATTGTTCAATATTTTCTTGCGTTACAACATGAATTGCCTTCTCAAAACTCCACTCATTCAGTTCTATCGCCGTTTGATTAAACCGGTACGTAAAGTCTGGATATTGAGGTGCAAGCCAATGTAAAAAGAATCCTGTATTGGTATACCCCCCCAGGTAACTTTCTGATAATTTTGGTTTTCGGCTTTTGTGATAACCAGCTTGAATACGAATTAAATCAGCCATTCCCTCAATAAAAGCATGAGCTTGGGGATCATCGTAACCTATTGATTTAGGAAAATGTTGATACCCATGCGTCAATTCATGCCACAATACCCCAAGTAATTCATACTTAACGACCTCATCAGATTTATTGGCTAGACGCTCAGTGATATATTTAGAGCTAAATGCAATCTCCATATTGCTATCATCTCCTGCACGATAAGCAATAGTATCCATCCATTTCAAAGTGAAAGTAACTTGCTCGAAGTTGGGTAATTCTACAAAATTCTTGTAGAGCAATGGTGCAAGCTCTCTTGTCACCCGATCAATTGTGCGCTTAATATCAGGAAATAATCGAAGTAACCGTTTCGCACCTTCTGACTCACCGTCTTCAATAACAACTTTTACTTCAGGCGTTTCGTAACCTAGCCATGGGTGTGATTTGTCGAGTACCTTAATGGCATTTCGTTGAACTACCCGACTCTCACCATAAATGTTTTTACTAATCAGCGTAACCGAATAACGACCAGGTTTGGGAAAGTACGCTTTTGCTTTATTGCCATGGGAGAATATTTTAGCACCAGGTACCAACCAATTTAGTGTTGCTGGCGTATTTTGAACCTTACCAACAATGTCGACAGGCTGATTAATCAAAGTTGTTGGTGCTTCTATTTCAAATTGTGCAACAGGTAAATTTGTTGGCGCGAACAGACTGAAGTCAGCCAACTGTAAATAGCTGTCCCCCCACGCTGTCGTGCCCTGCTGCGCCATATCTAACTTGAAAAATGTAAATTTACCGGGGTTTGTTACGACAAACCGCTTTACATGCGTACGTTTTGCAAAATTAATATTGTCGCGAGAGTCTAACGTTTGCCAAACCTTAGCGTCATTTGACCCATACAAGGTCCATTGCTTTGGGTCCCTCTCAGGTGCATCTGCTGCTGAAGTTAAGCTATACTCCAAAACCTGTTGCTTGTTATCGAACGCCAAAGATACCCAGCTACGCGCGTGCTTTGAAATAAACTTACTACGTAGCGATACATCAAACAGTTGCTCAACCCCTTCGTTTTCTATGAATGTTTCATACTGTGTGGCGGTCGTAAACGGACTTTGCTCCGTTATGTCATATAATACTGTGTCTTTTGCAACCGTATGATTTGCTATACTCCCCGCTAACGCGGTCACTACAATAAACTTGCACTGCATTCTTTATCTCCTATAAAGTAAAAACAACATTATTGGATCGTTCCTAATGCAAAGCAAGCTTTAATTAATAAGAGGCTCTAGTCAAAAAAGTGATTGAAGAATACACTCGTTCTAATTTCTTATCCAAAAGTTCGATACATAGTTCAATGTGGATAATTCACCGTTAATATATGACTGAAATTAACCAAATAACAGTTGCCAAATACTGGGAGGCTCATGCAGCTTATGATATTCTTTTCTATACCTATCAACTCTTTCTAAGGCCTTTTTGGCACTTTTAATATCATCATTTTCAGCGTACTTTTTCGCGACGGAAATGACGCTAAGCACTTTTTCTAACCCCTCGATTGATTGCTTTTGCAGATCTGGTTTAAATTGCTCTTTTTGAATATTTGATATCAAGGTAGCCATCGCTTCCAATGACATTAATAAATCGACTTTATTCTCTGCGTGCATAACTTTTTTGTAGCTCAAGCCAATATTTTTCATATCAACTGATAGTTCACTTGATTGTTGTGCACTCACCGATAAAGAAATTACACCGATGAGTAATAGTATTTTATACATAACGCCCCCATAATAGACAGACTGTATTATACCTGCTATCACGCATTAAAAAAATGCATTTGCCGTGTAAAGGGCCTTTACGAAACAACGTCGAAAGTCTGAATATGTGTCATAATAGTCAGTAAGATTCATTATTAGAATACACGATGAAATTGCCAATTATTAGCCTTGTATTTTTGTTTATATTTTCCTGCCACGCACTATCGAGTACAAAAGTTACTTTTATTAATCCAGGCTATGAGTTTGAAAACCCGACAGGAGACTTCTGGCTCAACGTTACCTTATTTATGCAAGCTGCGGCGGATGATTTAGATATACAGTTAACAGTACACTATGCTGAACGCAATCATATTGTTATGAAACAAATGGTTAGAAAAGCGTTACAAGATACCAGCAGCTATTTAATCTTAGTGGATGAAAAATCGGTAATTACAGACACGCTCATAAACTCAACACAAACGCACCCCGCTATTGTTTTTCTGTTGAACAAGCCACATGATCAACAAATGAAACGCATCAATAGTAAAGGCTTTGGTATTCTTAGCAGCATAATGCCTGATAACTTTCAAGCAGGAAAGCTTCTTGCGCAACACCTCAACACCATTGTAACACCACCCAAGTCATATACACGTAATCAGATGATTGCATTGTTGGGTGAGACCGCCACTTTAGCAGCCAGAAACAGAGAACAAGGTCTCCTGAGCTATTCCAATAGAGAACCTAGCTTACAGTTAAAACAACGAATATCTGCTAACTGGTCTCATGATGAAGCGTTTCAACTCACGTTAGGGCTCATGCAACGGCTACCGGATACCAAAATTATTTGGGCTGCAAACGATGCAATGGCAATGGGATCAGTTCAAGCACTTGAGAAGCTCGGTGTTCGTAAAAAAGTCAAAGTTGGGGGTATCAATTGGGACAAAAACCAACATCTCGCATTAGATGCTTCGGTTGGTGGACATGTCACTCTTGGGGGATTAGCTATGGTGAAAATTTATGACCATGCTCGTAATAAAAAACCAATACAGAGTGAAGAACTGTACCCGATATTCGACGTGTTCAGTGAAAAATACATGCCATTATATCGAGCAATACATGACAAAAATGTTACAGAAATTGACTTTACACAATTCTCTGAGACAGCGGGCTCCCCTTTGAATTATAACTTAGATGTCTTAAATGGTTTTTTTAAATAACTTAAAAATTTCAAAAACAAACAAATCAATAAATAATTAATGTAAGAATCATATAAATATAAAATTAAAAACCCCAAATTACCATAATCGTTGAAATTTAATACCACCAATTTATTATTGAGTAAATTACACACAATTGACACTGAACTAATTACCTGTTTTATTTACAGCCGTTAACAACATGTAACTAAGGTAATTAAAAATGAAAAATATGGTTTCAACAAGCTTAAAAATGACAGCGCTATCAGCGTGTATATGTGCATCTCTAACTGCGCACGCTCAAGATACTCAACGCGTGATAGTAACTCTAAAGTCACAAGCGGTTAATGCTCACTTACCAGTGAAAATGTCTGGTCAAGAATTAACGTCTTTCAAACAGCAAACTTTGGCTGAGTTTGCTAGTTCAGTTAACTCTCCAGCACTTTCAACGCTGCCAAGTGTGAATGGCTTTGTAGCTGAAGTAACACAAGAACAAATGACTCAGCTGGCTGAAAGTGATGATGTTGCGTTAGTTGAAGTAGATCCAAAACGCTATTTAATGGCTGAATCAACCCCTTACGGTATTGGTATGGTCCAAGCGAACCAACTTGCAGATACGATGAGCGGTAATCGTAAAGTGTGTATCATGGATACCGGTTATACACTGAATCACCCAGATCTTCCTAGCACTGGAATCACAGGTAACGATGGCCATGGCAGCAATAATACTGGCAACTGGTATAACGATGGTAATGGTCACGGGACGCACGTGGCGGGTACAATCGCGGCGGTTGGCGGCAATGGCCAAGGCGTTGTAGGTGTGAATCCATCAGGTCAACTTGGACTCCATATCGTTAAAGTATTTAACGACCAAGGACGTTGGGCTTATGGTTCAGATTTAATTAAAGCCATTGAACAATGTGAAGCTGCTGGCGCAAATGTAACAAGTATGAGTTTAGGTGGTAGTGGTAGTTCTACAGCAGAGCGTAATGCGTTCCAAGCGAGTTACAACCGTGGTGTTTTACACATTGCAGCCGCTGGTAATGGCGGAAATAGCAGCCTAAGTTACCCAGCGTCATATGATGATGTTGTATCTGTTGCAGCCGTTGATAGTGGCGAAAACAAAGCCTCTTTCTCACAATATAATAGCCAAGTTGAAATTGCGGGGCCAGGTGTTGGCGTTAATTCTACTTGGAATAACAATGGCTATAAGAGTATCAGTGGCACATCAATGGCAACGCCACACGTTTCAGGTGTCGCCGCACTCGTATGGAGTCACTATCCTCAATGTACCAACAAGCAGATCCGTAACATCTTAAATGTTACAGCCAAAGATAAAGGTGCTGCGGGTAAAGATACCTCATACGGATATGGTATTGTGCAAGCTAAAGCAGCATATGACTATATTGCCCAAAATGGCTGTAGCGGTGACCCAGTTGTTACACCAGTGGCTAACTTTTCACATAACGCATCTGGTTTAACTGTCAGCTTCAGTAATTCATCAACAAATGCACAAAGCTACAATTGGAGCTTCGGTGATGGGTCTAGCAGTTCAGCGACGTCCCCTAATCACACTTATGTGGCTGCTGGTAGCTACCAAGTAACTTTGACTGCGACAGGCGCAGACCAGAAAACCTCTTCAAAAACAGCGACAGTTACTGTAACCGACGGTTCAACGGGCGGCGGTTGTCAAGGAGTTGAAGCATGGAATAGTTCGAAGTACTACCGTGTAGGCGACAAGGTTGCATACAAGAACAATGAATATGCAGCAATTTGGTGGTCACGAGGCGCACAACCAGACGTGTTCTCTAACGTTTGGCGTCGTGGTGCTTCATGTAAATAAGCGCGTTATTTATTAATACCTTGGGCGCTGTGTTTGTCACAGCGCCATTTTTTGCCAATTACAATACCATATGTGCCACAGCCGTTTTTGACTGCATCTTCATATAGGGGTTGATCTTGGAATGATCTGGCTTCCAACCAAGCAAAAAGCGATAAAAGTCAGCCCATATGATAGGCCATGCTTCACGCCATGACTGTTCGATCTGTTGAATAACACGCGGCTCGAATCTATTGGACAAAGCAAGTTGTAATGCCTCAAAATAAAACTCGAGTAACATATCACAATGCTCAGTTAACTGTTCAGCATTGAATACACTGGTAAAAAATAACATCACATCTTGCAAACCAATACCTTTCCCTACGTACTGAAAATCATAGCCAATAACCATTTGTTGATTTAAAGCAAAGTTCGCGAGTTTCGCATCACCATGGATCAGTGTTTTAAATGGACTATTTGTTATTATTGTATCCATCTGAGCTGCATGAATTTTCTCTGGGCAATCCGCCATTTTACGAAACTCGTCAGGTCTAGTTGCTAAGTGCCAATAGCCGCCCTGAGACCACAGCTTTTGTTCAATTAACGGGCTGCTTACACCTAAGAATGTGCCATGAAATCGAGCCAACCAAGTAATAATCTCTTTAATATCAGCTAGACTTGCAATTTCAGGGGTCACAAAACCAGAAACAGAAAAATCTTTAAAAACCAATGTATTACTAACATCTGATGATGCAGACCAAATTAATTCAGGTACATCAATGTGAGCAGGTAACGCCGCAGTAATAAATTGATAAAAGTCCTTTTCAACAGCATATGACTTGGCCTTCCGGTGCTTTGCTATATCGGTTTGTATGATATGCCGATGTTTCAGTGAGTCCGGAACGAATGTATGCTTAATAACAACATCTTGCCCATCAATATTGGCTTTAATGATTGAGCCACACCCACTCCACAATGCGTGTATATCATCGTAGAGTAAAACCTGATCAAACGCATTTTTTAATTGCTTTAAATATACCGTCATACTTGTTCTAAACGTCACCCCATTTTTGCGTACCCTATCACGCATGTCATTTATTATCATCAAACGAAAACAATAAAAAAACCTCGATGATACATCGAGGTTTTTGAGTAGTTAAGCGCTGATACAGCGAGCGCTTAGGCATTGTTGACTAGCTTGCTTGTTTTACCTGCTCAATAGGCTGAGCATTGTCATCTAACAAATTCATATCAAAGTCGAATTCGTCAACACGAATCGCTTTTTCACGCTTTTTATTATAATCAACTAATTGTGCATACTCTTGCGCATTAATTAAACTCGCTGCCAAGGCATTATCCAACGTTTCACCGAAACGAACTCCTGGTTTAATGTCTTTTTTACGCAGCGCTTTTTTAACTTTAGATAGCAAATCTAAACACGCTAATTTTGCTTTGTATGCTTGTTCATTTATGTCGTGTCCGTCTCCTGGGCTCGGTTTTACCAAATGCGTAAGCTGCGCTTTGAAAGCCGTATCTTGCTGTGCCGCTTTGGCTAATTCACGTATCATATCATCTGATATTGCAGGCATTTTATGTCTAAATTGTAAGGTAATTGTACGCATTACTTTACGCGCTGCTGAAGCTGGGAAGTTATCTAAAAACTTGTGGAGTGCATTCTCTGCGCTTTGCAATGACCAACGAGTAGCATAATGAAAATATGGTGCAGCTGATTGTCTATCGCTCACGGCAACTTTCTGTTCATAATACTTAATTGCAGCCATCGCACCATACAAATGGCTCATCACATCACCTAAACGGGCCGACAACATTTCAGCTTGCTTTAGCTTTCCACCTAATACCAGCAAAGAGAAATCCGCATAAACTGCCAGTTTCGCTGATAACTGATGCACCGCCTTTTCGTATTGCTGCACTTCAGGCAAAGTCGATGTGCTACTCGCAGTAAACGGCATCAAGCCTAAGCCGAATGCTCTCAAACCATTACCAACACTATAGCCTACCGTTTTTCTAAAAATTTTATTAAATGTTTTATCTGCTGATTTATCTTGACTATGTATAGATTCAACCATCGATTGTAAATATGGGTGACATCGCATGACACCTTGACCAAAGATCATTAAGTTTCTGGTAAGGATATTTGCTCCCTCAACGGTGATCGCTATAGGTTGTGCAACATAACCGCTTGCTAGCGTATTTTGAGGCCCATTTTGAATCGCTTTACCCGCTTGAATATCCATCGCAGAATCAAGCACATCTCGACCAATTTCGGTCATATGATATTTTGCAATTGCAGTGACAACAGATGGCTTAAGACCCATGCCTAAACCTTCGGTTGTTAATACTCGCATCGACTCTTGTAAATAGGTTTTACCAGCAATATCAGCAAGCTTCTCTTGAATACCTTCAAATTGTCCGATGGACAAACCAAATTGTTCACGCACAGCGGCATATTCTGATGCAGACTTGAAGGACACTTGACTCGTAGAAACCCCCAAAGCAGGTAAAGAAATACCACGACCTGCACCTAAACAACTGACCAGCATTTGCCAGCCTCGGCCAATATTCTCTTGGCCACCAATGATAAACTCCATCGGGATAAACACTTTATTGCCGCGTGTTGTTCCGTTGTAGAATCGTATCCCCATAGGATCATGACGATTACCTAGCTCTACCCCCGGATGAGATTTGGGAATTAACGCACACGTTATACCTAAGTGCTCTTTGCCTCCTAAAATCCCTTCAGGGTCTTCTACTTTAAATGCAAGCCCTAAAACGGTCGCGATTGGTGCGAGTGTGATATAGCGTTTATCCCATGTCACTTCCATACCAATAACTTCTTTTCCTTCATACATGCCTTTGGTAACAATCCCACAATCTGGGATCCCACCGGCATCTGAACCAGCCTCAGGGCTTGTTAACGCAAAACAAGGAATCTCACGTCCATTTGCCAATCGAGGTAAATAATGGGCTTGTTGTTCTTTAGTGCCATAATGGAGTAATAGTTCACCAGGCCCCAATGAATTTGGTACCATTACCGTCACTGCAACTGCTGAAGACTTAGTTGCAATTGTGCCTACAATGGTTGAATTTGCATAAGGGCTAAACTCTAAACCACCAAACGATTTGGGAATGATCAAAGAAAAAAATCGCTCTTTTTTCAAAAATTCTAAAATGTGATCAGGCAAGTGTTTACTGTTTTGAATAACCGAGTCGTCTACCATTGCCATAAGCTCTTTTACAGGGCCGTCTAGAAATGCTTGTTCCTCATTAGATAACTTCGCTTCAGGAACGGCACGTAATGCATCAAAGTCAGGTTTACCGCGGTAAATCGACCCTTCTAACCAAACGTCCCCTGCGTCTAATGCCTCTTGTTCAGTTACTGAAATACTCGGTAATACTTTTTTTAATTGTGTTCTTAAGCTCATAATCAACTCATCCGACCAGATAGATATAAGTACATTACTGCATAAAAATCAGTTTAGATCAAATACTCAATAATTATTTTTATACTCGCTCTCAATAACACAATTGCATTAATCAAACTAAAACATTAATAATCATAAGGTTACAATTTTAAAATTAAATTTAATCAATTTTATTTAAATCTCGCATTTAGCATCAGTGAAGTAACTTTTCTGGTAAAAAATACCGTTAGTCATTACGTCACTGAGTAAGAATAGAGAGTTCAGTTATTGATCCGTCAACCTTACAGGTCGCCATTTAAATAAACGAATTGCTAAATTGAACATGTCTTCGTGCATACGTGAAACCACATTGCCTAAGCAAATTAAGACAAGTCCAACACCAGCGCTAAAAGTCCAAACATATCCTTCAAATATGCTCGACATCGTTAATGCAATTACTGGCGTGCAAACTAAAATATAAGCCGCATTACTAGCACCTATACGATTAACAAGCACTAGAAATGCGGTAAAGCCAAGGACCGAAGCAGGAATAGATAAGTACAGCAAACTACCGATATACAAAGTAGTAAGCTCAAAGTTGAAATTCAATTGTTTGAAAAATATGATTGAGAGCAAACATACACATCCGTAAATCATTGCGTAACTGGTTGCTGTGAATGGCCGAATGCCCTTATTTGTATTTTTAACGCTCAGCATGTTACCTATGGAAAAACACCATGTGCCAACCAATGAATAAAGTACACCATACAACGTATTTAAAGATAGCTGCAAAGTAGATAGCTCGTTCGCAAATAAAAAACCTATACCCACTAACCCAAATAACATACCTAAAACAAAATTAAAGGTAATAGGTGCGCCAAAAAAGAGTCGCCCATGAATACTATTAAAAAGTGGCGCTGTTGCCATCAGTAAAGCAACTAACCCACTGGGTATATACGATGTTGCCACATAAAATGCGATAAAATTAAAACAAAATAAGCTCGCGCCTTGCAGAGCAAACCAAACGTGATCTTGACCAGATGTATGCTGCAATTTATTCATAAACTTACCCATCACCAGCATAATGACGGCAGCAATGAAAAATCTGTAAAATATCGACACTTCTAAGGCAACATCCCCTTGCTGCCACTTAATTGCAATCCACGACAACCCCCAAACAAACACCAACAAAAAATATAAAATTAACGACATTATTTTTGTACTCCTAATCAATAATGTCATTAAGTATGTCTCGTTGGAGCAAATAGATATGTCACGTTATTGCCTAAATTAACATGATCTTGCGGTTATTACTTATAGCTTCCAGCACAAGTAATTGCGACTAACAAACACTTAAGATAAGCTAAATTTTAAGAATAAATAGTATGTAGAGACACATGCCAAACAAAAATCCCCATGTCAGTTTTGCGCAATCGAAAAAACAGTGTGTTAGGCATACTCTGCTGCGTAATGAAGTCGAATGGTCACACTATACAAATCAGTACGAGCGGTTGTATTACCAAAACCAACAACAACATACCTTGAGTATGTACCTTAATGGCGGCTATGAAACACACCGTACCGATGTGCCTTCCTCTAATGGTGCACCAGGACGATTTTGTCTTATGCCACAAAATAGTGAAAGTCGCTGGGAAATTGGTGTTCCTCAAGAGTTTGTTCATTTATATTTTAGTGATGCACACCTCAAACATACCGCACTCAAAGTATTCGATATTGACCCACGACAAGTTTGCCTACCAGAACGAATATTTTTTGAAAACGCTAAGCTAGAAACCTTGTTCCGTCACCAAATTAACGACACTGACTGGTATGATAAGCACAACATATTGGCAATAGAACAATTCACCGATACTATCCTTGTCAGCGTATTACAGACTTTAGAGTTAAAAAACACACGAAGAATCATCACCGGAGGGCTTTCACCGAAAAAGGCCAAGCAAGTGACCGACTTTATCCATGGTAACTTTAGTCGCCAAATATTGTTGTCTGAGCTAGCTGATTTAGCCGAGCTCAGCGAATATCATTTCTGCCGTATGTTTAAGTTGAATTTTGCCCAAACTCCCCAGCAATACTTAATGTCGATAAGAATTGAGTATGCAAAAATGGCCTTAGAAACCTCAGAGCACTCACTCGCTCAGATTGCGTTACGATGTGGCTTTGCCAATCAAAGCCATTTTGGTCGAAATTTCAAGCAACATGTTGGTGTAACACCCAGCCTATATCGGCGCCAGATATAACGATTGATAGCTAGAAATGTGCAAATTCAGCACGACATACCCGTAATAAATCTAATGGAGGCACTTTTACTTCAACGCCTCTTCGCCCTGCACTGACATAAATATGGGCATGATACTCAGCGCTATAATGTAGCAATGTTTTTAGTCGCTTTTTTTGTGCTAAGGGACTGATCCCACCGACCACATACCCAGTACTCGTTTGTGCTTGCTGTACATCGGCCAGCTCTGCTTTTTTCCCCTTGCACGCCTTTGCGTAAGCTTTCAAATCCACTCTATGAGTTGACGGTAATATCGCCACATGTAATACACCATCCACATTAATTAATAGGGTTTTAAATACTTCCTCAGGATTTAAACCGAGTTGTTCCACCGCTTCCTCTGCAAAGTTTACAGAAGTTTTCAGGTGCTTAAATTGCAATACCTCAAATGGTATTCGGTATTTTTCCAATAACCTTATTGCTGGTGTCATGAGATCCCCTTTGCAGCGCCTACACATCAATATGCCCTACTAGATTAATTCATACATTAGACTAAAGTCTAATAATGCAGTGTGATAACAGGTTTAGGATATGCTTAATCGTAACTGGAGGGTTTTACTTTTAATGTTTGTGGGTTTCTTCGCGATCAAATTTATGATGACCGAGTATTCTTTATGGACCAGCAACTTGGCCTGTAGTACTAAATGCGAAATATTGGGGTGCAAATCTGGAAAGCTCATTTTCAGTGACCAGCGTAGAATGATTGGCTGCAAATGTGACAGTGAGCAGGACTATCTCGTATTATTAAATTAATCTAACCATACAAAAAAGCGGTGCCCTAGGCACCGCTTTAAAACATGATTTCTACGACGTAATTTACTTCGTTAAATCATCAAAAAACTTTTTTACACCATCGAAAAAGCCTTGTGCCTTCGGACGGTTTTTATTGCCATCTGAACCCATGCTGTCTTCTAACTGTTTTAAAAGGTCACGCTGGTGTTCATTTAGGTTAACCGGTGTTTCAATCACGACCTTACAGATCAAATCACCCACCGCACCACTGCGTACAGACTTGACGCCTTTCGCACGCATACGGAACATCTTGCCTGTTTGACTCTCTGAAGGGATCTTCAAATTAGCACGACCATCTAGCGTTGGTACTTCAATCTCGCCACCCACTGCTGCAGTGGTAAAGCTGATCGGTACTTCACAGTATAGGTTGTTACCGTCACGCACAAAGATAGGGTGCTCTCTTACCGAAACTTGCACATACAAGTCACCTGCTGGCGCACCATGCATACCAGCTTCACCTTCGCCAGATAAACGAATACGATCACCCGTATCAACACCTGCTGGGATCTTAACTGAAAGCGTTTTGGTCTTCTCAACACGACCTTGACCATGACACTTATTACATGGGTCTGAGATTGTTTGACCTGTGCCACTACATGTTGGACAAGTTTGCTGTACAGCAAAGAAACCTTGTCGCATTTGTACTTGACCGGCACCATGACACGTAGAACATGTTTTCGGTTTAGAACCCGCTTTCGCACCACTGCCATCACATGGCTTACAACTTACCCATGTAGGTACTTTAATTTCAACTTCTTTACCACGAACCGCCTCTTCTAAAGATAGGTCCATGTTGTAACGCAAATCGGCACCACGTTGTTGACGAGATTGACGGCGACCACCGCCCCCTCCAAAAATGTCACCAAACACATCACCGAAAATATCGCCGAAGTCACCTTGACCACCACCATGGCCTCCAGTGCCACCGTTTTGATCAAATGCGGCATGACCATATTGATCATACATCTGACGTTTTTGGCTGTCCGTCAGTACTTCGTAGGCTTCTTTTACTTCTTTGAATTTGGCCTCGAGTGCAGTATCACCTGCTGTACGGTCTGGGTGATATTTCATGGCTAAGCGCTTATACGCTTTTTTTATGTCACGATCACTGGCATCTTTGCTAACACCAAGTACTTCGTAATAATCACTTTTTGACATCGTTATCACACTACTCTAATTGGTTGGCAAATGAAGTATCTGCCATTATGGAATCCACACGTAAGCATGTATTACCCAAATTTACATACACTAAGGGCGCGACAAGCGAAATTCGCCAGCGCGCCCTTACAAGTCAACAATTACTTGTTGTCTTTAACTTCTTCAAATTCAGCATCAACAACATCGTCGTCTTGCTTAGCTGAACCAGCTCCTGACTGTTGCTCACCAGCATCAGGGCCTGCTTGTTGTGCTTGCGCCTTAGCTTGTGCGATTTCCATTAGCTTTTGTGACTTTTCTGCAAGTACTTGTACTTTAGCATCGATGTCTTCTTTGCTATCGCCTTTAATCGCAGTTTCAAGTTCAGTTAAAGCCGCTTCAATTGCTTCTTTATCTTCACTTGGAAGTTCTTCACCCGCTTCTTCAACTTGCTTACGAGTACCGTGTAGCATTGCATCAGCTTGGTTGCGTGAAGCAACTAGCTCTTCAAACTTTTTATCTTCTTCTGCATTCGCTTCTGCATCACGTACCATTTTCTCAATTTCTTCATCGTTTAGACCTGAAGAAGCTTGGATTGTGATTTTTTGCTCTTTACCTGTATCTTTGTCTTTTGCAGATACATGTAAGATACCATCAGCATCTACATCAAAAGTCACTTCGATTTGCGGTGCGCCACGTTGTGCAGGGCGAATACCTTCAAGGTTGAATTGGCCAAGAGATTTGTTATCACTTGAACGCTTACGCTCACCTTGCAATACATGAATCGTTACCGCAGATTGGTTATCTTCAGCTGTTGAGAATGTTTGCGATTTCTTAGTAGGAATCGTTGTGTTTTTCTCGATTAGCGCAGTCATTACTTGACCCATAGTCTCGATACCTAGAGACAATGGAGAAACGTCTAGTAAAAGTACGTCTTTAACGTCACCAGCTAATACACCACCTTGAACAGCTGCACCAACGGCAACCGCTTCATCAGGGTTTACATCTTTACGAGGCTCTTTACCAAAGAACTCTGTAACCGTTGTTTGTACCAGTGGCATACGTGTTTGACCACCAACTAGAATGATGTCATTTACATCACTTACTGTTAGGTCAGCATCAGCTAGCGCGCGCTTAAGAGGCTCGATAGATTGAGTTACTAAGTCTTCAACTAAAGACTCAAGTTTTGCACGAGTAAGCTTCACATTCATGTGCTTAGGACCCGTTGCGTCTGCAGTTACATAAGGAAGGTTAACTTCTGTATGCTGTGCTGAAGATAGTTCAATCTTCGCTTTTTCTGCCGCTTCTTTAACACGTTGCATCGCTAGTGGGTCAACTTTAAGGTCAATCCCTTGATCTTTCTTAAACTCGTCTACTAAGTAGTTAATAACGCGGTTATCGAAATCTTCACCACCTAAGTGCGTGTCACCATTTGTCGCCAATACTTCGAATGTGTGCTCGCCATCTACTTCATCGATTTCAATGATTGAGATATCAAACGTACCACCACCTAAGTCGTATACAGCAATAACGTTGTCACCTTGCTTCTTGTCCATACCGTATGCAAGTGCAGCGGCTGTTGGCTCATTAATGATGCGCTTAACTTCTAGACCCGCAATACGGCCTGCATCTTTCGTTGCTTGACGCTGTGAATCATTAAAGTAAGCTGGTACGGTGATTACCGCTTCAGTTACTTCTTCACCAAGAAAGTCTTCAGCAGTTTTCTTCATTTTCTTAAGAACTTCTGCTGAAATCTGTGGTGCAGCACGTTTTTCACCGCGTACTTCTACCCATGCATCGCCATTGTCTGCTTTTGCAATTTTAAACGGCATGATATCGATATCACGTTGTACTTCTTCATCTTCAAAGCGACGACCAATCAGACGCTTGATTGCAAATAATGTATTTTGTGGGTTTGTAACCGCTTGGCGCTTAGCAGGTTGACCTACAAGCGTTTCACCTTCTGCAGTAAATGCAATAATAGAAGGGGTTGTACGATCGCCCTCTGCGTTTTCGATAACGCGTGCTTTTTCACCATCAAGTACTGCTACACAAGAGTTAGTAGTACCTAAATCGATTCCAATAATTTTACCCATGAATCTTCTCCGACTTCAAAATTCGTTGTTCTGTTTAGATGACTTGTAAATAGGGGCGAGAAAATCGAATTCAACCGTAAAAACAAAAAAAAATGCACTTTTTTGAAATTTTTTTTCAATATCTGCTTTTTTAGTCAAAAAAACACCAGCATTAACGGTTTATTAAACAGGTATGACCAGATATGCTATCCATAATTATAAAAAATGAATGATAAATAGGATGCATAATGACATTTGATGAACTATTAAGTAATCCCACCTTGCTAAAAACGCCTTGCGAATTGGTATTTCCTCAGAGTTGGTGCCAAGGGCGCACTGCTTTTGGTGGTTTATCTGCTGCGATGATGCTACAAAATATGAAGCATCAACTACCCGACAACCGCAGAGTGCTATCTATGAGTGTTAATTTTGTTGGCCCTCTTTTTTCTGAACACCCTTTTATAATAGAAACACACATACTCCGCAGTGGTAAAAATGCGACACAAATGCTGTCTACTATCAAACAAGATGAGAAGGTATGCCTTGTTGCACAAGGGTGTTTTGCAAAAGAACGTGAATCCAAAGCGATAGTACCTATTACCCAAAACCACCAGTTATCGCCTGCCAATAGTGAACGCATTTTACCATATCAAAAAAATGTTATGCCAGAATTCTTTCAACATGTTGCTCTGAACCTTCAAGACGGTGATATGCCATTTAGTGGTTCAAACAACTCCACGTTAGGCGGTTGGATGAAATTCAAGCAAGCGCCTACCGATACCTTACAAGACGTGCACCTACTCGCATTAGCTGATGCTTGGCCTCCCACATTATTACAAATGGCTGACACCCCTTCCCCTGCAAGCAGTATGTCATGGTACATAGAGTTTGTAGAAGATATAACCTTATCAAACAACGCATGGCTTGGGTTTGAAGCACATACACATCACAGCGCAAACGGGTATGGGTTAGAAGATGCAAAAATATATGCTGACGATGGCCGTTTACTGGCTTTGAGCCGTCAAACCGTTGCTATTTTTGATATGTGAATCTTATAAACGTGATAAGGATTGCACTCACTCGAATGATGTATCACACTGTGAACATGGGTAAAGTAGATTTGGTTTTCTCGTGATATTGGCGTGCAAACAATGCGATAGGTTAGTTAATGTAGCACAGTTAGGGGCGCAGCAACGTGCAAATTGCCCCAACTGCAATGCACATTTGATCACCTGTAGACAAAATTTATCACAATGGAATATGGCGTTTGCCGTTACCTCATTACTCTTTTTATTCACCAGTTTATACCCAAGCTTTATTTCCTTTAGTCAACATGGCCTGGTACAAGAAATCAGCCTTTGGCAAGCCTCTGTCCTATTAAGCGAAAAGTACAACGCCATACTTGCTGGTTTATTTCTATTTACTATTTTAATTATGCCGGTGTATGTATGTACATTAACTTTGATCTCGCATAGTAAGATTTGGTCAACACTTTCGTTAAGTCTTGCACGAAAGCTTACCAAAAGTTTTAGCTATGTTACCCCGCTCAATTTGGCCGATATATTTCTCGTCGCCGTTCTGGTCAGTGCATTTAAACTGATGTCACTTGCAGAGTTATCACTTGGCTATGGGTTTTGGGCTTACGTTTTGTTTGTAATTTGCTTTATCGAATTATTAACATTGATTGATGAAAGTGAGCTTTGGGAGCGTCAACAGTGCCAATTTGAACCGGTCCCACATGTGTGTGGACAAACCGCAATGCTAAACAAACTTAGGCAATGCCATATATGTAACCAACTCTCGCGCAGCGAGACTTGTCCACGATGTGAAGCAAAAACCTATTTTAGAAAACCGAAATCTATCGAACGCGCGTCAGTATGGATGCTCACTGCACTCGTACTATTAATACCGGCTAATTTTCTGCCTATTATGGACACCATCAATTTAGGCCAGCATACTCCTGCAACCATATTTTCAGGTATCATTATAATGTGGGAATCTGGGTCATATCCCATTGCAACCATTATCTTTGTTGCCAGTATTTGCATTCCTATCGTAAAAGCTATTTTACTTTTTTACTTAATAGTACAAACAAACAAATGTCGTTCTCCACAACGAGCAAGCCAACTTTACCGATTGTTGGAAGTTATTGGGAAATGGTCCATGATTGACGTCTTCGTAGTAATTGTATTAGTGTCTTTAGTCCAGCTAGGAAATGTTTTAACGGTCGAACCCCAATTAGGCATCGTATTTTTTACCGCTATGGTTTTATGCCAAATGATAGCCGTACACAGTTTTGACCCTCGTATATTATGGGATAAATATCACGCTTATGAATGAGCACGCACATATAGAAAGCAAACCTAAGTTTTCATTTATCTGGTTTATTCCAGTCATTGCACTATTAATTACAGGATGGATGCTCTATCAACATCAAATAAATCAGGGATATACCATTTTTGTTAAAATGGCCAGTGCCGAGGGCATTGTCGCAGGAAAAACGCAAGTGAAAGTGCGTAATGTTAAAATTGGGACTGTTGAAACATTAAGGCTGCAATTGGAGCAAAATGCCGTTATAGCGCGCGTTCAAATAGACAGTCACTATGACCACCTCTTAACCGAAGATGCAAAACTATGGGTGGTGAAACCTAGAATTGATGAATCAGGTATATCAGGTATGAATACTTTATTATCTGGGGTTTATTTGGAGTTAGAGCCCGGTCAAAGTGAAGCACGCTCAACGCTTTTCACGTTGCAAGAAGAACCGGCATTAATAAGCCAAGATGTGTCAGGAAAACGGTTTCAATTGAAAGCTAAACAAGCCGAAGTGCTCGATATTGGTTCCGGCATCTACTTTCGTAACTATAAAATAGGGCAAATTGAATCGGCTAAATTCAATGTCGATGACCTTATTATGGAATATGGCATATTTATTTTCTCTCCTTACGATAAACTGATCACGACCAACGCGATTTTCTGGGTAAGCTCAGGGATTGACGTCAACCTGTCGACAGAAGGGATCCAAGTCTCTACGGGGAGCTTATCAAAGTTGATTAAGGGAGGCATATCTGTCGATTACCCACCGAATAGCACCGCATCAGACGTTGCCAGTGCACTCAGACAATATAAACTCCATGAAAATTTTGCTGCAGCTTTAGAAAAACGTTTTGATAACTTTGACTTTTTCCTAGTTGAATTTGAACAATCAATTAGAGGATTAACGGTCGGTGCACCTGTTGAGTACCGTGGCATGCGCATAGGCACAGTTGAACAAGCCCCCGCACAAATTGAAAGAGATGGTCAGCCTTTATACTTTCAACAAGACACAACATCTGTGCCTGTACTTATAAAAATTGAATATGGGAGAATTTACGAACAAAGTGACTTAGCTGAAAGTTACTGGCAAAATAATATAGAAAAATGGATTAGAAATGGACTGAGGGCATCGCTAAAAAGTGGTAATATCTTAACGGGTGCTGTATACATAGAATTAGATTTTTATAGCAAAGCACCTAAAGCTGTACTAGCAAACTCTTCGGTTTACCCGGTATTGCCCAGTGTTTCTAGTGGTTTCACTGCTATATCAGAACAAGTTACAGATTTACTTAACAAATTAAATAATCTTCCACTGTCACAAACAATGACAACATTTGACAGCACATTACAGGAATATAGGTTACTTGCAATGGAAATGAATAAACTAATTAGTGAATTTAATCAGCAAGATTTAGCTGGTGACACAAAAGGCAGTTTAGGCCAAATCAACACTACTTTGAGTCAATTAACCTCTAGCTTAAAACAGTTTGAGAAAACGTTGACGAATTATCAACAAGGCTCAGGAATGGTTGACCAACTCACTGATACTCTTGAGGAGTTAGAAAGCCTGTCCAATACTTTAAAACCTATATCAAAAGGCTTAACTGAGCAACCAAGTATGCTCATTTTCGACAAACAAAGCCCAGAAGATAAGCAACCAAGGAAGAAATAATGAAGGGTTTGTTAATAATAATATGGGTCATTTTGTTTATTAGTGGGTGCAGCGGTAATTCACAAAATGCGGTCAATTATTATCAATTTAATACGACCCCAGCTGTAACGAGTGCCGCAATACCGAGCGGCACTTTACTCCTAAAACCGGTCAAGCTTATTGGTGTATCTGATCAACAAGCAATCGTGCAAGTTCACACCAATCATAGTGTTTCCATTGCAAATTTTAATTATTGGTCAGAGCACCCAAAGCACATGCTTTATAAGTCTGCTCAGCAAATGCTGTCTTCACAGTTACATGGATGGCAAATTATTAATGCCAGAGTCTCTACGACATTTTCAGACTATTTTGAGGTCGAAATACATGTTAATGATTTTGCCGGTCATGATGATCATGGCGGAATAATATCTGGAAATTGGTATATATTCTCTTCTAAAGAGGGCAAGAAAAACTTAGTAAAATCAAGTTACTTCTTCAAATCCAATGCGCTTAAAGCCGACGGCTACCAAGCACTCATCAGTGCACTTGAAGCGAATTGGGCCGCATTAAACTCAGATATTGTAACCGAACTTGAAGCGTTATACGGCGATAAATAAAATCATTATTTTTATCAGTAATCGTAACTTACATTTTGGTTTCAGCAGTAACTATTTGTTCATCATAGAGCTTAGCGCATTATAATTGAGTGATAATTAAACGACATTAATGTGGTTCGATGTTCGTGATTAGACTGAAGTGTAAATTGTGTCGGCTAAAGTAAGGGTGAACACACCTGCGTTCACCCCACTGTATTGGACTATTTCATTTTTATTTGCTTATAAAGCTCCTCTAAAGAGTGCACAACCGTTTGGTTTGGCAATTGCGCAAATGGTTCATCCGCAAACTTCTTGCCTCTCATTTGAACGTTGATTCTAGGCGCTGTGTTATTCAGCATTGTTTGTTGATAGTACGATTTGATGTCACTCAATGACAATTGCGCTACCGCATTAATTAACTTGTCCATTGAGTCATAGTCATAACGTTCTCTATACCAATCTGCGATTAAAGGTCGTAATTCATCCCCTAAATTCTTAGGTTCTTCTTTCAAAGACACTAACAATGCATTTTTCAGATCAGTAAATGTTGCATCATCCAAATCATTCAGCGTTTTGCTATATTGCGTTTTAAATAGGTCAAAACGTGCCTGCATTTTTTCTACATCATTCACCGGAGTTTGAATATATAACCCTATCGCGGAATAGTCATCAATGCTTTGTGCTGTTACGCCAACCGCATAGGCTAATTGCTCTTCTGTTCTTAGGGTTTCAAATGCATGCTGACTAAAGTGTGATTTAAGTAATAAGCCAGCCGCTTTTTGTGTGTACCCTGGCGTTGGGTGAACATACATATCGACGATAGCCACATCTGCAACATCTATATCCTGCTGCCATACTAACGTCTGCCCTACTTTTGGCACTAGGTGTTTAGATTTTGTATATTGGGTGATCAATTTCGCTGCTGGCAGTACTTCATTTATTTTAGCTGCAATGACAGCCAATTCTGCTTGATCATAATTTCCATAACTAAACACTCGAATATTATTTTCGGTTAACGTTTGTTGCTGTAATGCATTAAACTCGGCGACAGTGATACTGTCTAGCACCTCTAATTGAGCGCCCAAGTCATAATTTCCGGACCGTATAAGCTTTGAATATTGGCCAAACGCTTGACGGAATGGGAATTGCTTTTTAGCGTTTAGTAACCCGCGGCGATATCTATCCACCGCCTGAGAAAATGTTACCTCATCTACACTTAACTCAACACTTTTTAGTGCTTGACTTACAAGCGTTGGTTGCTTGTCCGTAAAGCCTGAAACCGATAAAATTAAACCATTACTCGGTGCCAAACTAACCGACATACCAGCTACACTCGCTTCTGTGATCAAACGACTTTGTTGTAAGCCAAACAGATCTGCCCACAAATGCATTGCTACATCGTGTTTGATACTCGTATTAGGTGTTGCAGTATTGATAAAAATATCCATTGATCCTTTCGGTTGGTGAGAAAACCGCTCACTCGCCGAATGCCATATGGTGATCCGCTCATCATTGAATACCTCAGAAACACCTGCTTTTGCCTGTTTAGCTGTGGTTTTAATATCGAACTTCTGTGGTAGTAAGCGGTTGATTGATGGTAACTCTAAGTTAAGATCTGTCGCTTTATTCCAATTTGCAACTTCTTCATCACTGATCTTTGCGATTTGATACTTACCATCATAAAAGTGCAGTTGGCTATCCGCAGGCTCTTGTTGACTGATATACCATACTCGCAACCGCTCAGGCGTTAATTGCTCGAGCACATTATTAACCGCTTTTTTATCAAACTGTGCGTAATGATAACCTGAATTCAACACGTGATTTAGCGGATATTTTTGCATATTATCGGCTAAGTTACTGACGTAACTAAATTCATCTCCCTTTTCTAAAAACTGGAACTCATTACTAAGAGACGTGTTGATCTCATTGAAGTATTTACTATCTACACCTTGCTTTTTAATTAACGAAATATATTGCATAACAGCCGCGACAATATCTGAACGCTTTGCCATACCCGCATCCGTTAAATTGATGTCAACCGTTAACGAACCATAGTTGCCATACATGGCGGGACTTGCATAGGCTGTTAAACTAGAAATCCACCCTTTGTCTTTGAGCACTTGTGCAGGCCCACCGGTCATTTCATTACTCAATAAATACGTGACAAAATAGTTGGGTTTTACTGCGAAATCAGCGCTATTGTTCTCGATGGTAAAGTCAATTTTTAGCTGCTTTACATCTTCATTGGGTACATAGTGAATCCGTTTTTTGCCCACTGTTGAAAAGTCGATGGCTTTGACGACTTCTGGCTTCTCGATATTTTTATTTTTAATTGTGGAAAAGTATTTTTTCGCTTTTAACGCCATTTCCTGAGTCGGTAAATTGGAAATCATGGCGACTTTCATTATATTCGACGAATAATATTGGTTGTAAAATGCCACCGTTTCTTGGTGCAAGTTGCTGTCTTTTTTATCACCCAGTGTTTCTAAATTACCGATTAAAAAGCGGTTGGCTGCATGATCACCCAGCATATTTCTAGAGAGTTTGAATTGACCAAAAAAATCCATTTCTCTGCGCATTGACCATTCTGCATTTACGGCATTTTTTTCTTTATCTGTGTATTCAGGGTAAAGCTTCGGCGCTTTAAAAAAATCAGAAAATCTATCAAGTCCTTCCTCATAGGCATCATTATTCACTTTAAACATATAATTGGTGATATCAAGCCAAGTATAAGCGTTATGAACGCCCCCATTTTGCGTCATAAAATTCGTATACCCTTTTGAATCGGGGTAACGCTCAGTCCCCAAAAAAAGCATATGCTCAAGATAATGTGCCATACCTTGTTGACTCATAGGGTCATGAAGTAACCCGACCCCCACACTTAATGCAGCTGCCGACTTTTCTACTTTTGGATCTGAGATCAATAACACATCGATACCATTTTCAAGTGTCATTGTTTCATATTGTCGATTATCATTTGGACTGACAATTAAAGAGTCTGAAATCAAGGGAGCTGAAACGCTATTATTGACCGTTGATGTCGTAGAGCAGCCCGTAATGACGAACAGCGACAGTGCACTTAATGCGAATAATCTTTTCATATACTTTCCATAATAAATTTACTATTTAATATAGTCATAATTTCCTTGCCAATTTGCAATCATAAACGTACTTTGTTTGTAACACTCTGTAAAAAGGCACCTTAATATGCAGCACACCCCGTTACTTTTAGTCATATTCGCTATGTTTGGCCAAACTCTACTCACACTTTTGGTGATGTTTATTATGGGTAAACGCCGATTCAAAGCGGCCAAGAATAAGTTAGTCGATAAAAATGCATTTAAAACGATGGATCTGACGACCGCGCCTGAAGATGTCATCGTTGCGGGAAGAAATTTCAGTAATCAATTTGAAATTCCTATGCTATTTTTCGTTGTATGTGTGTTGGCTATTGCCTTGAATAAAGTGTCATGGGTCTTTGCTCTGAGTGCGGTGCTTTTCGTGATTTCTAGACTAGTCCATAGTTACATACACCTCAGTACCAATCATGTACTCATGCGATACCGCACATTTCTTATCGGCTGTGTCTTCCTTATTATTCAATGGGTAGTAATAATATTCACACTTTTATAACAAAAGGTTATAAAAAAGCATCACCTTGTAACGTATTGTTCTTTTCCTCTTGAAATATTTTGATAGGATAAGCCCCGAAAAATAAAAAAATCGGGGCTGTCTAGGATGAATAACGAAAAAGAAATCTGTGATTTTGGGTTGCATAGTGGTGAATCATATCGTGCTTTGCCTGTGACATTTTTAAATTGGATGGTTGAAACCGATCATTTAAAGTCTCACATTGCCAAGAATGAACTGCAACGAAGAAGCATGGCTGTACAATCTGCGAATGAGGTATCAAAAAACTCCTAATATTTGCATTTATTCTTAGAGCTTTTAGTTTAAACTAGGGCCTAACTATTTTATTCCACAAAATTATATTATGCGCATAACTTTGTTCGCGAGTTGCTTGCTTTTATCGGCATGTAACTTATTACCGACGTCTTCTGATAACACCTCAGAATCTAAAGCCAAATACTTAACTGTTTTACACACCAATGATCATCACGGCCGCTTTTGGCATAACGAAGATGGTGAGTATGGCATGGCAGCTCGAAAAACACTCATAGATGAATTACGACTTACAGCAGCCAATAAAGGTCATCGTGTTTTACTGCTCTCTGGTGGTGATATCAATACAGGGATCCCTGAGTCTGATTTGCAAAAAGCCGAGCCTGACTTTAAGGGGATGAGCCTAATCGGTTATGATGCAATGGCGATAGGTAATCACGAATTCGATAATCCCTTATCTATTTTAGACAAGCAAATTGCTTGGTCTAACTTTCCTTTGTTATCAGCCAATATTTTGAACAAAGACGATCACTCTCACGCCTATCAACCTTATACCATTATAAATAAAGGTGGCTTAACCATAGGTATTGTCGGTCTAACAACGGTAGATACTGCAAAAATTGCTAACCCTACTTATATTGGGGAACTAGATTTTGTGGAGCCATCAGCTATTACCAAACAGGTCGTTGATGAAATTCGTGCAAAACAAAACATCGATGTCATGATTGCAGTAACTCACATGGGCCATTATCACGATGGTAAATACGGAATAAATGCGCCTGGTGACGTAACGTTAGCACGTGCGCTAACACCAGGGACATTAGACATTATTATTGGTGGCCATTCTCAAGAACCCATTTGTGTAACTGATACAGGTGCTGAAGATCCGCATTTTGCGCCTGGTAAATCATGTCAGCCAGACCAACAAAATGGCACTTGGATTATGCAGGCACACGAGTGGGGTAAGTACGTTGGCAAAGCAGAGTTTAAAATTGAAAATGGCCAGAAATCACTACTAAGCTATGAACTCATCCCGGTCAACCTTAAAAAAGCCGATGGCAATTATGTTCAATCGCATATAAAACCTGACAAAAAGCTACAAGACTTCCTACAACCTTATCAATCTATCGGTGAAAAGCAATTAGCTAAAACGGTCGGGTCAATCGACAAATACTTAGATGGAGGCCGAAATACCGTTCGGTTTAAGCAAAGCAAACTGGCTGATTTGATCATAAAGGCACAAATGGCTGCGGTGAACGCTGATTTTGGCCTTATCAGTGGCGGTGGTATACGTCATAGTATTAAAGCGGGTGATGTCAGTTATAAGGATGTACTAAAAGTACACCCATTTAAAAACAGGATCACAAAAATTACCTTTACAGGTGAGCAACTATATCAATACCTGAATGTTGTTACTCAATTTCCTGCAGATTCAGGT
This sequence comes from Pseudoalteromonas sp. MMG013, assembly GCF_018100885.1. Taxonomy (NCBI): domain Bacteria; kingdom Pseudomonadati; phylum Pseudomonadota; class Gammaproteobacteria; order Alteromonadales; family Pseudoalteromonadaceae; genus Pseudoalteromonas; species Pseudoalteromonas sp. MMG013. The sequence continues at coordinate 134,096 of NZ_JAGJEE010000001.1, read as the reverse complement.
GCTTACTTACAGTACTATGGTATAACATTTGATATTGAATCTGGAAAATTAGTCAACTTAAAAATAAAGGGTGAGGCATTTCAAGCTGATAGCACTTATACCATGAGTATTAACAGCTATAATGCCGCAGGTGGAGATGGCTACCCACTGCTTAATAAACACTCAGGATTTGCTTCGAGTGATTTAACTGACTCTGAAGTATTGATCAATTACCTCCAAAACCACTCTCCAATTAAAGTCGACCAGCTATAAAATAGACTTTAAAAGGCATAGCGCCTATATGGCCTATGCCTTAAGTTCAATAACAGACCTTTACACATGCACCAGTTAGTTACTGCGTTTAATTTTCACGTTGTAAATTTTGTTACTTCCCGATCACTTCAATATCTTCGAGCAAAACGTCAGATAAGCCATAACTATGTAATTTAGAACGGGAGCCCTCACCATGTGCTTTTGGTGGGTAATACTTCATTTTAAGCTCGCTATGCTCAGCCATGATCTCATCTAATGCCGCTCTTATCTCACTTAATGTTTTTTCCAAACTCGAAGAAAAATTAGGGCGCTTACGAATGGTGTGCCCTAATGTAATTAACCTGTCAAAATACTTGTCAGCGATTACCATTAATTCATCAGGCACATCTTTATTCTGATTTAGTATTACGTCAGGTTGCGCTTCGCAGAATTCCACCAACGCTAAATAAAAACACAGTGGTTTATTGGCAAGCTTAACTGCATCTTCCTTCGCACAATTGAGCATAATTGTTTTAGTATATAGGTCAACAACCAATCTTTTTGGTATTTTTGACTCAACATTTGTGTTGGTAGTACGCACTTTATCTCGTACAACCCCAGTACTCACCCAGCCAAAAAAAGCAGAATTTAATAACGCAAGAACAAATGGCAAAATATAGGCTGATTTGTTGTGCTGGGTATCAACATCAAAAGACACGTATATAGTACGATGTGCCGCAGCAAGCGGTTTTACCACGGTACTATCATGCTCTGGTAATTTAGAAATACTAATTTCTTTTAGTGATACCCTCGCCGCTTGGCTCCCAAGCCTGCTGTTTATTTTCTCGATATAAGATGCGACAACGTTTGGGTTGCCAGAATAGCTAAAAAACGGATCAGCAATGGGCAATGCATTTATGTCCAACGCAACGCGAGTAATAATTTGTGCTGCGTGTTGATTTATGTCTTGTTCAATTTGTATAGTTTGTGCGCGATAAAATATTCCTGTGAAAATACCCGATATAACAATGAATAAAGCAATATTTTTCCAATGCGGCATCACACTTGCTCCCCTAAAAAGTGATAAGGTGATTTCTCGCATTGCCAATACTGTTGTAATGACTTGAAATAAGAAGAACTTTGCGAACGGGCAAGCGCGCTAATCACTGATTGTAATTCGCACGCTAAGTCTATATTCTCGTCATTCATTTTTAAAAACCATCGGCTGCCCACGATTTCGCCGCCAATTGGAACTATATAATTATTAGAAAAACGCACTTGGTCGTCTTTTCTCCAGTATGACGAAATAATATCAACCTCGCCTTTTGCCAGTTTATCTCGTAATGACGTATGAGTACTCGCATAAACAATATCTAACGCGTCTAAATCAATATCTAACTGCTTAAACGCCTGTTTTGGTAATATATGGCCTGAACGACTGGTTGGGTAGTCAAGTAAGCCAATTCGTTTATCTAAAAAATAGGCTTTATTTAACTTAGGTTTCTCTTTATTTGAAATAAAAAACGCAGTGTAATTTTGATAACCAATAATAGGCCGGTAGTTGTGTGTTGATTCAGCCATGAGTGCTTGCATAACATTCTCTTTGCTTAATATCACATCCGCAACACCTTTGGCTAAAAACTCTATTTGCTCAGCTAAGTTGCCCCCCCAATATATTTCAACGTGCCCATACTGCTTGGCGACAACCTTACTCTCACAAAGCCCTTCTTTTATGTCTATGGCTAATCGTTCGATAGGAACATGCACCCGTAATACTGATTTATTTGCAATAGAAGAGGTCGTGCATTGGTAAGAATGTGTCAACACATGGGCTACATCATCTATGTTTGATTTACTAAAAGCCTGACCTAAAACCCAGCAGGCCCACATAGATAGAAACAATAATGTAACAATAGAGGGTTTATTGATTAGAATGTTATGATATCTCAAGGGTAATTTATTCTTATAGTGCCGACTTAGCCATTAGACCAGTAATCCTTACTTATTACAATAAGTAATTTTACTTAAACTCTATAAACCATTGAATTTTATGCTTTATTAACAAGAAATTATGAATCCCGTTAAGTCCTTTTTATTTCTTGAAAAATACGGACAATTGACCTTATCGAATAGTCGTCATTGGCGACTTTTTAACAATGAAGAAAATGCATATGTTAGTTAAAAAGCTCTCTGTAATTGCACTTGTGGGTGTGTTGTCTAGTTCATTTAATGCCGTAGCATGGGGCCAAAATGGTCACCGCATTATTGGTAAAGTTGCTGAAGATCATCTAACAGAAACAACCACGAAAGCTCTGACCCCTCTTTTAGAAGAAAGTTCACTGGCGCAAATATCAACTTGGGCAGACGAAATGCGCTCTGACAGCAGTGACTTCTGGCGTAAAAAGTCCACAAAATGGCACTACATCAACATTAAAGATGCGAGCAAAATGCATAACCATGTTGACCATACGATTTCTTCAAAAGATCAAGTAAAGCACATCCTAGATGGTATTTACTACGCAAAAAACACCCTTCAATCTAATGATAAATCAATAGATGAGAAACGCTTTGCCTTGCGTTTTTTAGTGCACCTTGTGGGTGATAGCCACCAACCATTTCACGCAGGACGTGGCGAAGATCGTGGCGGAAACCTAATCAAAGTGACATTTTTTGGTGATAAAACAAACCTACATTCAACGTGGGACACTCGCTTAATTGAAAATGAGAGTCTATCTTACAGTGAGTTTGCAGATTTCATAAAAACGTCAAATAAAACCATTATAAGTGATTACCTTGACAGTGAGCCTGCAGACTGGTTATTAGAAAGCCATTATATTTCGGATAAAGTCTATAACTTAAATGAAACTGAAATAAGTTATGGGTACATTTATAAATATATGCCGACTGTAAGAACACGCCTACAACAAGGTGGTATTCGTTTAGCTGGCTTATTGAATCAAATTTTTGACAAAAATGCAGCGCCTTTAAAAGAAGCACTCAAGACTTCAAAAGTAACCGCTGTTAAATAAACTATTCAAAACACGGGAAACGACATAATGAAAACTCTATTGCGCAAAACAGCCCTATCACTTGCTATTGCAGCAAGCATCGGTGCAAGTGGAGCTGCATTTGCTAACGACACAGCTTCTAGTATGAAAGGTCAAGTTGTTGGTCCTCAAGGGAACCCCGCTGCTGGCACGAAAGTGACGATTATCCACACTCCGTCAGGCTCAGTGAAAACCACAGTGGTAAATGAAAATGGCACGTTTTCAGCAAAAGGGCTACGCGTAGGCGGCCCTTATCAAGTTATTATCGATTCGAATAAATTTGAAGATACATTGGTTGAAGACATTTATTTGTCTTTAGGTAAAACATATCCCGTGACTGTTCAACTAAATTCTCAGCAAAACATGGAGCAGATTGTTGTTACCGGTCGCCCTATGACCATGCAATCTGGTGGTACAGGCCCTGCAACTCATTTCTCACTCGCAGACCTGCAAGAAAAACCTGCAATAAACCGTGATATCAAAGATATTGTACGTACTGATCCACGTATTTATGTAGATGAAAGCAACTCTGGTGCCATTCAATGTGCTGGAGGTAACCCGCGTTTTAACAGTTTAACTGTTGATGGTATGCGCATGAACGATAACTTTGGCCTCAACCGCAATGGTTACCCAACTGAGCGTATGCCTTTCTCATTCGATTCAATTGCCCAAGTTGCTGTTGAGTTAGCACCATTTGATGTGCAATATGGTGGTTTCACATCATGTAATATCAATGCAGTAACAAAATCAGGTACCAATACCCTATCTGGTGGTGTGTTTTTTGATTACACCAATGACTCACTGTCAGGTGATAAAATTGATGGTAAAGAGCAAGCCATCGGCGACTACAATGAAAAGCGTTATGGCTTTAATGTAGGCATGCCATTAGTAGAAGATACGCTGTTCTTGTTCACCAGTTATGAAAAGCTAGAAGGTGCACAAGTTTTTGAATATGCTCCGCTTGCAAACGGTAAAATAAGCCAAGCGACGATTGATAACATTGCGGCAATATCACTCAACAAATATGGCTATGATGCAGGTTCGCTTGTTCCTAGCATGCCAGTTGAAGATGAAAAGCTATTGGTAAAACTTGACTGGAACATCAACGATGACCACCGTGCAAGTTTTGTATACAACTACAACGATGGCTTTACGTTATCTCAGTCTGATAGCGGTTCTGATAGAATCTCATTGTCTAACCACTTCTATGAGCGTGGTGCAGAACTTCAATCATTTGTGACCTCTCTTTATTCAGATTGGAATGACGTATTTTCGACAGAAGTTCGCATCGGCTACTCCGAACTAGATAACCGCCAACTTTCATTAGACCAAACGTCAGGCTTTGGTGAGTTTAGAATTGACACGGGTGATGTTGATGTATACCTCGGCCCAGATGATTCTCGTCAAGCAAATAAATTAAAATACGACAACCTATCGTTAAAGTTTGCCGGTACATACTACTTAGACGATCACGAGCTGTCATTTGGTTATGAGCGCGAAGAACTCGACGTATTCAATATGTTCGTACAGCACAATGAAGGTGAGCACCGTTTTGGTAGTATCGAAGACTTTGAAAATGGGGTTGCCCGTGTTTACTACGGAAATGCTTCATCGCATAACCCTGTCGATGCTGCAGGTGAATTTAAGTACGCATTAAATACCCTTTACGCGCAAGATAAATTCGACCTAATTGACTACGACATTACCCTAACAGCCGGTTTACGCTACGACTGGTATACCAGTGACGATGTACCTGCACATAACCCGAATTTCCAAGAGCGCTTTGGTTTTTCTAATCAGCAAAACTTAGATGGCGTTGACCTCATTCAACCACGTTTTGGCTTTAACTGGATTTACGACGACCAACTAGAAATTCGGGGTGGCTTTGGCTTATATTCTGGTGGTAACCCGAATGTTTGGATCTCAAATAGTTACTCGAACGATGGCGTACGTAATATTCAAGAGAGTGAACGTGGTGTTCAACTACTAGGCCCAGATGCGGTTGCCTTTGTTGATGGCGGAAAGGCTGGGTTTGCAATTCCACAAGAATTATACAATGCGGTAGGCTCAGGCAGCGCAGATGACAGCACTAACGTCACTGACCCTAACTTTGAGCTACCATCAGAGTGGAAATATTCACTCGGTGCTACCTATGTCACTGAGTCTGACTATGTCTTTACGGTTGATTACTTATATACCGACAAACAAGACTCTGCGATTGTACGCAACTTAACGCTTGCCAGTACCGAAACTGCTCCAGATGGTCGACCTATTTATAACGACGACCTTCATTCTCGTAAGTCAGACTTGCTATTAACCAATGTCACGGGTGATGATGGATATACTCATGTTTTATCATTTGGCATGAATAAGTCATTTGATAACGGCATCGATGTGGCGCTGTCTTATGCGTATACCATGTCAAACGATGTTCACCCAATGACAAGTTCAGTGGCGTTTTCAAACTTCCATGGTATTGCCGCTCATGACCCGCAAAACCCGGGTGTATCTACGTCAAATTATGAAATTCCACACCGTGCCACCATGTCTTTATCGTACAAGCATGAGTTCATTGATGGGCTAGCAACTAAGTTCAGTGTATTTGGTCAAGCAAGTATGACCAACCCATACTCTTATACGTTTGATAACACTCACATGTTTGGGTTTGCCGATAATAAACGTGATCTCTTGTACGTACCACGCGAGAATGATGGTTTAGTCGAATATGGATTCCATACAAATGATGCAGGGGAACAAGTTCCATTTCAAAAAGCGGATTTTGATAAATGGGTTGAACGTGAAGGTTTATCACGTGGTGAAATTCAAGGCCGTAACTCGCAAGATGGCGATTGGTGGGTCACGTTTGATTTGAAAATCGAGCAAGAATTTGCCGGTTTCTCTGATAACCACAAAGGCTCAGCGTTCTTCGTAATCAAGAATGTGGGTAACCTACTTAATGATAACTGGGGCACCCTCAACACCGGTAGCTTTATGCAAAATGCCGTGACTGCGTCAATAAATGACAAAGGTCAATATGTGTTTCATAAATTTAATAACCCATCAGGTACTGACTTTGAAATTAAGCCTTCATTGTACGAAATTCGCCTAGGGGTAAAATACGACTTTTAAGTTTTAACGGGTTCAAGGAGTTAACCCACCTGTAAAATATAATATTTATAAGCGGCTAAGGTGCTTAAATTGCAAATTAGCCGTTATTTATCAAATACGAAGTAACCAATAAATAAGCTTAAATATTGTACTTTACAAATTAAACCGTTGCAGATTAAAACAACTGCTTTACTGCAACATACTATAAAAATACTGGTAATACTGAAAAGTTACAGCTTTTTGGCTATTCGCACAGTAGTAGTAATTTAAATAACCTTACACGGGAAACAACACAATGAAAAACGTTCGCTTGACTCAAGTAGCCGGCGCGTTAGCGCTCGCTTTGGGCGTATCTGTAAGTGCATTTGCATCTGATACGTCATCAGCCATGCGCGGTAAAATCACCACACCTGCTGGTGACGCTGCTGCCAACGTTAAAGTTACAGTTATTCACGAGCCAACAGGCACAACGAGCACATTCACAACCAATGACTCTGGTGCATTTATTGCCAAAGGTCTACGCGTTGGTGGTCCTTACCGCGTGGTGCTTGATTCTGATATTTACTCAGACACTGAATTAGATAGCATCTTTCTTGAGCTAGGTGACACGCATCGTCTTGTATCTCAACTTCAGCCTCTACAAAAAGTAGAAAAAATTGAAGTAACGGGTTACCGTATCGTACAACAAGCAGGTGGTTCAAACAGCGTATTCGGTGCAGACACCATTGCAAATACCCCAAGCTTTAACAACGATATTAAAGACATTGCCCGTTTAAACCCACTGGCTAGTATTAACGGTAATGGTGAACTTACAATTGCGGGAAATAACCCAAGAACAAACGGTTTAACCGTTGATGGTATTGGCCAGAATGATGACTTTGGTCTTAGCTTCGGTGGCTACCCTACGGCACAACCACCAGTAGCACTTGATGCAATTGAACAGATCTCAGTTGATGCTTCGCCATTTTCTGCAAAAAAAGGGAATTTTGGCGGTGGTACCATCAATGCTGTAACTAAATCTGGATCAAATGAATATACTTTCACCAGTTTCTACGAAACAAGTACCCCTAGTCTTGGCGGTAAAGTAGATAACCTCTCTGAGGTTAAAGAAGATGGCAGACCTGCACTAGATGAAGACGGCCACAGAATCTACGAGACAGCAAGTACCGATCCTATCGTTACAGAAAAACGTCTAGGCTTTAGCACTGGTGGCGCACTAATTGAAGACGAGCTTTTCTATTTTGTGAACTACAACTCTTGGAAGCAAGAGATGGAAATGGATTATGGATTTGATGGCTCTGGTAAATCACATGAATTCGATGTAAGTGAAGCAAGTTATAACCAATTTATCGGCACGTTAAATAATGTATATGGCCTAGACGATAACTTTGGTGGAAACCCAGAAGACACCAGTGACAGCTTGCTTGTTAAGTTAAGCTGGAACATCAATGATATGCATCGTGCTGATTTCACTTATCAATGGCAAGATGAAGAAGAAACGAAAGGCTTCGCTACCGGTGGTGGTTCTGTAAAGATGGCATCTAGCCGTTATCAGTACGTCACTAAATTCAATAACTTTGCCACCAAGATTTACTCTGATTGGTCTGATGATTTTACTACTGAGCTAGGTATTTCATATAAAGATGTAACCAATGACAGTATTTCAAACTCTCAGCTTGGTTCAATCAAAGTGTACGTTGACGGTGGCCGTGGAGATTCATTTGAATTTGGCCGCGATATCAATCGACATGAAAATGAAGGTGAAACACAGACGCTTGCTGTTACGTTCGATGCGAGTTATTTACTTGGTGAGCATGAAATTAACTTTGGTGCAGAGTTGAAAGATATGCGCCTTTATAATTTATATGCTAGAAACTCCAGAGGTTCATGGGACTTTGGAAGTTTAGAAGACTTTGCGAACAAAAAACTACATTTAAACCGTGATAACTACCAATTTGACTACTCTAATGCATACACGGGTAATGCAAATGACCTGGCCTACGATGCAACGCGTGAGCAAATAGCGCTTTATGTTGAAGATACGTTTTACCCTACCGATGATTTAGAATTAACGGCTGGTGTACGCTATGAGCGTTTGTCTTCGAGCGATAAACCATCACTTAATACTGCATTCCAAAATACCTATGGTTACACAAACCAAGAGAATTTAGACGGTGCTGATATTATTCTACCACGTGTTGGCTTTAAGTATTACGCAACTGAGTCACTAACAATTAATGGTGGTATTGGTCGATTCCAAGGTGGCGTTCCAAGTATTTGGTACAACAACCCATTCCAAAACGATGGGATCACATACGTTGCGGCCTCACAAAATGCCATCAACGATTACTTCTCTGGGATTGAACAGGTTGATATTACACAAGTACCTGAGCAAATTGTTAATTCATTAGAGCAAGGTGCCGGCAGCACAGCTTATACCGACCCTAATTTTGAATTGCCATCAAGTATTCGCGCCCAAGTAGGCTTTGAGTATGATTTTGATTCGGCGTTACTAGGTGATGGATTTAAGTGGACAGCAGAGCTTGCGTACCACAGAAAACAGAACGAAGCTGTTTGGCACAATACAGCTATTTCACCAAAGCTTGATGAGAATGGTGATATCGTTCGTTCAGCAACGGGGCGTATTATATATGACACAATGTACTCTGGTGATCTAAGAGATAATTACGACATCATGATGACTAACGCTGACGAAAGTGCACGTTCAATTATTTTCTCAACAGCGATTGCAAAACAGTGGGACAACGGCCTGTATGTTTCTGCAAGTTACACACACCAAGATGTAGAAGACGTAGCGCCTGGTAGTGCATCAACTGCCGATGGTAACTATAAACACGCTACAACACACAGCCGTAACGTAGATCTGGTTAGCCGTGGTCACTATGAAGTTGAACATAACTTAAAAATAAACATTAGCTATCAAACTGAGTTCTTCGATGGCTATGCGTCTAAGTTTAACGTATTCTTCGAACGTCGCTCAGGTAGACCTCTTAGCTATACAATGGGCTCATTCCGTGATGGCGACTTTGGTGATACAAGAGACTTCAATAGTACTTCAGCTTACTTAGCTTACATCCCTACTGGTGCGGATGATGCCAATGTAAACTGGGATGAATCTGGCCTATCTTGGAGCGAACTTGAAACACTACTAAATAGAGCCGGTATTTCTGAACGAGGCCAATTACTTGGTCGCAACACAGGGACTCAACCTTGGGTTACAACTATGGACGTCAGCTTTAAGCAAGAGATCCCTGGTTTTTCTGAAGGTCATAAAGGCGAAATATATTTCATGGTTGAAAACTTCGCGAACCTGTTGAACAGCGACTGGGGAATTGAAAAGAAAATTCAATATGCAGACCAAAAACTATATGACTTTGGTGGCCTAGATGATAACAAAAAGTTAATCATTGACCAACGTTACCAAGGTTCAGATGTTCGTAACTACTCTACAATAGTTAAAGGCTCATCTGCATGGCAAGCTAAAATTGGTATTCGTTACACGTTCTAATATGAATTGGTGCACTTAAATACGCTATTTAAGTGCACTTTTGTAACAATACACCGTATAGAGTATCTAACACGCAAATTAGATAAACTCTAAAGGCCAGTGATCACTGGCCTTTTTTATGTGTACTTATTTAATTTCGATATTTCATCCATCTTCAATACTATATTATTCACATTTAAAATTGGAAAACCTAACGATAAAAAACTGTAAGCTTGCATTTCAAAGGATTTTGAAACATGAACATTGAAAAAAAGTATCAAAACGCAACAACATTGGCACTTATGAGTACCCTACTCATTAGCGCACCCGTATTTTTCATTCTGAGCTCCTTAATTTGGGGAACAAGCGAGTATTATTTTAGCACTATACTGTTCTGGATCTTCATAGACTTGTATATTAAAGCAATTCCGGCTGCCATCATTTATCTAGTCATTAAATACACAAGAAGTCAGGCCGGCTACCTGTTTTTAACTGTTTTTGTATCGGTTACTACCCTAATTATTGCATTTTCATACTATGTGCTTATTTTTGGCAGCACGCTATTTCCCACATCCGCACTGAGTGGAATAATACTTTTTACACCGTATGTTATGTTGGCATCAGTACCTGGCTTAATTATTGGCTTAGCTGCGTATTCTTATTAAAAAATAAATCGTAAAAAGAGTGAACGATATAACGTGAAGAACACCCAGTAATAGCCAACATTAATTCATTATATTTACAGGACATAAAAAGGACATAAAATTATGATAACTTTATTATGTCACTAATGATTAGTGACATAATACTTAATTATTTAAAGGATTTATAATGAAATTAAAGTATATTACTTCAATCTTAGCTATTTCTCTAAGCTCTGTAACTTTTACAACGGAAGCAACACAGGCTGAAGCTACAACAGCAAGCTTGGGCTCTCTAATTCTCGACAAAGCAAAAAGCAAATTTGTTTCAAATGTAGGCTCTCTCCTTGGCGATGCTTTATTTGGTTCGCAAGGACCTCAATATGTCACTCTCAGCGAAGAAAGCCTCCAAGCTATCCAAGACCGAGTTAGAAAAGAGGTAATTAGAGATGCTGAATTTGATTTTATATCTGAGTTTAGATCTATCGATGCTAGCATGAAGCACTACAGTGATACTATCGCTCATACTGGAGAAGACTTGGCACTATTGAGTAGTTTATTAATAAAGGTAAATGATTTAACAAATCATAGAGCTATTGATTCACGTTATAATGATGACTACTTTTATCTAGCAGATACTTATGCGTTAGCAGCATCCCTTACTGTTTCTATTTACACTGAGCGATATTTAACTGGCTCTATATCCAAACAATCTGTATCTGTTAAAGCGAATCAACTAGCTAATTCGCTAAATACAATGTTTCTTGATAAAAAAAGTGCAGACTATCCTCTGCGAAAACGTTGTGATGAGCGTGACCCATATGACCAAGATACAGAGCGCTATTGTGTAATTAACGACCCATATGGTAACACTATCTTTAATGATTCTTATGATGGGCAAGAAGAATGGTATGAATGGCTAGATGGAGCCAACGAAGCTAAAGAGGAATATTACCAATCTAAATTTGCAAAAATTGAAGAAGTTATAGCTAAACTCCGAAGGTTTTAATCGAGCCTGTAACAGGTTTTGTGTAACTGCCAAGTTTAAATAACATCTTTCAAACGGTCTTCGAACTCAATCATAAATCGATTCAAGGCCGTTTTCCAATTTCTTATTGGCATTGTCCATTTTTTCGATACTTGCTCAATCGCTAAGTAAATAACCTTCCTCGCTGAATCATCATGTGGGAATAGCTTACGTTTCTTAATGGCTTTACAAATAACACTGTTGAGTGATTCTATCGCATTGGTGGTGTAAATGGCCTTACGGATATCCTCAGGATAGTTGAATAACGTACTGACATTTTCCCAGTTATTACGTCATGAGCGTGATATATTGAGATATTTACTATCCCAACGTTGCTCAAACTGCTCGAGTGACATCAAGGCTTCATCTTCTGTTATGAATTGATATATTCACTTTAAATCAGCCGTGATCGCTTTATAGTCTTTCGACGGGACGAATTTGAGTGAATTACGTACCATATGCACAATACAGAGTTGAATTTGGATGTCAGGGTAAACGGCATTAATTGCATCAGGAAAACCTTTGAGACCATCAACACAGGCAATGAGACTATCTTTCACGCCACGATTTTGAAGCTCAGTCAGTACATTAAGCCAGAACTTCGCGCCTTCGTTTTCTGATATCCACATACCGAGCAACTCTTTGTGGCCTTCAAAGTTAACGCCAAGGGCAAGGTAAACCGCTTTATTGATAACTTGTTTATCTTGTCTGATTTTTACCACTAAACAGTCGAGGTAAACAATGGGGTAAACCGCATCTAAAAGCCTAGCTTGCCATTCAACGACTTGCTCAATTACCGCGTTAGTCACGCGAGAAATGAGCGTTGCTGAAACATCAACATCCTACATTTCTTTGAAGGTCGCAACGATACCACGCGTGGTCATGCCCTTGGAGTACAGGTATAAAATCTTGTCATCCATTGAGGTAAAACGGGTTTGATTCTTCTTAACGAGCACAGGCTCAAAGCTTGAGTCTCTATCGCGTGGCACATCTAAATCAATTTCGCCATCTTCAGTGCGAATGGTCTTAGATGAATAACCGTTACGATAATTCTCTGTACTAAATTTTTCATGACGAGCGTAGCCTAGATGTTCGTTTAGCTCAGCATTGAGTGCTGCTTCAACAGTGACCTTGGTTAACATTTTACGAAAATCAGTTAAGTCGGCTTCTGACTTTATTGATTTAGCAGCTTGTTTAGCAAATTCTTCTCATAGTCTGCCTATCCTAAACCCTACATGGGTATTAATGATAGACAGTTACACAGAATTAGTTACAGGGTCTTTTAATCATTATTGTATTACCAATTGTTAAGCCTTACTAACCGATAAAGTATAAGCTACTTTACTGAAATTACTAATGATATAATACCAGTTTAGTTTACCACTCTGATTTTTGGTGTTATATCTTTATACATCATCTTGCTAACTAACAGATATGCTTTTCGGTTCTTTTTTATCTCTGAGTATCAACAATATGCTAAGTACTCACCACTGTGCTTTGTGAAGCCTCCTTTGACGTAATACACTACCCTTTATCAACTTGTTGCTCTACCTTACTTATCACGCTGAGTAAGGTATCTCTTTCAGTGTGCGATAAACTGGCCAATACATCACTTTCCCACTGCTGAGCTTTTTTAGATAACTGGTTGAATAACGCTTTTCCCTCACTCGTTAAACTCAGCAATTTTGCTCTCTTATCATTAGCATCTGTACACAATTCAATGAAGCCTTTATCAGTGAGCTGTTTGACTGCACGAGACATGGTGGACTTATCTATTTCGGTTAAATCACATAACGTTTTAGCAGAACATGTTTCTCGTTGTGCCAAATGTGCAACTGCGCGCCATTGCGGCATGCTTAACCCAGCCTCTTCAAAATAAACTACAGAGAATGCATGGCTGACCTTGTTCGCTAATTTTACCAATCTATAGGGTAAAAACTCTTCTATTTTTAATGACATCTAACTCAACTTTGAATACAGCAATTTACGTAAACAATTATATACAAAAAGAATTGCTATAGACACTTGATATTACTCTCACGTGAGAGTATCTTACATGAAAACCTACTGGAGTCGAACGAATGAATCACGAGTATCAATACTTAACCGGTTTTGGCAATCAATTTGAGTCTGAAGCTTTACCGGGTGCTTTACCAATTGGTCAGTTTTCGCCACAAAAAATAAAATACGATCTATACGCTGAGCAATATAACACCACCGCTTTTACCGCCCCTCGTGCCGACAACCGTAGAAATTGGTTCTACCGTATTCGCCCTTCTGTTGTACAAGGTGATTACCAGCCGCTCGATAACGGATTATTGCGCACAGCACCGATCACAGAAATCCCGACGCCGCCAACTATGTTACGGTGGAACCCAGTCGATATTCCAAAAGAACAAACAGACTTTGTTGATGGCTTAGTCACCATGGCCGCCAATGGCAGTGCGAACGGCCAAACCGGCATTGGCATTCACGTATACGTGATCAACAAATCGATGACAGACCGGTATTTTTATAATGCAGACGGCGAAATGCTTTTTGTACCGCAGCAAGGCGAGTTACTGCTTCACACTGAGTGCGGCAAGTTAACCATTAAGCCTGGTGAAATTGCGGTTATTCCACGCGGCATTAAATTTAACGTTGAGTTATTAAATGATGAAGCACGTGGTTTCATCTGCGAAAATTACGGTCATCCAATGGTGTTGCCTGAACGTGGTCCTGTTGGCGCTAATGGCTATACCAACGAGCGAGACTTTCAGTATCCCATTGCCGCCTTTGAAGATAAGGAAGGCGACTTTGAATTAGTTGCTAAATTTAACGGTAACCTGTTCCGTTGTGATATTGGCCATTCACCATTTGATGTGGTTGCTTGGACCGGTAACAGTGCCCCATACAAATATGACTTATCGCGCTTTAATGTGATGAATACAGTTAGCTTTGATCACCCTGATCCGTCAATATTTACCGTACTTACCTCGCCATCAGGCACTGAAGGTGTTGCCAACGTCGACTTTGTTATTTTTCCACCACGTTGGATGGTGGCAGAAAATACGTTCCGTCCACCGTATTATCACCGCAATATTATGAGTGAATTCATGGGCCTCATTGAGGGGGTTTATGACGCGAAAGAACACGGTTTTGTACCAGGCGGTATGAGTTTGCATAACTGTATGTCTCCACATGGGCCTGAAGCTGAGGTATTTGAGAAAGCCTCAAATGCTGATCTTAAGCCACAGCGTTATGACAATACCTTGGCATTTATGTTTGAATCTCGATATATCATATCGCCAACAAAATATGCACTGGAAGGAAAAGAGCGCCAGCCTAATTACGCCGAATGCTGGAAAAACATCAAAAAATACTACAAAGGCGAATAACCAGCCGATACACTAATACTTAACAAGGCACTGATATAGTGCCTTTGTCGTGATTAAGGAACAACTATGAAACTCTATACTTACTTCCGCTCGTCAGCGGCATATCGAGTGCGTATTGCACTGAATTTAAAAAATATTTCGCACGAATTGTCTGGTGTTAATTTATTGAAGTCAGAGCAACAAGCTGCGCCATATACCGAGAAAAACCCCCAAGGGTTGCTGCCAGCTCTGGAAACTGAACACGGTGTGTTAGCACAATCTTTGGCAATTTTAGAATGGCTAGAAGAAACACACCCTGATACCCCGCTATTACCTGCTGATAGCTGGGAAAAAGCCCAAGTACGTAGTTTTTGTTATGCCATCGCAAGCGATATACACCCAATCGATAACTTAAGGGTGTTGAAATATTTAAGTGGTGAACTAAATGTAGATGATGTGCAAAAAAACACCTGGTATCGTCATTGGGTAATCGAAGGATTTAACCGTCTTGAATCGCTACTGGGTGATCACGATTATTGTTTTGGATCTGAGCCATCACTGGCAGACATTTGCCTAGTACCACAAGTGTTCAATGCACTGCGTTTTAAAGTAGATATGTCGCAATACCCAAAAATCTCAGCGATTTATGCGCGTTGCAACACATTACCTGCCTTTATCGATGCAGCGCCAGAGAATCAACCTGACGCGCAATAATGAATGGTACTAATGCCTAAGCTTACTCCTAAGTAATGACTTATTGTAGTGCACAGTGCACCTGATCAAGGTGCACTACTAAGTCTAATCCCAAATCTGTTAAATACCCGCCATCAGGGCTATCAATCACCCCTTTATTAAATAGTCGTTCTGCCGCATCTTTAAGACTGGGCTCGGCCGACTTATGGAGCTTAATACCTTGATGCATACTGTTTCTCGGAAATTTAGCTAATAAGGTCAGCTCTGCCATCATATTTTGATCAAAAGCCATTGTGATTCCCTCTTATTTTGTTTTTAATCTTATCTGAAAGGTGATTAATCGTTGTAATATTACTCACACAATTAAGATCTTATCTACAATCATAGTAAGATTAGACAAATCTGGGAGTTATGCCATGAGAATTTTAACTTTAACCACCAACTTATGCTTCATACTAACCACAACCCACAGTATGGCATTTGATAAAAATCATAAAAATACCGTTTTTATAGATGAACCCTTAAATGTGTGTTGGTATCAAGGCCAAAAATACAGTGAAGGGGCGCTTATCAAACAGTTTGATATGCTATTTGCCTGCAGCAATAAACATCCAAAGCAAACCAATAGTCGAGTCGTATGGGTAAAAGCCGATGCATCGGGTGTACCAATAAAGCTAGACCCTGAACGTACTATTCGCGTAAAATAACCGATTTGAAAATTAGGGTAATCATGAGCCAAGAGCAGCCAAAGAATCCACTTCATGGCATTAAACTAGAAGATATATTAATCAAACTCAAAGATCAGTTGGGTTGGCGCGCTATGGGTGAAGCGGTTGACATTCGATGCTTCACACATGATCCAAGTATTAAATCGAGCCTTAAGTTTTTAAGAAAAACACCGTGGGCAAGAGACAAAGTTGAGCAACTATACTTAGATACGTTTCACAGCTTCACATGGCCATCAATTAAAAAGTGATGAATCGTGAAGCAATGCTTCATAAGCACTACTCATTTTATTGATAAGTGGCTTGGGCACCTGTTTATTACATGCAAAATATAACTGTGCCCCACTATTTTCTAGTGTATACACCTTTTCAAGCTGCACGGTAAATGGGTCGGTTAATGCGCGGTAGTCAAATTGTGCGTCATTTAAGATAACCAAGTCAAGGAGCCCTCGCCGCGCTTCAAGCAGTTCAAACACCCGGTCAAAACTTGATAACATGATAAGCTGCTGATCTTCTTTAAAGCCTCTCATTTTAAGGTATTGGTGACTATAATTATTGCGGATCACACCTGTTTTATACTGCTTTGCATCACCCAGTGTCTGAATTTTAATATTCTCTGACTTCAGCCCATAAAATGACGTAGTAAATTTCGAAATAGGAAACACCCAGGTAAACAATTTTTCACGAGTATGTGACCGACCCATTGAAAATATACAGGTATTCGCATCGCGAAGCGCAGCAGTGTATGACACTGACCATCGATTCACATGGATTGTATAATCCACTTCGGCTTGTCTAAGCACGGCTTGAACTTTATCAACGGCTTCCCCAACTAGTTGACCATTTTTATAATACTGAAATAGAGGAAAATCTTCCGTTACAATACTCAATTTTTGTGCAAAAGCGCTCCCTGTAAACACGCTCAGTAGCAGTACAAATCCTATATACATGTATTGTGCTTCTTTGTTAACTTACAGAAAAATATAGCGTATAAGCTAAAAATGATAAAGCCTGTTACAATTGTTATGCACATTGTTTGAAATAACAGCACAGATAAATCGGCAAGAAAACAGCGTCGTACAGAGGCAAGAATTTCAGAATGTCGTTATTTTATCTACATTATTTTGACGCAATTAATTCCGCTATTTAACGCGTTAGAATGGTCAATGTTTTACTTAACATTGCTATTTAAATTCAATTAGGTAGGAGTAGTGCATGAAAAGACGGAGCAGGCACTCCGTCTGATTATAATTTTAGCTATTATTCATTGCATCAATTAAAAATGCTGAAATCTTCGCACCTTCTCGTAATGTGGTTTCTGAACTTGTTTGGCCAACCAACGAACTGTCGGTAAATGGCGCGATTTCCATCATATCGGCACCTGTTATTGGAAACTCAGCGCGTAACGCAACTAAAATTTCAAGTGCTTCATCTGGGGTCATCCCATTCCCTTCAGGAGTACCAGTCGCTGATGCAAACTCTTCATCTAATGCGTCAATATCAAAACTAACATATAGCTCATCGACATTATCTGCTTTTAGCTGTGCAATAACTTGTGCAACTATCGCGGCAGGACCTTGTTCACGAATTTCATGTGCCCAATGTTGTTTAACACCAAATGTATTTTCCCAATGAGATTTATCTTTACCACTGGAGCGAATACCGAATTGGATTAAATGGTGTGGCGCAGGTAAATACTCTAGTACATGTGTGCACCACGAGCCAAAGCACAAATCAATACCTAAACGCTCCACTAGCAAGTCTGTATGGGCATCAAAATGGATGATCGCCGTACGCTTTCCTGCATCACGCTTAGCTTTTAAGTACGACTTAGTTAATGGGTAACTGATTGAGTGGTCGCCGCCAATACCAAATATTCCTTTATCTGGATGCTGCTGATAAAAACCATCGCACACATCTTCTGTAATTGACAAAGGTGACACGTAATAGTCACTGTTTGGGTTTTGATAAAGCGCTTTCTGGCAGTTGCTGATAGTCGCTTCATTTAAATACTTATCGTGTAATAAGTGCGGGATCACCCGTACATCACCTAGATCGAACGCGCTAATATGGGGGTGCTGCTCAATTAAGGTTGAACGTAAAAATAAAGGCCCCCAATTTGCACCGCGCAATATGCCGCCGCCACAATCTGATGCAATACCTAAAATTGCCGCTTTGTGCACAGAAGAATCAATGGTCTTTAATGATTGTTTCCAAATTTCATCTACACCGTCAGTTTGCCCATATAACTTAGTTCGTAGCGCGTCTTTGCGTTCCTTAGCTGTATTAACGGTAAATACTCCGTCTCCTGGTGGGCACAAACAATGCTCTAGTTTTTCTTGAAGTTGTTGTTTTGGGTTAGTCATATTGTCCTCCGGGTAGCTTATTTTTGCATATTCATGCGAATAGCCATATATTTCGCTATTTACGCATGTGCATATTGTTACGGCTGTATGAGTCGATCACAACCAAATTACTTTCTAGTAATATCAATTTAAATCAAAGGATTACTTAAATTAAGTGATCGCTAATTGGTGCCACAATCTTGCTATTTATGCTTTAGTCGAGAGATATAACATGCCAATAAGGAAAGTCAACCATAGCGCTACTCGCTTCAATACGCGCTATGGTTTTATATGCATTGAGGGTGCATAGTTACGTGTTATTCGTACCCTCGCGCTTTTTTGGTTTTAATAATGGCGATATAGCCATGCCAGCTTGCATAACTCAATAGCGGCATAATCACAATAAACCCAGCAGTGCCGGTTGCAAAGCCAAGCAATACTAAGGTGACTATCAACGCGCCCCAAACAAACATTGCGGGCGCATTCACTTTTACCGCGTGAATCGAGGAGATCACCGCTGTCATGATATCAACGCGGCGCTCCATCATTATTTGAGGGGTAAATGCGGAGATTGCAAAAACTGCCGCCATTAACAAACCACCCACAATACTTCCCAGAGTAAGAAATGCCGACAATTGTTCAAAGGTCGGATTAGGTACGTTGGGATACAGTGCATGTATTAACGCGGCCAAACGCATCCAAACAATCATTATCACCATTAGAAGAACCGCAAACCCCCATTCTCCTGCTGGGTTTCTAAACATGGAATGTAAACTATGTCCTAATGTTGGTTTGTGCCCTTTCTCAAGCTCCCATGCCACGTCGTATAAACCCGAGGCAAACGCTGGGCCAATAAGTGCAAACGCAACCGCTGCTGGAAGTATGACTAAATGTGTACCAGCTTCATACACTAGGTACATGATACTTGCTGGGATAATTGTAAAGACCAGTCCATAAATGAGACTTAAAATGGGTGCCCGAGAGATGTCTTTAAACGCCAAAGCCAGCCAATGAAAAGGCGCTAATGCAGCGATTTTATTGCTTTCAAGACAACGAGCAAATTCGGTGTTTTTATCTAGTGACGGTGATGCAGGCATAACTCTTCCTCATAGTTGCATTACTTAAGGTTTAGAAGAACAACTTTAAAGTTGCAAGCCAATACCCTATTCTGAATAAAACATTCGGACATCTGTCCTGTACTTTTAACTCATAACTATTAAGTATTACGCTTTACACAAAAATAAGGTTTACTATGGACAAGGTATTTCATTTAGGACTAGACAAAGCCGCTTTAGAAGGTGCTACGTTAGCAATAGTCCCGGGCGATCCAGAACGCGCTAAGCGCATCGCAGAAAAAATGGAGTCTCCAAAATGTCTAGCGCAGACTCGCGAGTTTCATGTCTATTCAGCAAAACTAAAAGATAAAACCGTCATTGTTTGTTCAACCGGTATTGGCGGCCCTTCAACGTCAATTGCTGTTGAGGAACTTGCTCAGCTAGGCATCACTACTTTCTTACGCATCGGGACAACTGGCGCAATTCAACCGCATATCAACGAAGGTGATTTACTGGTCAGTACCGCATCTGTGCGTTTAGATGGTGCAAGCCAGCATTTTGCACCACTTAGCTATCCTGCTGTGTCTGATTTTCATTGTACACAAGCAATGGTTAAAGCCTGTGAGTCTTTAGGCGTAACGCACCATGTTGGTATCACCGCTTCTAGTGATACGTTTTACCCAGGACAAGAGCGATATGATACTTACTCAGGTTATGTTGCCAAAGACTTCCAAGGCACTTTTGAGCAATGGCAAAAGCTCAACGTCATGAACTATGAAATGGAGTCAGCCACATTATTCACTATGTGTGCCGCACTTGGACTCAAGGCTGCCTGTGTTGCTGGTGTACTTGTGAATCGTACACGTCAAGAGATCCCTAACGTTGATCATGGTGAAATTGAAAAAAATGCCGTTGCAGTGGTCATTTCAGCAGCTGCAAGTTTATTGTAATTAGTACAGTCATTCATAGATTCAGGGGCAATATTGCCCCTTTTTTGTTGTTTAATATAACGCGGTTTTCTACCTCAGCCCTAAACTAAAACATGCTGAAGTGTTATGTCTGCCACATAACTATCAAGTACTGCTTGTGCCACTGCCTTTTGATTAAAGCCATTTTTTGACTCTACTAACGTCACAGACTCCAATTCAACATCATCAATAGTTAAACCGGCTAATGCAAGTTGGCTTAACGCACTTTGCATTGGCGATAAACTTGGATTATAAGCCGCATTCTCTGCGTATCTGCCATAAAAAGTGCCATGTGCAACTGTGACCACTTCGACCGCGGCGGCATTTTTTGAATAAGGTGCGTATGCTAACGAAAGTTGCTCTCTCAGCATTGAACTCAGCACCTCTGACGTTGAAGTCGCATTTCCGGTATTGTTATCCAGCAAGCGACAACTATTACCCAAATCTAAGGGGCCAAAAGAGCTTGGTAACAGTGCTTTTAAATCAGTCTCTTGTGTTGGTAACAGAACCCTAAGAGACTCGGCACCCGCTATTTCATTCATGAATTGGCGACAATGACCACACGGTGCATCGGTAATCGCAATCAAGGAGACTGAACGAGCCCCATTTAACCATGCATTATTAATGGCTGCCTGTTCTGCATGAACAGCTTGATTTAACGCCTGATGGGTAAATTCTAGGTTAGCACCTAAATACGCGCTCCCGGTTTTCTCATCATACGCTATCGCTCCCACGTTAAACTGAGATATGGGTGCTTGAGAAAAAGATGCGGCAACAGGTAATAGTGTTTTCAATAACGTTTCAATATCGCAATGAAATGTCGTGAGCAGGTCAGAGATAATTAAATGTGATAAGTGACCGCGCGATTGTTTCGCTTGTTCTTGTAAGTTTTCTGTTTGATGCGGAGTTAATACTGCCATTATGTATTCATCGTAAACCAATGGCAGCATAGTTTAAGCACTAATTAAGTATTACACAACCACTGCTTTGCAGATTTAAAACATTCGAAATTTTCTGCACGTACATTAAAGCGCTTTGCTTTAAGTAAAAACAAATCATGCATATACCCTTCGAACCCGACCACTCGCGCAATATGTAAATCGGTAAGATAGTGTGCTATTTTTGGCATGATATTAACAATATCAATCGCGGCAAAACGATGTTCTAGCTCACTGACATCAACCAAGATTTTTGAACTGTTATGCGTTTTGGCGTATCCATTCGCTATTTGATAAACATCAACCACATCCTGTGCACTTGCTATACCTCTGAGTGTCATCATTACCAAAGATGTCGTTTCATCATAAGTAATGCTTGTGGAAAGTGTAGACATTGGACCTCAATATACAAAAGTTCATATAAACACCACCATTGGTTTTATACAAAAAATAGACAACTGGTTTAACCAGAAAGGAATTCTTATGAAAATGAGAAGTAATGTCAATAAATTTAGTATAAATAAACTAAATAAAAAACAAAAACCAACCCTTTCGGGTTGGTTTTTAGTCAAAGTGGGAACAATTTGTTAAAATATACTTAGCTGCTTTTATTTCAGATCTAACCTGTATTTCGCATGCCGGCTGCTATCCCTGTCATGGTGATCATCAGCGCATTATCAATGTCTTCACTTTGATTTGAGCGCGCCCTATTAAGCAACTCTACCTGCAACACATTCAACGGGTCCGTATAAGGATTACGCAATGCGATTGACTCTTTGATCCAAGGCTGTGCAGACAGCAGCGTGGACTTAGGGGCAAGACGTTCGACCAAAGACTTAACCTGCATTAGCTCCGTTCTTAATTGTTTGCCAAGGTCATGATACTCAGGCGATACTAAACCTTGTTCGTAATGCTCACTTAACCAGCTATCTGCTTTACAAAAAACCATTTCCAGCATTTCTAATCGAGTTCTAAAAAATGGCCATTGTTCGCTCATAGTATGAAGTTCACTTTCACCAAACTGGTCAAGTGCCGCACCCAAACCCTGCAGTGCACCAAGCCATGCTGGCAACATCAGACGATTTTGACTCCACGCGAAAATCCATGGGATCGCACGTAAACTCTCGACTCCGCCTTGCGGATTGCGTTTTGCAGGTCTAGAACCAAGCGGTAATTTAGCGAGTTCTACCTCCGGTGTGGCCATTCTAAAATACGGTACAAATTGCGGATTTTCTCTCACTATTGACCGATAATGCTGACAAGAATTAACGGAAATAATCTCCATAACTTCCCGCCAATGCGCCTTTGGTGCAGGAGGTGGTAATAAATTACTCTCAATAATTGCTGAGCTGTATAGCGCGAAGCTTTGCAATGCAACCTTAGGTAAACCAAATTTAAAGCGGATCATTTCGCCTTGTTCTGTCACCCGTAAACCATTCTTAAGTGAACCTGGGGGTTGAGATCGAAGTGCTTGAGCCGCAGGTGCGCCGCCTCGGCCAATCGTGCCTCCGCGACCATGGAACAAGATTAACTCAATATCTTGATCTGCACATAAAGATACCAATTGCTCCATGGCGCTATACTGGGCCCAGCCCGCGGCCATCATTCCTGCATCTTTCGCAGAATCAGAATAGCCAATCATTACGTGTTGTGACCGGTCAATATGTTGTCGATACCAAGAATGACTAAATAATTCTGACATCACCTGAGCACCATTATTAAGGTCATTTAAAGTCTCAAATAAAGGCGCAACAGGAAGCTTAAAGCGGCAACCCGCTTCTTGTAAAAGTAGCTCTACAGCTAACACATCTGATGCAGCGCGCGCCATAGAAATAATATAAATACCTAATGATTGCAGGTCTTGCTTGGCTATCACGTCGAACGTATCCAAGACTTCTTGCACATTTGAACTAGGCTGCCAATGTTTGGGGATCAAAGGCCGCCGCGAATGTAGCTCCGCTAACAAAAATGCTTGCTTATCTTGCTCACTCCAATCACCGTATTGACCTAGGCCTAAATACCCCGTTAATTCACTCAAAACCTCAGTGTGGCGCGCTGAGTCTTGTCTGATATCGAGCTTACATAAATTAATACCAAAACACTCTAGGCGCCTTAAGACATCAAGCAATAGTCCATCCGCTATTACGGTCATATCACATGCGACCAGCGACCGGTATATCAACTCCAATGGGGTTTTTAATTGAGACAAATCAACCACTATATCTTGGCACTTGCTGGGTTGCTGTTTTATTCGGCTCTCTAACGCATTAATGGTTTCAGCAATGTCTGCCTTTAATCCTTTGAGTAAATAGCGGTAGGGTTCTGGCTCATTTCCTACAATATTTAAAAGCGCATCACTGGCCTGATACATTGACAGCTCGGCACTGAGTTTATCAAGGTCACGACGGTACAAATCTAATGCCATCCATCGGCCATGATCCAACACGGTTGCCGTCACTTGCGCCGTGACAAATGGGTTTCCATCTCTATCTCCGCCCATCCATGATGTAAAGTTAATTGGCGCAAACGAACTTGGTAACTCTAAAGCAAGCAGCGACTTAGTTTGTGCATGAAACTCCCTAATAAAATCTGGTACCGCTTGCCATAAACTGTTTTCAATTACTGCAAACCCCCACTTAGCCTCATCTAATGGGGTTGGTCTTTTTTGGCGAATATCATTTGTGTGCCAAGCTTGGCAAATCAATTGCTCAATTCGGTTACTTAAATAGCTTTGTTCATCGGGTGCCAAACAATGTAAATCCATAGCTGCAAGACAATCACTGAGCTCAACATGCTTATTAATGATAGTTCGTCGAGTTACTTCGGTTGGGTGCGCAGTTAATACCAAATCCATTTTCAAATTTGCGATGGTATCAGCGACCGTGTTTAAATTTAACGTCCCTGCTTGTATATCGTCGGCAAGTGTAGCCAAGGTTTTTTTGAGCGGCTGAAGCACCCCTTCTGGCGCGCCGCTTTTTGAGGTTGTGTGGTATTGATCGGCGACATTCGCCAAATTAAGAAAATGATTAAACGCACGTGCAACAGGCAGGAGTTCATCGTCTTTTAAAGAGTGGAGTGTGTCGATTAACTTTGCTCTATCTTGCTCATTACCACCTCGTGATGATTTAGATAGTTGCCTAATTTGTTCAACCTTATCCAGCATTGCAGGACCTTGGGCTTGCTTTATTGTTTGCCCTAGTAGCTCACCCAACATACTTACGTTAGCGCGAAGTGTTTGATATTGCTCAGTCATCATACATCCTTTGTCTACATTTCATACTTTTCACTATACAGAGATTTAAGATAAATACGATCGATCGATTATGTCCTTCACTGCGTATTACCTCATGTAAAAATGACAAAAGGTCGATTATGATAATATTCTACGATGGACAATGCGCATTGTGCTCACGGGAAATGAACAGCCTTAAAAAGCACGATACGAACAATAGAATCACACTTGTTGACGTTCACAGCGATTTTTTTGAACGACACTATGGCCACTTAAATAAACAAAGCACGTTAGATATACTGCATGGTATCGACAACGACGGTACACTCTTGCTGGGGCTTGATGTAACTTGTCGCGTTTGGCACCTAGTCGGTAAATTCAAATGGCTACAATATCTACGCAAGCCGCCCATAAAATGGGTTGCAGACAAAGCCTATCTACTGTTTGCTAAGCATAGAGTTCATTTGTCTACACGGTTGTTTCCAAATCAATGTGACCACCCTCGGTGTGAGATAAAGTGATGCAAGATACCCACATAGTTATTGGCGCTTCTGCCGCCATTGCACAGGCTTTTATAAAACTCCAACGGCACAGAGACCCTAATTCATCGCTTTATTCGTTAAGTCAAAAAAGCCTAGTGAAACAGGATGAAAATCACCACCACATCACGTGCGACTACAATGAACAGAGTATTGAGGCTGCAGTGCAGCAACTCTCAGAGATATTAAAGTCTGTGAAAAGCATCACTATCTTTACTGGGCAGCTTCACAACAGCGAGTTTTCCCCGGAAAAAAAACTTGAAGACTTCTCACTGGCCTATTTCGATTGGCTGTTCAGAGCAAATGCCGCAACACCATTGTTATGGCTCAAATATCTCGCCCCCCATTTAAGCAAAATTAACCACCCATGCATTGTTACTTGCTTAAGTGCACGCGTTGCCAGTATCACCGAAAATGAACTTGGTGGATGGTATAGCTATCGCGCATCAAAGGCCGCTCTCAATATGATGGTTAAAACAGCCGCTATTGAACTCAAACGTAGAGCAAAAACAACCAAGTTAGTGTTATTTCACCCAGGTACTACTGATACTCCCCTATCAGAACCATTTCAAAAAAATGTACCAAAAGGAAAGTTATTTACCCCCGTGTTTGTGGCACAGCAATTATCTCACGTTATCGATACTCGTGTTATAGATGGCGATGTTGATTATATAGATTGGCAAGGGCATACAATTAGCTGGTAGCTATACCCATTAAACCTTAAAAGAGCACATACTATGTATTTTTCCCAACATGATATCCAACAATTCGATGATCGTTATCGAGCGCTAATGATCAATTCACTGTCAGGTTTCAAAAGTGCCAACCTCATTGGCACCACTGACAAAGACGGGAATGAGAACCTCGCAATTGTCAGCTCCGTATTTCATTTGGGTGCAAACCCTCCTTTAATGGGTATGATAATACGGCCCAATTCAGTACCTCGCCACACACTTGAGAATATTTTACAAACCCAATTTTACACAATCAATCATGTCAACACTGATATTGTTACTTCAGCACACCAGACATCTGCTCGCTACGATAAAAGCCAATCTGAATTCGACGCAGTTAAGCTTACCTCACAATATTTAAACGACTTTTCCGCCCCTTATGTGCAGCAAAGTCGTGTAAAAATCGGGCTGGCATTACGCTGTGTGCAAACACTGGAAATAAATAAAACAGAGCTTGTGGTCGGTGAAATCATAGACGTACATATTGAATGTGATTCAATTTGTGACGATGGGTTTGTCGACCTTGAGAAGATGGGCACAGTTGCGGTTTCTGGGCTCGACAGCTATCACTCGACAAAACCTTTAGGCCGCCTTAAATATGCAAAGCCTTTCGAGCCGCCACAATTTATTGACTTGGAAAATCAACAGCCCTCTGATTAACTTAATTTAAAGTGGAGCATGTCTCATCATACATGACTCCTTGATGGGTCTTCTATTTAGCGTGACGCACAGTCGATTTGTATTACTTGTAGGTAATGATTGTATTTCTTAATCAGTGATTTAAACTGTACAAAATGGTTATTAAGGAACAGCGTTATGTGGCACGCTAAAATCAAGTCTGTAATGTTCGTCGCACTATTTAGTTGGACTCACACTTCAATCGCAGGGTTAGAAGAAGGCATTGAAGCTGCTAATTCAGGGCAGTTTGACATTGCACTTAAAGAATTTCGTTACCTCACAGATATGAACTACGCGCCTGGTATCTACGAGTTAGCTAAAATGTATCAAGGTGGGTTTGGCGTAAACAAAGACCTACGTAAAGCTGCTTCACTCTTTAATGATGCAATTGAACTTGGCAGTGCCGATGCCATGTTTGCACTGGCAGTGATGTACGATGATGGAAAAGGAGTTAAACAAGACAAGCACAAAGCCATTACGCTATTTACACAAGCTGCAAATAAAAACCTATCAGCTGCACAGTTTAACCTAGGTGTAATGTATGCCAATGGAGATGGTGTTGTACAAAGCTATTATACAGCGATGGACTGGTATGAAAGAGCGGCCTCTAACAACTATACCTTAGCACAATTCAATCTTGCGTTACTCTATTATCAAGGCCTTGGTACTGATAAAAATATTGAAAGATCATATATCTGGAATTTAATAGCCGAATATAACGGCAGTAGAGACGCGAGTAAAAGCCGAGATTTAGATGAGCAACAGATGTCTCCATCACAAATTGAAAAGGCCACTGCAATAGCAGACGATATATACCAAAGAATACAACAGGGTACTTACGCACCCGAGATAAGACCAAAGCAAAAATCTTATACATTCTAAACGCGTTATGACAATGTTGAATATTCACTGGCTGGTTCACACTTTTTAGTGAATATTCAATACATCATAGACGCAATACTTATTTCAGGAAAAGTGCCTTAATCGGCTCTAACAAAATCTTAGATTGCTTAAGTAACAAAGCCGTTCTAAAGCGTAACTTTTTGTCGCTGGCAAGTATGCTTTTACCATGACTGAAGGTCAGAAAGCCTTCTTTAGCATGATACTGCCCCATTCCAGAATGGCCTATCCCACCAAACGGCATATCTTCAATCGTCACTTGCAAAATAGTTTCATTGATTGCCAACGTTCCTGTGCGCAGACGTTTACATACTAAGTCTTGCAGCGTTTTATTCTCGGTAAATAAATAACTCGCCAAAGGACGCTCAGACAGTTCTATGTATTGTAATGCTGCATCAATACTATCAACTTCGATGATGGGTAAAATTGGCCCGAATATTTCGTCTTGCAACACACGCATATCTTCAGTTGGCTCGGTAACAATATGTAACCCCATACGAAATGGTGAAGTTTGGTCAGTATCATTTTTGACTTCAGGCCAAACTGTTGCCCCTTTGTTTATTGCATCATCTAAAACACCGCACAAACGTTGAAACTGCCTTTTAGTAATAATGCTCGATAATTTTTTATCGTGCTTACCGTCACTAAAGTGTAATAAATATTGCTCTTTTAATGCTTCAATGAGTGCACTCTTGTTCTTTTTAGTCACTAGCACATAATCAGGCGCAACGCATATTTGTCCTGCATTTGTCAGTTTCCCCAACAAAATACTCTGGGCGGTGTGTGTCATATCTGCATCATCGGCAACAATAACCGGCGATTTCCCCCCAAGTTCAAGTGTCACGGGCACTAAGTTTTCTGCCGCCGACATCATTACTTTTTTTCCAATGTTGGTTGCGCCGGTAAAAAATAAATGATCAAAATTCAAACTCGAAAACTCAGATGCAACAGTATGATCCCCTTCAATAATCATACAATGCTCCGTGAGGTCTGCAAATAACATGATAATTTCTTGATTCACATGTGGCGTAAATTCGCTGAGCTTTAGCATCACTCTATTACCTGCTGCAAGTGCTGTGAAAACCGGTAAAAGTGACAACTGAATGGGGTAATTCCAAGGGGCTATCACACCCACAACTCCCTTTGGCACTTGTTGTACCCACACCTTTGAAGGCCACATAGCTAACCCAGAGCGGCGTCTGTCTGGTTTCATCCATTTCGATAAATGCTTAATTTGATATTTTAAGCCATTGATGGTTGGCATTATATCGCCAATTTTCGAGTCAAATTCGGTTCGACCATTAAAATCAAGGTCAGCTGCATTCACAAACGCCTCTTGTGCTTTAACCAACCGTGATAATAATGTTTGAAGTAACGCAACCCTGTCATTCAAATCAGCAAATGGGGCTGCCGAGTATGCAGCTTTCATCCTTAAAAGCTCTTGATTTAATTGTGATATTTCTTGTACATGCACGATTTTATGACCACATTAGTTACTGATATGACCACTATAACCAAGCAAGGTGATATACGCAAAATTAATGCTTAGTATTTACAAAATGTAAGTATTTAGTTTTACATTCGACCTTAATGAATATGTCCTTAAAAGCCAAACACCAATGACCCTACACTCATGGTCATCACTGTTATAATCGCAATGGCGATAACATTCATCGCAAAGCCTGCTTTTATCATCTCTTTTATTTTTACTTCACCAGAGCCAAATATAATTGCATTGGGCGGTGTTGCAACTGGCATCATAAATGCACAACTTGCGGCAATCGCAGCCGGAATAACCCATATAAGCGGCGTGCCTGCAACTTGTTCAGCAACAGGCCCAAGCAAGGGTAAAAACCCAGCAGCCGTCGCCGTATTGCTGGTCATTTCCGTTAAGAAACAAATTAAAGCAGTAACAACTAAAACCCCAATAACAATCGGCATTGCTGATGCTCCCGCTAAAGAGTTCGCAATGTACACGGCTAAACCTGATGATTTAATTTGAGCAGCAAGCGTTAAGCCGCCACCAAACAGCAATAAAATTCCCCATGGCAACTGATTGGCCGACTGCCAATCGAGTACTCGTTCATCTGTTTTCTTCTTCGCGGGCAAAATAAACAGCATAATAGCTGCTATCATTGCAATACCTGTATCGGTGATATTTAATCCTGTAAATTGTGCTATATATGGTCTCAAAATCCAGCTGACCGCAGCAAAAACGAATACTGCCAGCACGTTTTTTTCTGCTAAAGTCATAGACCCAAGTTCGCTTAACTGTTGTCTAAATAAAGTAGATAAATTAACTGTGTCATCCTGCTTATCGTCTTGCAGCTTAAATGCAAAACGAGTCAACCAGTACCAACAAATTATGATCATAATAAAACTAAATGGCACAGCCAGTGCCATCCACTGTGCAAAGCCTATTTTAATTTGATAACTTTCCCATAAATATGCGACCATTAACGCATTCGGGGCTGTGCCAATAATTGTTCCAATTCCACCTAAACTGGCGCTGTAGGCAATAGCCAGTAAAAGCGCTTTCCCATAATTATCGTCACCTTGACTGTTTTCTTTTAAAACGTGAATAACAGACAATGCAATAGGCAACATCATCAGGGTTGTTGCGGTGTTGTTGATCCACATCGACAAAAAGCCACTGACCAACATCATGGCCAAAATTTGGCGCTTCGGATTATTGCCGCTTCGCAGCATAGTATGGAGTGCAATTCGTCGGTGTAGCTGCCACCTTTCCATAGCAATTGAGATTAAAAAACCACCTAGGAAAAGAAAAATCAATGGATGTGCATACAAACTTGCCGCTGTTTTAATGTCGTTAATACCCGCAAGTGGCACTGCAATCAGAGGGACCAATGACGTCGCAGGTATTGGAACAACCTCACTAACCCACCAAATAGCTAGCCAAAGAGCCAGCCCAGCAGTTCTCCATGCATTCACCTCCATACCAACCGGTGCATTTGTAAGGCAAGTTAATAAAAAAATACTTGGCCCAAGTAACAGCATTAACTGGTTAAACCTATTTTTGTTCTTTGAATTCACAGTCATAATATCTTGAATAAATTTACACAATAGTAATAATTAATTGAGGACAGAGTATGGAGCAGCTGAATGCATAGCTCAAGTGAGGAATTATATTTAACCTCAGTTCTGGATAAGCGAATTTGCCAATAAAACTACTTTTCTCACTCTCGGCGTTGCTTTCATTTGTAATAGCCCGCTATTACTGCAGCAAAGTACCTTGATATTGAACAAAATATCATCATTGGATTGTACGTAAGTTTGTTTACAAAATATTTCCTATTTCAAAACCTTTATCTAAACCTGAGGTTATTTAATATAATGAAGGTGATACTAAGTCGTATCACCTAACTTTAATGTCACACTAATTCGCAGTGACCGAAAGTGTTATACCGCTGGCTGCACTATATCCTTTCATACCGATGAACCATTGCCCAGATGCTGGCGAATCAAATGTACAACTCTCTTGGTTGCCGTTTTTGTAAGGTCTACAATCATATACTGACTCTGATACATCGCTTGCATGTTTAACGTAAAGATCAGCGTCTCCTGTACCACCGGAAACCGTAACCGTTAAATTTTGATAGCCAGAATCTAGCGTCTGATTAAAACGCACCCAGCCACCTCGCGTTACTGACAAGTTACTTTCAGTACGATTGATAGGAGTAGGTCCACCATTTTGGACTTGATAGCTGCCTACTAAACTGACATCTGTAATGGCGTTCCACGCTTCAACCATGACATGATATTTACCAACTTGTGCAGTTGTAATGTTACATGTTTCATTGCTATTCGAGTTGGTACTTTTACAATCATAAGATTGTAGCGATGGTTTAGCGCCAAACTTAACGTAAAGGTCGGCATCGCCTGTTCCGCCTGATGTATTAAACTTTAAATTGGCGCTGTCAGCGGGAACATCAAGAGTGTAAAATAACTGCGCTTTTGCAGCCCCAGTTATCCCTGTTTTTGTAACGCCATTTTCCAAACTGTTATCAACTGGTGGTGGGTCTATCGTTCCAGCAGACTTACCTAACTCAGCCAAATAGGTGACCGCCAATTTAGCAAACTTGCTTGCATGGTCTGCGTCAAATTCAGCATCATTTACTGTGTGGATCTTACGATTAATGTCAGCCATTTTAGACTCAAAAGGCATTGAAGCGGCATAACCTTGTTGATGCCATGACGCGTGGTCTGAACATCCATAACCACATTGATCAAAGCCATAACTCATTGCCGGTAAGTAAGCGTCTATTAGTTGACCTAAAAATGTATTCTGTGCGGCATTGGTATAATCAGTCATCATCACAATGTCTTGAGTGCTACCATTACGACCAGTCATATCAAACTGTACCATTCCCACAACATTTTTGCCTTGTGACTTGTATGATTGAGCTATAGCCTTAGAACCTCTTAACCCCACTTCTTCTGCAGCAAAACCCATGATTTTTATCGTTCTTTTTGGCTTAAAATCACTTGCAACCACTGCCCGTAGAGCTTCAGTTAACACGGAAATTCCCGATGCATTGTCATCTGCACCAGGGGCTCTTCCACCACTGGCATTCGCGCTGTTAATTGAATCCAGATGGCCTCCAATAACAACTATTTCATCTGCTTTTTCGCTACCAGCAATGGTCACAACCACCGAGGACTGTGCCCAACTATGCGAAAAATATTCTACGCTAATATCACTGCGAGACTGAGCAATTTGTTGCCAATGACCTTTTAACCACTCAGAAGCATCTATGCCCGTTTGCTGTGTATAATAACGGTTATGAAATGCCGACATTGTATTCACTGTATTCGTTAAATTACTCGCCGATATTTTCCCTATCAGGGCATTCACCGTATCTGGGTTATCTATTGTATAATTTACCGCCAGCGGCTGAATTTGTTGCTGCTCAACCAACGCCAGTTGAGCCAAATACGTGTGCGCTTCCTCTACTGAATCATGTGCAACGAACCCACCACAACGATGGTAATTATCGTGCATAAATTCACTTAGTTCATTCACTTGATTTACATTGATATTTAATAACTGGGCATGTTGATGAAAACTGGGTTTTGATTGTAGCTGTTCACCCAGCAAGCTTTTTTTCAATTTATAGTGGTGAGCAGCGTCAGGCCCAACTGTGACCCAAACATGCTCATTTGATACTTCAGAAGCCGACAGCCCCATGGGTAAAAAAAAGCAGCTCAGTAAGTACTTTACATGATGTTTCATAACTAAATTCCATTGTCTGATAAACAAAAAAGGGAGCATGAAGCTCCCTTGCTTAGTCCTAGGTATTAATTCGCTTTTATGCTTAAAGTTACACCGCTTGCTGCGCTATAACCGCGAACATCTACATGCCATGTACCAGCCTGTGGGTTGGCGATCGTACATGTTTCTGAGTTGCCATTTTTATATGGGCGACATTCATAAGACGTTGTTGTAGACTGTGAACCGAAATTCACATATAAATCCGCATCCCCTGTACCGCCTGAGATTGTGACATCTAATGATGAATAACCTGCGCTCAAGTCTTGCGTGAAACGTGTCCAGCCATTGCGACTTACACTCACGTTACTTTCTGTTCTGTCAATTGGTTGAGTTGAACCACCTGTTGAATAACTTCCAGTTAATGACACCCCTGAAATTGCATTCCACGCTTCTACCATCACATAATAAGCACCGGCTTGAGATGTTGCGATAGGGCATGTTTCATTGCTACTAGACGTCGTACTTTTACAATCTGAAACGGATAATGATGGGCGAGAACCAAATTTAACGTATAGGTCAGCATCCCCTGAATTACCTGTTGTTTCAAACTTTAAGTTTGATGCGCCAGCAGGCACGTTAAGCACAAAGAACTTTTGCTCTTTTGCCGCACCACTAATTCCAGTACGCGCAACACCATTGCTTATCTCTTCATCACCAATGGGTGGCTCACCACCGCCACATGAACTACCCGAACTCAAGTTAGATACAACACCAACCGCAGCAAGCGCCGCTTTTACATCGTCGGTGTTGTAATTAAGATCACATGCTGCATCCATCACACCATTACCCGCTAAGTCCCAGTTAGTACTTGCAGTCCAGTATTGTTGGTTTGCTTTAGCCATCACTTTAAATGCTTTTTGAGTATCCCAACCCGCCGTTGTGGCTAAGTTATAGAAAGCTTTATTGAACACTCCTGAACTATGGTGAACATCCATACCTGACGTATAGCTAGATTGTTGATCAATTGAACGTCCATCTTGTGTTGGATTATTCATATAACGTAGTGCGCCAGTCCCTTTGAATATCTCTTGTCCTACTAACCAGTCATTAGAACCCTTCATATAGAATTCAGCTGCTTCACCCGCCATATCAGAAAACGCTTCATTCAAGCCACCTGATTTGCCACTATATATTAGGCCTGAGTTTTGCTCAGTAAAACCATGACTCACTTCATGTGCTGACACATCAAGACTTACGAGCGGGTAAAATGTGCTTTGCCCGTCACCAAAAGTCATTGCACTGCCATCCCAAAACGCATTTTCATAGTTATTGCTATAATGAACTCGCATTTTTAATTGGAAGGTTAATGGAGCTGTCCCTATCCAATCGTTATACATGTTGAAAACAACATTTCCGAAATAATGCGCATCGTTAAGTGGCGAAAATGCGCCATTAATCTCTTTTACCGTATTTTCTGGGCACGTAAAGCTATGTGCTGAACTGCCACTTGTACCGTGATTCAAGTTAATTGTCTTAACATTGGCATTTGTCATCGTACAAGTATTGCCTGACTGCGCGACGTCAAGATGACCAAAGTCTGTGCCGTATACATACTTGCCTGTTTTAGCATTTCCACCAGGGCCTGTTGCGTTTGCATGCTGTAGATTATCAAAGCTGTGAATCATTTCACCCGAATGCGCATCAATGATCTGATACGGTCGAGAAGGCGTTTTGCCATAGGTAACATATGTCACTTCGTACGCAAGTCGTGCTGTCGAGTTTTCGTCTAGCCAAATAACTAAACGAGACGTCTTATTATGCTGAGTTAGTTCCTCTGATGTACCTGACAATGCTTGATGCTGCGTTATCGCTTTTTTAACCGCCACAGCTTCCGTTAATGATGGTTTTACCGTTTTAACATCACTTGCAAGATCATATACAGCGGCACCATGTGCTCTTTGCACCTGGCCATGCTTATCAAACGTTAAAATCGCATGGTCTCCGACAACCGGTACACCCTTATAAACTTGTTGATATCGGCGAGTAACTTCGCCATTTTTTCCTGCAAATTCTTTAACTAAGACCAGATCGTTCCCTGCACCTAAACCGACAACTTGACTCGCAGTTGCCGACAACAATGTTGTAGAATTAGACTGTAATAAGCTATTCATACTCCCTTGTACGTTCAAGTACTGCTTATTCGCAGCAGCTGCATTGCCTGCGTAGCTTAATGCCATCGCTGTAATTGTGGCTAAAGTGATTTGTGATAGTTTCACGTTTACGCTCCAAAATGTTGTTTAGTATTATCAGCCATTTAGATTGGCTTTTTATAAATTGAATTTTGCAACAGTAATAACCGTTACATCACCCAGCCTAGACATCATTGGAAATAAATAAACCCAAACTTAACATTTAATACATATTTCATTTACCAAAAAATAAAACTTTAAACATCAACAAATTGTAACTGTTCAAATAAACATCAAACCTAAGTGTATAGTTTTAATGTAAACTTTTACTTACAAATGTTAATAATATAAATATGGAACGCTTCTTTAAAAAACAATAAAGATATGTTATATCAAATCAATATATTGAAAAATATACACAACTAAGCATATTTCAAAACTCACGATGATGAGAATAAATGCTAGGACCATGCTATAAATGAAAATATCTAAACAGTAAGTACCAAAAAATAAGGTTGTCATATATATGAACGACAAAAAATTTCAGCTTTACCAACTTAGCGTTATCTTTAGTATGATTTTTGCGCTGGTTGGATTTTCATATAATATATGGCGTCTAGAATCAACCGAGACCAATAACAATATCCGAGTCGCCTGTTTTGAAACATTAAAAGAGCTCGCGTCACTAGAGCAAATTATTTATTACGCTTATTACGACCAAGATAAAGTCGAAGGTAATCCAAGAAAAGGCTGGATAAAAGTGGGACTTATTAACGACTTCAGTGCCTTAACCTCTACTGACATAGAAAAAAGTGCTGCCAATTTAGAGCAGGTCTGGCGTGACAATTGGCCACAGCTTCATGAAGATAAAATAGCGGTTGATAAGATTGTGTTGAATATTGATAAAGTCAGAGATGAAATAAAAGTCGTGCTATCCAAGCTTAACTAAATAATTATTAATAAAACCATATGAATAATACAATATTCTGAATATTAACTCTGTTATTTCCGAAGGAATATCTAGGGCGCAGCTAAAAGTAAGCCACAAACGCTTAAAATCACTCACATTCGCGCCCCTACTTTATACCATATGTATCATATGGTTATCCCATTTAAGTTGATGTTTCTTTAATCTCACTTTTCGCTTATCTTGCAGTATGAGATCACCTCGCCCCGTACTTCCCATAAATTGCCCATTACTACTGGCTATACCAGCGCAATCTCGCTGTTTAGTTACTTCAAGTAAGCTATCTGTTTGAGTATCCCAATAGCTTATTACTCCGCCTCGGGGCGACGTAACAGCAAGGCGCTTATTCATAGGGTCTATGGCCAGACTTGCCGTGTATTGATTAAACACTCGCCATGTATTTAATTCTGTATTGAGCGCTTCTAGTTCAGACTCGTCACTTAACTTATGTGAAAAGATAAGTGGCTGAGTATGGTGTTTAGCCCCCTGATATTGGCACCCTACATACACTTTATCATCATTAGACACGCATAAATGACGTGTGCTTAACTGATTATTCGGTGGAGAAAATGATCCCATTAACTTACCCGACACAGTATCTAAGTAACTGATATTGGGCTTCATTGATTCAATATTAAGTTTGGTCCTTGGACTTGCAGGATGAGTATGGATCCCTCCATTGGCAACCACAATTGTATTACCTTGATTCATCAGTGCCAGTTGGTGGGGGCCTACCCCACCACTTAAAAACTCGGCTTCAATTGCATAGGTAGTCGTGTTGCGAACCACGATCACTCCCTCATATGCTTGATAACTCTTGTCAAACCGATTCTCGGTGGTATACAAAAAGTCCCCGCTCTCAGTCAAGACACCATGTCCATAGAAATGCTGCCCAACAGAAGATAATAGCTGTTTTTTTATTGCACCGGCATTAATATCAATAACGTATAATTTGTTACCTGGTCGCCGTGAAAACGCAAAGAGCGTTTTATTTTTACCACAATAAGTTAAATCATGCGCTCGCTCTGGTATTTCAACTCGGCCAAGCATATTACCATTATGGTCGAACCACCCAATAAAATGCCTTCCTGACAGGTCGGTGAATGCACTGGCAAACTGTGACGTTTCCGAAAATGCACAACCGCTTATTAGCACAGCAGCCGACGCTGCTGCACCAATTGCGAGCATGTTCTTGCAAAACTTTCGCCTACCATCAAACTGTATTGTATTGCCTGCCAAGTTTAATCTCCGTCGTTAGTATTAAACCCTGGAGCAAGATCTGTCACTTGTACAAAATCAGTACTCATAATGGTACGTAGCTCTGTGATAGCTTTGCGGAGTTCTTGTAATTTGACCCGACCCTCATCTGTTTTAATTAAATCAGTTAACGTGTCACTTTTAAGTCCATTTACCTTTGCCAATAAAGTATCAAACGCCGTCATAAGTGCAGTATTGACATCTTCTCGATCATTGACTTGAGTTAGGTAATCGTCAAAACCAAATTCATTGCCCCCTTTATACTGAGAGAATAAGGTATTGATGTTAACCACTATATTGTCGAATGAACTTAAACTTATGGCACTTTCGAGTAAATCAGGCTTACCTGGGATGCCAACACCTAACGGCGCTTTCAACTTGTCGTCATTGATGATCTCTAGATATTCAAACCATATAGTAAGAAACTTCTCTAATGCATGTTTTTTACTATCGAAATCGCCATTCCCATCTTTAAAACTCTGCGCGTACCCTGAGTTCCACTGCAATAAGGTATCTTCCATAATATCACTTACATTACGTGTAATAGCCTTAACATAGCCACACCTGTTTTCCTTATCTTGCGCGCCGACTAGCGATGTTGCTGGATCACTGTTAAACAACACGTACTCCATTGCTGGCAAGCCCTGAATTTGGTGTTTTTGACTACCAAACCCTTCCGAAAAATCACTTTTTTCTGCCAGTGCAGCCTCTACATCTAAGGCTAATTTACTGGCCGATATCGGCCAAAATTGCACTCGTGAGTAGTAGAATGTCTCAGCAATCGGTCCGAATTTCAAAGTTCTTGCAGCCTGCCAAGCCAGATTTGTCTCACGCCAAGTTTGTTTTAGCTTTTCTAAGTCAGTATTTGAAGGCGTAGTTAACGCACAAAATTCTGTGCTATTACTTTCTAACTTTTTAGCCGCTGAGTACATATTTTGGTACGCTGGCAATATTGTATTATCAACTAAGCTTGCTGCTAGCTTCGTTAAACCATCATTCACGCTTAATGCACCGACAGTCGGAGTCGTTGGTACTGTAGGTGTCGTTGGGGTTGTTGGGGTTGTATCCGTCCCACCAGATGAACCACCACATCCTGACAAGAAAGAAAAACTAAATATGCCTGCTAATATTAAAGTAATAGGTCTTAATGTGTGTAACGCCATTCTAGGCTCCGAAAATAAGTTCATTGCAGATCCAGCCTCGATTAAATTTGATTAATAAAGTGAAGTAATGCTTCACGTTCTGTTATTTTTAGATCAATAAATTTTTGTTGATGTGACTTTGCTTCACCACCATGCCATAACACCGCTTCTTCTATGGTTCTGGCTCGACCATCATGCAAATACGCAGCGAAGCCTTGTACGCGTTTTTGTAGACCAATCCCCCATAGCGGCGGGGTTCTCCATTCAATACCAGTTGCTGAATTTTCTATGCCTTCATCTGCCAGTCCTTCTCCCATGTCATGCAAAGCCAAATCGGTATAAGGCCAAATTTTTTGACCCGCGATTGCCGCAATAGCATAATCAGGATCCGTTATATAGCTCGGGGTATGGCATGTATTACACCCAATCTGATAAAAAAGTTTTCGCCCCTGTATCGCTTGATCACTGGTTAAATCCCGAGCAGGTGGCACGGCTATGGTTTGACCCATAAAGACAGTGAGGTCATGTAGCTTTTTTGGTATATCTAGTGTGCCATTAGGATCAACATCAGCGGCTTGTTGACATCGAACTTGATGAGGTAAACATTGTTCTTGCTCAAATATTGGATTAGTAATACCAATATCATTTACAAAGGCTCCCGCAATTTGTTGCTCTAATGTGCTATGCAGTCCTTTAAAGCCAAAGCGGCCAATCTGTCGAGTCTGGTCAATCGCATCTACAACAAAGTTGTATTTTCCACTGACTCCATCACCGTCGAGATCGTCGATATCTTCTTGTACTAGCAAGTCTTCTGCTTTAATTGCATCCAATAGCCCCATACCATAAACTGCAGGTGCATAACGTGCTGATAGCCTAGAGTCACTATCCATTTGACCATAATGATAATTCTCAAATTGGTATCGAGGTTTTCGTAAGGTATATTCAGTGCCGTCGGTATATGTTCCGACTATCTGGTCATAAAACACGCGAACTTGCCCCTCGCCTTTCACTGGCCCGTCCAAATTAGCATGAGACAAACGCACATTAAGAGGTTGTAGTTGTCCGCCATATCGACTGTCTGCCATGTAACTCTTTATATTCAAAAACCGAAACAACAACGCTGGTGGCGCAAGCTCCCCATGCTTCGGTGGCTTTCCACGGCCACCATCTACATGGCATGTTTTACATGACCGAGCATTAAACAGCGGCCCTAATCCATCCCGATCCTTGGTAATAGCCGGTGATGCAACCCATGGATCTCTAAAAAAAGAAAACCCATCCCAAAAATCTAACTGAGTCATAATTGGCACATTCTCTGCTGGATACACAAATGTGCGGTGAGACACTGATTTACGGGTTGTCTCGCCTCCAGGTTTTAATTCACTCGCGCTAAATTGCGGCGTATCGCCAAAGGATTCCGCTACTTTATATAAAGCAGCACCAACGAACAGTATGACGCCAATAATAATCCGCATATTTAGTCGATAGTTACGTCTTATTATCATAACGAGTTCAAAAATGCCTGTAAGTTTGAGCGCTCTGCTTTAGTCATGTTGATATAGCTTTTTTGAGCCGCAAGCGCTTCACCGCCGTGCCATAAAATCGCTTCTTCAATTGTCAATGCCCGACCATCATGTAAAAAAGTCGCTTTAGGGTTAACCGTCTTCACTAAACCGATCCCCCATAAAGGCGGGGTTTTCCATTCTACTCCTGTTGCATCTCCCTCCGGACGTCCATCTGCTAACCCGTCACATCGCTGGACATACACACACTGCTCACCACTTGTGCAACTTTCACCCGACGCCAATTCTCGAGTAACATCACAGGACCCCCCCATATCATGCAATAACAAATCTGTGTAAGGATAAATCACTAAGTCCTCAAGTGCGGTAATATTGGTTTTAGTTTCTTTGATTTGTAGCAAGTCAACATCTCCTAAAACACTACCGAGCGCCTTACCAGTTTTATGGCGTGGTACATGACAACTATGGCAATTAGCTTTATAGAACAAACCTCTTCCTGCTAATACGTCTGAGTTCCATGTATTACTCGCTTCGTCGAACCCTCTGCGCTTAGGCACAGCTAGCGTTCGGTTATAAAATTCAACTTGTGCTAAGTCAATATTATTTAGATCTACACCATTGTGGTGCCTGTTATTTTCTCGCAATGCTTGCTGATCACACGCTGGTTGCAAATTCGTACACGGCTCTTCAGGGTTTAGGCTACTGGTCACCCCCATATCTCCGCGATACGCACCTGATATTTGCTGTAGTATCGACCCTGTAACGGCCTTCTGTCCGAACCTTGCTAACTGGCGAGCGCCAGTGATAGGTTGCGATGTATATGCAGCGCGACCCGATATACCATCGTTGTTACTGTCATTTGGGTCTGCGTAGACCAGAATTGACGATTCAGGAATGCTTTCTATTAGGCCTGAGCCATATACATGTGGCGTCACTCGAGCCGAAAACCTGACATCTTCATTGAAGTCCCCATATGCCAAATCTTTCACTTTATAGATGGGCTTTCTAAGTGTGTAACTCTCCCCATCTGAAAATTCACCCTGTTGTGTTTCATATTCAACCCAAGTATATGCTTCACCGTAGGATAAGCCTTCGTTAATCGCGCCTTGATATTTGGCTAATATAGGTCCTGATTTACCTTCAATTACGCCAAACACTTGGATCTGGTCGCCATAAATTGGATCGATATGACCTTTTGAATCCCCCACCCTTAAAAACATGCTCATCATTGGCTCATCATTCGATGACGGCACCTCGCCTCTGCCATCTTTGATATGACAACCTTGACAGCTCGTATTATTAAACAATGGACCTTCACCGTCATGATTACTTCTAAATGTATGATCTCCAGCTTTAAAAACAGCATCACGCTCGGGCTGTTGCACAATTGCAGGAATAGCCTGGCTATAAGCATCATTGTTTTGGATAGTTGTCGTTGCAGCACCCGCCGATAAATGCTCATTATTATCTACTTGATCGGTTAATAATGGTGGTAACCCATCATTTACGGTAATTGAAAATGCGTGATTTGACGTATCTGGAACGGGATCTGGTGGTGTACTGGTATCTGGCGGTGTGCCTGTGGTTGGATTACTTGATTCACTCGAACCGCCGCCACACCCGACAGCAAAATAGTGACTAACAATGCCGCTATATAGTTATATTTATTTAAAAAATTCATCTTCAGTGCCCCTACTTCTCCAATGCAAAATTGCAATGCAGAAAACTGAAAAAGGCTGACGTTGCATCAGCCACTATAGAAATTAAAGGATATGTATTAGATATCTTCTTCCGTATCACCTTTAAGTGAGTTATCAATTTCTAAGCCAAGCGCATCAACCGCTTTTTGTATCAATTCTGTTTGCTTTACAAGCGCTTGAATCGTCGAATAGACATCTTGCTTATTTTGTTCATTTTGTATTTGAACATCAAAAGACATGCCTAGCTTAGCTGTGTTATCAATCACCGAAGCCGTCGCCATCGTTGCTTCAAAAGCTGCACGAAGCTCATTTGCTAGTTCATGATGCCCTTTCACAACAAGCAGATCATGAATACTGGCACCTATAAGTGCTTCACCATCGACTTTGGTGTAAGAACCTGAATAATGATTTTGGACACCTTTTGCATTTAACCAAATATCTCTATGTGTATTATCAGAAAAACACGAATGTTCATCTTCTTGACTATCAGTTCGCACCGCAATGCTCATACGCTCACCCGCTAACTCACCGAAGCTCAAGCGACCCATACTTTCAAACATCGATGCTAGACTCTTATCAACATTTTCTGCTTTTGTATATTCACTATAGTGAAAGCCAGACCCTGGTTTCCATGCGTTAACAACGTTTTGCAAATCATCCACCAGCAAATCAGCTGCTGCAATTAGAAATTGTGCTCTGCGCTCACATACAGCATCTTGTGCACCTTGTTCACCAGATGTACATGTTCTGCCATTTGCTTCATCAGCTGGGATGGTTGCGGCGGTATAAAAATCAGTAACAGGGCGGTGACCAGCTGTGTAATCTCGGTTTGCGGTATAAGTAAGATCAGCGTTTAAATCTTGCCCCCAAAGTAAGAACTCAACTGCATGGTAACCTGAAGTGACATTAGCTTCTTCCCCATCTAATTCAAATTTTTCTTGTAGAAGTGCTTTGGTGATAACAGGGAATGACGTTACGTCATGAATAATATTTCCACCATTTTGATATACAGCAGCGTTGCCACGACCTTCGTTACCATCCATATCAATCGTATAATCAATCAAAGCTTCAGCTAAAGGCCACGCATTAATTGCACCTTCTGGACCTTCACCATCGACAAGCACCCATTCACCTGCTTCATTTTTTGTTAACGCATCGATAGGGCCTTCACGGAATCGATATACCTCAGTTTGACCATAAGGTTCTCTCGCTGCTAACCATGCTGATTTCGCCGCAGTAAAATTAGCCTCGGTAGGGTTTTGAACTAATTCATTAACTTTTTCTTGCAAAAATTTAGCTGCGATCAGTGAGTCGGCAAATGCGGCATATGCATGTTGTGCATTTGTGTTAACAACATCTTGTGCTGTCACGAAATTACTGACACCGGCAACGCCTTATTCACCCTGAACACCAGCGGTTCCAACTGTGCCATCTTTTCCATCATCACCACTACATGCAGCTAGTACCGCAGTACAAACTAAAGTTAACGCAATATTTTTAATATTTTTCACAATTATCCCATCTTTTTTTATTAGATTGTTTCACCGTGCGAAATATTAACCAATAAAGAAGGTGCATTCAATAATTATTTTCATTTAGATTTGCATTATAGGTATAATTATTCTTTCTTTGTTTTAGATCAAAGTTTTCTTATAAGTTGCGGCACAACACTGGGGAAATTGATATCAATAGGTATCTAGATTGGCAGGTTTATGTATGAATTAAAACTGAATATTCGCTTTAAAATCAAAATGTATAGCTGTATTGTAAACGCAAATTCCGTCCTTTTGCAGGAAGCTGTCCATCAAGCATTCTAGGGTCAAATACAACATAGCCTTTATCAAATAGATT
This sequence comes from Pseudoalteromonas sp. MMG013, assembly GCF_018100885.1. NCBI lineage: Bacteria > Pseudomonadati > Pseudomonadota > Gammaproteobacteria > Alteromonadales > Pseudoalteromonadaceae > Pseudoalteromonas > Pseudoalteromonas sp. MMG013. Next base: position 90,509 of record NZ_JAGJEE010000001.1, on the reverse strand, counting down.
TTGTGCCTTTAGCTGCAACGACTGGACAGGTGATAATTGCCAAGTAACACTTGAACCAAAAACAAAATAGGCCGATTGATTAAAATGTGGAGAAACGCTCAGATCAAGCGATTCAACAAAAACGCTATCACGCCAAACTGCATTAATACTCAATTGAAAATCTAAGAACTGATGTGTTAATGCCAATGCACCAAAGCGTTTAAAACTGGCATTAAACGGTTCATCGAATAATTGTGTATAGCCTAGTTCAAACCATGTGTTGTTCGACAAATTGAAGTTACCGTTGAGCTCCACACCCTGCATACTTGTTTCAAACACATTATCGAAAGTAAAACGACCTTGCTCTGCATCAATCGGTACTAGGTTGATAAAGTCTTCTAGTTCATTGTCAAATACAACCACGTCAGCCTGCCACGAATCATACTGGGCATGCCAAACCAGCTCCGTTGTTTTAACATATTCAGATTTTAAGTTTGGATTGCCAATGGTGACATCGTCATTTGAATTCAACTCGTTACTCACAGGCGTTCTAAATGACTCCCCATATTGAAGCTTTACGGTATGGTGCTCATAAATATTATAAATAATCGCTAACCGAGGTGAGAGCTTATTATCAATGTGTTTCACCTCATCAAATCGAGCCCCTAAAAATAACGTCGTATCAGGGGTAATACCATACTTAACTTGACCATAAACCGCATATGAATCAAATGATTGTAACAGGCCACTAAAAGCATCGTAATCGTAGACCGTCGTTAATCCATTTTGATCATACGGTTTATCAACGTAAACATCGCCACGTTCAAAATCGAAATAGCTTGTCCTGATCCCAGCTTTCGATTGCTCTTCTTCCGAATATTCAGCGCCAAAGTTCAATACAAGTTCAGCATCAAATGTGTAAGAAGCATCTAACTTAATGGTGGCATCTTGTGTTTGCCAAGCTGGACCTACAAAAAAGTCACTCTCTAAACCCAATAACTCGGCGGGTGCAATTAAGCCATTGCTTATTATTTCATGCTCAATAAATTGAACATCACTGGTTACCTGCCACTTTTCATTGCTTAACCATTGATGTGTCAAATTAAACGCAATATTTTCGCTATTGTGTTCATTCCCTACCGACCAGCCAGCTAAATTTACAAACTCCCGAAGTTTAGTTCGATTATGATGTATGGAAAGCCGTCCATTTTGCCATTTCATCCCCAACTCAACAAAATGTGTTTCTATAGGATCACGCACATTAAAAGGCATGTAACGCTCACCATTGCGTGTTTGCCATGATAAATTGGCATATACATCAATCTCTTCATTCAGCTGCTTAAACAGATTGACACTCCCTTCTACATGCCCTTGCTCTCCAAGCGCAACCGAGATTTGATTTGCATCTTGTTTTGTAACAACATTCATAACGCCTAGAAATGCATTGCTACCATACAAAGCCGAACCAGGACCGCGTATAAACTCAACGCGTTCAATAATTTCAACTGGAATAAAAGGCATGTACACAGAGGCTTTACCAAACGATGACTCATTTAGCCGAAGGCCGTTGATCATCACTAATACATTGCCACTGTCTAAGTAAACACCGCGTGTGTGTTCTTTTGGAACTGCACCAACCCAATCACCTCGGGTAGATTGAAAGCCTGGCACAAAATTCATTAACTCATAGGCGCTATTTACACCTAACAAAGAAATGTGTTGATGATTGAAAACAGTGATACTCGAGGGGACGCTTGCGCGTGTTTCTGCGGTTTTGGTAGCTAAACTAATGTTTACATCGAGCAATTCTTCAAAAGATAATTCAAATAGCCCCTCATCAGGATCTGTCTGAGCAAAGCTTGAAAATGAAAAAACACACCCAGTTATAAACAATACTAATTTATTTTTCATCACATTCTCTAAATTGCAAGAACGTTGCTCGCAATATAGAGAAACCACCGCACAGCAACCAATTCTACTTTAATAATACAAGCGATGGCTAACTGTGCAAGCTTTTAGCGGAGTTTATTGATATTTAAGCTGTTGCTGTAGACTGTTTGGCTTTAAAGTACTTATATAAGCCTATCAAAGACGCCGCAATCCAGAATATCTCAATGACGAAGCTGGCCAAATTAAAGTTGTAACATAAGCTAATAAGTAAAAGGATTGCGCCTGATAAATTCATCAGATTATAAGTGAGGCTTTCTGGGTTTGCTTTCCCTAATTGCAACATAAAGAATGCGCCAACTACTAACCCAGTACCACTCATACCAATAACATCAAACAATAAATCGATCATGTCTTTTCCATCTGTGCAGCCGATACAATAATATCGGCAATAAAAGTCACCCAAACTGACTGGCCCGGTCCATGGGAAGGGTTATTTTCAATCGTTGAAACAGCACAAAACCGAGCAATCCTACCATTTAAGCATGTTAAATACAGGGCATTTGTCCGCTTCACTTAAACGTCACTTTACCCCCAATAATTTTTAATGCGGGTGTGCCACGGATCAAAGTTTGCCGAGAAAAAAGAGTATCACATTCAGGACAGTGCACTTGGTCATGTGTAAAGTCTTTTGATATTCGCTCAATAAAGCACTTTACCAATGCCCCCTTCCCTCCTTTACGATATTTAAACAGAGTGGCTTTACATTTTGCACAAAAGATATCAACCGTTCGTGTCGGTCCTGATTTATTCGGTTTTGCCATTAATTTTATCCAGTAAGGCTTAACACAACAGCATTGAGTATAAACTGAACCGTGTGAAAGCCGCCATTAACCAACAAAAGTTTGAGTGGTCTTTGCTCGAAAATATAGCTAATTCCAAACGCCGCAGTGACAAAGCCAAGCCCTGTCAATAAGCCGAATACAACCGCATTCCAAAATGTCGGATCTTTACCTAGGAGCAGTGCCATCGAAAAAGATACGATCAGTGATAAACACATTGCAACGCCGTATATCAGTTTGGGGTCGCTATTTTTTAGGTCTAGTTCCGTTAAGCCACACCCCTCCATCCACATTTGTCCAAAAAGCCACGATGAATACCATATCCCACCCAACATAAATGTAGATAAAGCAGCAAGTAATACCGCCCAATAATTAAGTTCAAGTATCTCCATGTCTCGTATCTCTTACGCACTATTATTTTAATTTAGTTAATAAACAGACCGTGATCAACCCAACATTCTCTCACTTTAATTTGATTTATCTTGGTGCCGGCTTCTTTTGTAGTTTCCGTTGCAACGTACGTCGATGCATATTCAATTGCCGCGCGGTATGTGAAATATTTCCTTCATTATTTTTGAGGACCTGCTGAATATGTTCCCACTCCAACCTCTCTGGCGACATAATCACTTCTTCGGTGTTCGTACTTCCTTTGGGGATCTGACCTGTTAACGCTTGTAATATAACTTGTGTATCTGCTGGCTTCGTCAAATAATCATCGGCCCCCAATTTTACTGCTTCAACTGCGGTGGCAATACTGGCAAACCCAGTCAAAAGAACCAGTTTACAATTCGGTAACCGTGCTTTAATTGGTTCAATAAAATGCAAACCTGATTGCGTTGTCAATTTCATATCTAACAATACATAATCAGGCATAAACTCATCACAGGTAAGTAAAACCTTGCACTCCTCATTCACAATTGCACATTCAAAGCCATATTTACTTAATCTACGGGCTAACGTATTTGAAAAGGCGATATCATCTTCAATAATTATTAGTTTTTTCATTATTTGGCTAATTTTGCAGGGAGTAAGAGGCGTGTTTGAGCCCCTAAACTCATATGGTTTTCAATTGTTAGGCTTCCATTTAACCGTTCAAATGTAGCGTGAGAAAGTAACAACGCAATCCCCATTCCATCATCACTTTGTACAATTTCGTGGCCCAACTCACTGAGTTTTTGCGGATCAATGCCTTTGCCATTGTCCACAATGGTCAATTGCCAACGGCTTTGCTGTATTTTACTCGATAATACAATGGTGCTATGAGCATTATGCTGATTAGCACGGGCTGCATTGCTCAAAATATTCAGTATTGCGGGGATCAACATCGGGTCAGAGCTGACCATTAATCTACCAGTTTCATCAGAGCATTCAAGTTTTTGCTCTGGGTACTGAAGCGCCATTAACGTCACAAGCTCCGCCAAGACTTCCGAAACCAATTTAGCTTTATCAGAAATACCTTCTTTAAAATTCTCCGTCTGTCGTCTAAAACTATTTAGTTGAGTTTTACATTGCGTAAGAGCGACTTGAATATCTGCAATAGCGGGATGCTCAGGCATATCCTCCTGAACCTCCTCAAACAAAAGATTTAAATTTGCGATGGGTGTTGCCAATTGATGTGTTGCTTGAGCCGCTGCACTGCCCAATGCCATAATTTGCTCACTTTTTAGTTGTTGTTCTCGTGCTTTTGCAAGTTTATGTTCTTTGTTTTGAATTTGATTTACTAACGCCATTACGACTGCAACAATCACAATAACGCTGAAAACAAAATTGACCAACATGCCTGTTAAATGTTGATGCATGTCCATATGATGTAAATGATGACTTGGCATAGTGACAAATAAATAGCCATAACTTGCTAATGCTAAACCTGCGACAATAACGACATAGTTTTTAGGTACGGTGACGGCCGCAATAACAATTGGCAACAGTAATAAAGACACAAAGGCATTACTCGCGCCACCAGACAGCGATAATAAGACGGTTAAGAACAACAGATCAGCCAGTAATTGAAATAACATACCTGTAGGTGCCGCTTCACTGGTATTGCGATAGGCATAGACACTGACTAATTGAAATAAAGATTCAATACCAATGACAATAAACGCAGGTAGCAAAGTAATTTCTTTGTTAAAAAAGTAAGCCCCGCTTAACACCATTATTAGTTGTAGCGCAATCGCGATTGTTCTCAGTAAAAGTAATCGACCGATTGAAGAGTTAGGTGAAAATACTATCATGCCTATTTGCAAAACCAGATAACGAATTAAGCTCGTCACTTTAACTAACTCATGACAAATAACAAGCGATAGTCTATGAATGGTATGTGTTAGATCAAATAAAGCACTATTCGTATTGTAGTGCAAACTCTGGGCAAGGAGTTCCTTGGTGATAAATAAGTTGCCACTGCTCAGCGACCTTTTTCCATATCGACATTCTAATCGAATAATGCAAGGGTGCTCTAGCACTGTGCCGATATGCTGCGTGATAAGTGAGCTGCGCTATATCAGCACTCAACATTTGACCTATAAATGACTGATTATAAAACTGTGGCACTTTCTCACTGGGTAGCCTAGACATTATATGCGCTTTATTAAACATTAACCCATTGGCTGATATTTCGTGAAAATTAGGGCTAAGTAGCTGATCTAACCTATTCACTGACTGCCTTACACTTGGTTCTAATAAGATGCGTTCAAGTTCAACCAAATGTTCAAGTAAAGACTCAGATATTTTTGTCGTCATAACAAATAAGCGGGACAGTTTAACTAAAGTATTGAAAGTTTAGTTCACAGTTATATGCTTAACAATATCAACTGGCTTTGAAAAGCAATGTTTGCTATAAATGCGGGTTAGCCCGACTGGTCAGACAAGAATAGAGAACAATTATGATTTATGCCAAAATTACGGGCTGGGGGAAATGCATTCCTCCAGCAACCATTACTAATGACGAAATCAGTCAGATAGTCGAGACTAATGACGAGTGGATAACAACTCGAACGGGCATTAAAGAACGTCGCGTCAGTCATGTAAGCACCGCTGAATTGGCAACGGTAGCCAGTCAACATGCGCTAGCCTGTGCTGGTATCGATGGCTCAGATATCGACCTGGTATTACTGGCCACTTGCACACCATCTACGATGGTTGCTAATACCGCATCTTTGGTACAAAAAAACATTGGGGCACAAGGCGCAGCAGCATGCGATACCAATGCCGCATGCTCTGGATTTTTGTATGCCATACAAAATGCGACGGCGCAAATTCAAGCTGGTATGATTAAACGCGCGGTCGTTGTTGCAGCAGAGCGCATGACTTGGTATGTCAATTGGGCAAAACGTGATAGTGCGGTCCTTTTTGGCGATGGTGCAGGCGCTGTTGTGCTTGAAGCAAGCGAAACACCTAGCGGTCTGTTAGGGTCTAAAACCGGATGCGATAGCACTGATCGCAATATTCTTCACATCGAAAATTATGGTACCGATATGAATAAATATAATCCAACAGGCCCTTCTGAATTACTTTTTGAAGGTCGTGAAATCTTTAAACGCGCTGTAAAAGGCATGAGTGAAGCATGTGATGACGTGCTAAATCAAGCTCAATTAACCTTATCTGATATAGATGTTCTGGTTCCGCATCAAGCAAACTTACGAATTATCCAGGCAATGCAACAACGCCTTGATATAAACGATGACAAAGTCATGGTTAACATCGATAAATACGGTAATACCTCGGCTGCGACGATTGCCATTGCATTATGTGAAGCTGTAGAACAGGGTTTGATAAAGCCACATAGTAATATTATGTCCGCAGCATTTGGCGCAGGCTTAACATGGGCTGCAAGCTACATTAAATGGGGTGAGCGCACAACCCCTATTAATATAAGTGACGCCAAACTGCCTGATACCGATAAAACAGGCCTACAGCTGATAGAGCATGCTGTAAAGGCATGCCAATAAAGTTATTCCTTTGTCCCCTAATCCAGTGGTAAAATAATAAAAACTTTACTCACTTAAGGGGACAACCTTGTTCACCCAACACACTGAAATCGCTCAACTTGAACCAAAGGCCATTTGGCAGTTCTTCGATCAAATTTGCGCTATTCCACATCCATCAAAATATGAAGAAGCGCTTGCACAATTCATTATTAACTGGGCAAATGAGCAAGGTCTGGACGTTCGAAGAGACCCTACTGGTAATGTTTTCATCAGAAAAGCAGCTACATCTGGCATGGAAAATATCACACCGGTTGTTTTACAAGCACATATTGATATGGTTCCACAAAAGAACGACGATGTTGATCATGACTTCACAACAGACCCGATCCGTCCATATATTGATGGGGAATGGGTCACTGCAACTGGCACAACCCTAGGCGCAGACAATGGTATGGGGATGGCATCTTGCCTAGCTGTACTTGCTGCAAATGACATAAATCATGGCCCTCTTGAAGTGCTGCTGACGGTCGACGAAGAAGCAGGTATGACGGGTGCCTTTGGCTTAGAAGCTGGCTATCTAGAAGGCGAAATATTATTAAATACCGATTCAGAACAAGAAGGTGAAATCTACATGGGCTGTGCCGGTGGCGTAGATGCTACGATCACCTTACCAATTGACAGAGTACAGGCTAGTGAACACCAAACCATTGTTACACTCACTTTAAAAGGACTCAAAGGAGGCCACTCAGGTGTCGATATTCATACTGGTCGTGCCAATGCTAATAAGTTGCTTTCACGTTTTTTAAAGAACCATGTTCAGAGCACCCCATTTCAGCTCATTAGCTTTAAAGGTGGTTCATTAAGAAATGCGATTCCACGAGAAGCTTATGCTGAAATATCGATCGCGACCTCTCAACTTACTGCTTTTGAAACTTCCGTCGATGAATACCTACAACTTATCTCGCAAGAACTTGCCTCTATCGAAACAACTTTAACGTTCGACTGCACACCTTCATCCTCCACTGAATTACCAATGAGCGACGAAACTAAGCAGCGAGTTTTAGCGCTTATGAATGCATGTCCTAATGGCGTGATCAGAATGAGTGACGATATTGCTGGGGTCGTTGAGACATCACTTAACATGGGTGTGATCAATACACGTACCGACGAATTCGAAGTGCTGTGCTTAATTCGCTCTTTAATCGACTCAGGTCGCTCTGACGTTGAAGGGCACCTAAATTCATTGGCTGAGTTAGCTGGCGCCAACATCGTATTTTCAGGCGCATATCCTGGTTGGAAGCCTGAGCCTGACTCGAAAATACTGCATATTTTCCGCGATGTGTATGAAGGTATTTACAGAAGAAAACCACATATCATGGTGATCCATGCCGGCCTTGAGTGTGGGTTATTCAAAAAGCCTTATCCCGAAATGGATATGATATCTTTTGGTCCAACTATCAAGTTCCCCCATTCACCTGACGAAAAGGTGAAAATTGATACCGTTGGTCTATATTGGCAGCAAATGAAAGCGATATTAGAAAATATCCCAGCGAAATAACTGAAAGTTAGGTATACCCTTTACCAATATTTACTCATTATTGGTAAAGGCTCTGCTTACAATAGCCTTGGAATTTTTGCTTAAACTGTTCGCTCTACAAAGCAAACGGTCCCTTTAGCCTTTGGTGTCCCTATTCTCTTCGAATCATATATACTTGATGGTAATGTACAGACTTAAGTTAGGCTGACCTAGCAGAGCTGGTTAACGCGACTATTTATTTGGATCCGAAAACATAGACAACAAGACTATGTTTACCGCTTTGAATTATACCTTGAGCACAAAACATAGAAGCGCAAGAGTGCGATGTGTGGTTCACCACACTCTTGCAATATTATGCCGAATAACGTTTTTCTAAATAAGAAAAGGTTGCACGTAGGCCTAACCCTTCCCCACCTGCTGGACGACCCGGTAATGAACGAACATTCCAAGCCATCACATCAAAATGTACCCAAGGTGTTTGTGCAGGTTCAACAAACTCTTTTAAGTACAGTGCAGCCGTGATAGCGCCACCAAAAGGGGTTGAACCACAGTTAGAAATATCAGCTATTTCACTTTTAAATAATCCTTTGTATTGATCAAACAATGGCAGCTGCCAAACGGGATCTTGATTAAGTAATCCTTGTTCAACAAGCCCACTTGCTACAGTGTGATCTGTACTAAAAAAGCCTGGTAACTCTGTACCTAACGCAACTCTGCACGCGCCCGTCAGTGTCGCAAAATCCATTAACAAGTCAGGTTTGTCATTTTGCGCTTCTGCGAGTGCATCACACAAGATCAAACGCCCTTCAGCGTCCGTGTTATCAATTTCTACAGTAATACCTTTACGCGTTTTAATAACATCGCCTGGCCTAAATGCATTGCGTGACACCGCGTTTTCAACCGCAGGTACTAACACTCTTAGGCGTACCGGTAAATTAGCAGCCATAATCATTTGTGCTAAACCGATAACATGAGCAGCTCCGCCCATATCTTTTTTCATATTGCGCATACCAGCAGCTGGTTTTAAGTCCAAGCCACCCGAGTCAAAACAAACGCCTTTGCCCACCAGGGTGAGTTTTGCATGCGACTCATTCCCCCAAACCAAATCTAGCAACCGTGGTTTGTTATCACTGGCACGTCCAACCATATGCACAGTCGGATAATTATGTTCGAGTAACTCATCACCAATCAGTTCGTTAAACTGCCCGTCAAAGCGCTCTGCTAGCTCAATCATTGTCTCAGCAAGATGCTGAGGCATCATATCTGCCGCTGGTGTATTCACTAAATCTCGAACTAAGTAAATTGACTCAGCTTGTTGATATACTTTCTTAAATATTGCCGCGTCGCTGACTGCTAAGCACGCCTCTATTTTAGGTAACGATTTATATGCTGAGAACTGATAAGCACCGAGAATAAAGCTAAGCGCCTGCTGCTCTACAAACTCATGTGCTCCTTGAATTTGATACTGACCTTTCGGTAATTGCTTAGCAAGATCTCCAGCTAACCACATGCTTTCCAGTTCATCCACTACACACAGGACCAACTGCAATTCGCTGCTATTCGCATCTGTAATGGTAAATACTGGTGATGATTGACTGCGACATGCATTAACTACATTCGCAACATAATGAGTTTGGTTGTTTAGCCAATTGTCTAATTGGGCTTTCTCAACAAAGTGTAAGGGTGTTCCTTGATCAGAGTGGACAAGTAATCCGCGCATAATACTCTCTATCTGGTAAATTCTAAATTTAGAATACCAAGTTACGCGTTCGAGATCACTTATTTACGGTTATGATTTGACTTGTTATTGACGGAGAAAGAACTCGGTAATACATCAACACCAACCCATTGTCCTAATTTTACGATCAATGGAATCGTAATAGGCGCAAACGGTAAAACAGCAAACACACCAAGACCAAGCCCTTTCAAAATGTCGACTAGCTGCTTATTCGCCACCTTTAAGTCTGATTTATTTCCTTCCCCCATCGTATAGCGTTTATAGATTGTGAGCATCTCTTTTGTCTCTTGCTTTTCTTGAGCTAAAGCACCTTTAAGAGCCAACATTGTACGCCTCAAGCGCACTTGCTGTTTTCGCTTTGTTATTTTTGCAACTCTCAACGGAGCCTTATGAACTACTCTAATTAGGCGCATTATCACTTATAAACACGTATGTATTATGAAGACAGTGTAGCAAAAGAAAGACCTATGTTACTATGTGATTTTAGTCTTAATTACTGCACGCATTATGTCTGAGCTTAATAATCAAAATACTGATACTCCCCTTCCAGAACCAACCAAGCCACGTTCTGATGATTGCTGTGGGGGCGGTAGTTGCTGTCCTTGTGTATGGGATGAGTACCGTGTCGCTCGAAAAGCATGGATAATAAGCGTTCAAAAGAGTGAAGTATTGGAGAAATCTAACTAAACCTTTAGAAAAATACTGATTTCCGCCGATGAAAAGTTCAAAAAACAACCAAAAACCTCATTTAATTACATAAACTTATCAAAATATTTGCCTTTATTAAAAACACTGCTAAGTTTGAAAAGATGCAAATTTAATTTGCATCCTAAGTTAATGATATGTATATATTCAGAAGCTCAAATAATAATACCGAGCTCTATTTAACTTATGACAACAATAGAACAACTGGGGAAACAGGATGAAATTACAATTAAATAAGGTAAGCCGTGCTTTAACGTACGCGCTCGCTTCAACTGCCACAATGGGCATTATGTCAACGTCGGCTATCGCTGCGGAGGGGGATGAAGCAACCGACAAGAAAATAGAAAAAATTGCCGTCGTTGGCTCTCGGGCTGCGCCTCGTTCGGTTGGTGACTCACCAGTTCCAATCGACATCATCGGTGGCGAGGAACTATCGAAAGGTGGTGGCGATGATATGCTTGAGTTACTAAAAGGCTCCGTGCCATCGCTCAATGTTCACCAAAATCCAATTAGTGATGCCGCTTCTTTAGTACGTCCGGCGAACTTACGTGGCTTACCTGCCGATAGCACGCTCATTTTATTGAATGGTAAACGTCGTCACCGTTCATCTGTTATTGCATTTTTGGGCGGTGGCATCAATGATGGAGCCCAAGGACCAGATATTTCAACGATACCCAGTATTGCACTGAAACAAGTTGAGGTTCTGCGTGATGGTGCAGCTGCACAATATGGTTCTGATGCAATTGCAGGTGTAATTAACTTTGTATTAAAAGACGCATCTGAAGGCGGCAGTTTCTCAGTTAAGAAAGGTCAATACTTCGAAGGAGACGGTGATGCAACAACGTACGAAGGTAACGTTGGATTACCCTTTTCTGATGACGGTTTCGCGAACTTAAGTTTCCAGTACAAAGAAGCTGATCCAACGAGTCGCAGCGTACAACGCCCTGATGCGGCAGCATTTGCTTCGGCAGGCTTAGAAGGCGTTCGAGACCCAGCCCAAGTTTGGGGTGCACCTGAAATTAATGATGATATCTCTTTATTTGCTAATGTCGGTTTAGACATATCTAATAATGACCAATTTTATATGTTTGGTAACTACTCTGAACGAGATGTACGAGGTGGATTTTACTATCGTAACCCAACAACTCGCCCAGGTGTATACGGAGGTGTGATACGTAATGTAAATGGCACACCATCACGCCGCGATCCTAATGATGTTGAACAACAAAAGTTATGGGATGCCGCAATGCCTACCATACTCGTTGGCTCACTTGATGGCTATGATCAACAATTAAACTGCCCGGTTGTCGAAATTGGCACCAATGGTTTACCTGATCAAGCTGCGTTAGATTCACTGACTGCTGCCAATTGTTTTGCATTTAACCAAGTATTACCGGCTGGTTTCACGCCATTTTTTGGTGGTAACATAACAGATACCTCTTTCACTGTTGGTACAAAAGGTGAAATTGATGAAGGTTACTTTGAAGGTGCATATTTCGACTTAAGCGGCTCTGTGGGACGCAATGAATCACGGTATTTTATTACTAACACAGTGAATGCATCTTTAGGCCCAGATAGCCCACAAGATTTCAGCCCAGGTAAATACATTCAACTAGAAAAGAATTTTAATGCAGATATTTCAAAAGGCTACGATTTCGATTTAGCCTATGAAGTCAACGTTGCTGCTGGTCTTGAGTGGCATGAAGAGTCGTTCGAAGTCGTTTCAGGTGATGAAGCATCATTCTTACCTGGCCCATTAACACAACAAGGTTTTGGTATTGGGTCAAATGGCTTCCCTGGGTTCCAGCCTTCGGCAGCTGGTGTGTTTACCCGTCGTAACTATGGCGCGTATATCGATATTGAAACACCTTTTACTGACGAGTTTTTAATGGGTTGGGCACTGCGCTATGAAGATTACGATTCATTTGGCTCTACAACAAACTACAAAGTAACTGCACAATATCAAGCAACCGACGACTTATCTCTGCGAGGTTCAATCAGTACTGGTTTTAGAGCACCCACAGTTGGCCAAGCAAATGTAAGTAACGTACAAACCAACTTAAGCAGTGGTGTTTTAGTTGATTCAGCTTTATTGCCACCGACAAACCCTATCGCAGTGCAACTTGGCGGTAGTGAGCTACAACCAGAAGAATCGCAAAGCTATACGTTTGGTGCCGTTTACCAATCTGGTGATTTATTCTTAACCGTAGATTACTACAACATCGAAGTAACTGACCGTATTAGTCAATCAGAAAAGATTGAGCTGACACAGGCAGACAAAACAGCACTTAAAGCGGCTGGCGTACCAAATGTTGATGGATTAGCCCAAGTAAGCTTTTTCACCAATGACTTTGATACCACGACGCAGGGTGTAGACGTTGTTGCAAACTACTCTATGGATTTATTAGATGGTTACTCAACCTTTGCATTTGCTTACAACTGGAATGAGACCACAGTAGATAAGTTTTCTGCAATTACAGGTGACTTCAAAGTAAAACGCTTAGAAGAAGACTTACCTAAACACCGCTCATCATTTACGTGGTCTTCGCAGTGGGAAACCGTGTCTTCATTCGTACGTGCTAACTACTTTGGTGAGTATCAAGGCGTACACGTTGATTTCGACCAAACTGCAAAAATTGCTGATGCTTCTGTAACTATCGATGCTGAAGTCACCTATTTTGCAACTGAATCAGTGAGTATCAGTGTCGGCGCAAACAACCTATTTGACCAAGAACCTGAAAAGTTAGATTTTGTGGGTGCAACAGGCATTCCAAATAATAACTGGGGTGGAAAGTATTATGAAACCTCTCCGTACGGGATCAATGGTGGCTTCTATTACGTTAAAGCAACATATACGTTCTAATTTACTGTAACCCAGCAGCAAAGGCGAAATGGCAATAGCTATTTCGCCTTTTTATTTTTATTATCTAACTATTGAATATCCGTTTATAAAAAATACATGCTACTACTTAAAAGAGCCAACGAGTTATTGGCCGATAACCAACTTCGAGAAGCCGAATTTATGTTTAAGGCGGTCTTGAAGGAGAACCAAAAGAATGGGCCTGCTTTATTTGGGTTGGGCCGAATTTGTATGCGCTTAGAAGAATACGATAGCGCGATTTACTATTTAAAACGGGCTTGTGAATACCTCCCTAAAATGCTCGATCCATTGTTTGCCCTTGCTGACGCATTTATTGAAGCAGGTTCACCTGTTGATGCCAAAACAGTGCTTGAATATACACTAACCGTCGCACAGCATAATTCACAAGCACATTATCAGCTTGGTCAATTTTATTTGGATCATGGTTTCATCGACAACGCTAGACGTACATTTGAAAAAGGTATCACCTGCCCAAAAGGCGCCGTCACCGCTTTTATGCTCTATGAACTCGTGCAGATAGCGCCCAAAGCAAATCTCGATGGCTATTTAACGCCTTTACATGAATTGCTGAATGAATATGATAACAACCGCTTAAAGGTGGTGGTCTATTATGCACTAGCTAAATGTTGTCACAGGCTAGATGATTTCAACCAAGCGTTTGATTACTTTAAGCTGGCAAATAGTACGCAATTAGAATACTGTGATTTTCGCACCGAATATATGCAACCCTTTTATGACAGCATCAAAGCTCATTGTAACAGTGACTTTTTTGAATCCCCTAATGACAAAGTCAAAACCACATTTGTACCCACCTTTATTCTAGGGCTACCAAGAACTGGTTCAACGCTATTAGAGCAGATGCTTATTCAACATAGCAATATAGGGAGCATGGGAGAGAGTACAGTTATTAGTGATAAACTAGTTCCTTTTTTAATGCATCGCTCAGAATCAGCTTTTCCTGAATGTTTACAAAATTTGACTACTTCCGTGTTGGACCACTGCCGCGCACTCTATATTGATGAAGTCAAAAAGCATCGTGTCGGCGAACAAACTGTAATAAACAAGCTCCCTGCGAATTTTCAGAATATAGGGCTAATCTATAAATTGTTTCCTGAGGCCCGTATCATTCACCTAACTCGTAGCTTCAATGCCACTGCTTGGTCAGTATTTAGCAATCACTTTGCTGAGAACGAGCCCTATTTTTGTTCTCTCAGTGAATTTCAATTATATGCCCAATACCACGACGACACCATGCATCACTTTAAAGCCATGATACCTCGAAGCATCTATAGCTTAAGTTACGAAGATCTATTAGACGATCCAACTATGCAAATACGGAAAGTTTTGAGTTTTATGTATCAAGATTTTCAACCTCAGTGCTTAGAGTTTCATAAAGCTCGACATAAAGTGCACACTTTGAGTAAGTCTCAAGTTCGCCAACCTATAAACCAAGCCCCAAGGTCAAACTGGCGTCATTATGAAAAACTTATGTCACAACTACTTCCGGCTCAGAATACTGAGTAAACCATGATATGAGGTCTTTAAACTGATCTTGATGGGCGAGCGTATGTGTAAGCATATCAATATGACCATAATCAAAGCTATACCCATATTTTCGCCCGTATATCGTCATTTTTTGAATGCCGCAACCCGACTCATCAATAAATTTTTCAATATCAACAGGTTGAGCTAGGGCTTTGTCATTAACACCAGCTACATGCAGTACCGGTGGAAGCGCTTTATTTTTGAGTACTTTTGCGTAATCAAATCCATCATCACTATCAACCCATGGGGCTCGTTTTGCCCATAGAGCACTTTGTCGATGCGATTTACGCGTTTCATTGTCACTGCCCCACTTCAACTTTTTCGCTGGTAAAAAGCCATACTTTTTTGTGTATAAATGCGCGAGGCCAAACCACAATAAATTGGCCTGGAAATATTTACTAATATGATGGTTATATAAACTCCGCTTTGACCCAAAATAAACACATGATGCGACCTTGTTTATTACCTCGGGAAAGCGTGCAAAATAACTATTCATTAATACGCCGCCCCATGAATGTGCAACCCAGTATTTAGGAAAACTGCCATGATGACTTTCAATAAACGCAAGCATTGCTGGGAAATCTTCTAAGATCGCTTCTGTCTGACCATACATCGATGTCTTAGAGATTGCAGGCAGGCTTTTTCCTCGCCCTCTTAAGTCAGCAACATAGCAGTGAAACCCTTGCTCTGCTAAATAAGGAGCCAACCCCTTATTCTTTTCTGAATAAAAGATTTTGCCGTTCTCAACTGCACCATGCATAAAAAAAATGCAAGGCCCGTTTACGCCTTCTTTATAAATATGTCTTAAATGCAGTGTTTGTTGGTTTGTTAACTCGCAGTATAAAGAGGTTTGTTTTATCATCATTTCATCATTATTATTATCAACCCACCTCATCGTACCAGTTGAATTCACTTCCATCAATTGCATAGCGACACATAAAGAAAATTCAGTGCTGGTCGAGATGTCTATGACTTCGCTATAATGTAAAAATCAAACACAGCTAGAATTTATATGCATTCAAGAAACCAACATAAACAGGGCTATGACTTTAAAGCTTTGATCACCACACTGCCTGCGTTATCCGAGTTCACCATAGTGACACCCCGAGGGGATACCAGCATTGATTTTGCCAATAAAACAGCAGTGAAGACCCTAAACAAAGCACTGTTACAACACCATTATGGCGTGAAGTATTGGGATATAGCTGACGAATTTTTATGTCCACCAGTACCAGGAAGAGCCGATTACATTCACGGTATTGCAGACCTGTTAGAGTGTGACATGACCTGCAAACAAGACAATCTTTGTCAAATATATGGGCTTGATATTGGCACCGGCGCAAATGTGATTTACCCGCTCATTGGAAATGCGCAATACAAGTGGCAATTTATTGGCTCTGATATTAATTTAAAAGCAGTGAAAAGTGCTCAAACAATTTGTACAGCAAACAAATTACCTATTAAAGTCATTCATCAACCTAACGCAGAGTTTATTTTCAAAAATGTCATTATGCCAAATCAAACGCTGCATTTCTCCATGTGTAACCCCCCATTCCATAGCAGCGAAAAAGCCGCAAGCGCAGGCACTCAGCGTAAATGGAAAAACTTAGGAAAGACCCCTCCAAAAACACTTAATTTTGGCGGGCACGCACCTGAGCTATGGTGTACGGGTGGTGAACTGCGATTTATTAAAACAATGATCAATGAAAGTAGGCTTTTTTCACAGCAATGCGTGTGGTTTACGTCATTAGTCTCTAACAAAGACAATTTGCAGCCACTCAAAAAAGCACTAAATAAATTGCAACCTGTTGAGGTTAAAGTGATAAAAATGGCTCAAGGACAAAAACAAAGTCGATTTATAGCGTGGACATTTATAAATCGAGAGCAACGTAAAACATTGCTCTGCCAATAACATCTGGGTACATCACAAACTGAGGTTGTGATGTACATTAATATATCACTCTATAATTAAAAAAATAAATAAGCTACGTACCTACCGCCCAACAATGGTCCTCTTAATCGCCAACATTGTCGAGATCCATCTCAGGAAAATGAAAAAATTAGCGACCTGCACTTGAATATCACCTATTCTTCAACCCACTTTAGATTTAAGTAATTGAAGCGAAGCTTGTACCTTTTCTAATGGAGATGCAAAGTTCATACGATAAAAATTTTCATCCTCCTCACCAAACCATGTGCCAGGTGTTAACGCTATTTTAGCTTCTAGAGTTAACAACGCCTTTAATTGTTTTGGTTTCAAATCCAACCCAGAAAAATCAAACCAAATTTGATTTGTACCTTGTGGTAAAAATGTTTTAACTTGGGGAAGCTGCTTGGCCATAAAGTCAACAATCCAGTTACGGGTTATTTGTGTATAATTCAAAAATCCATCAAACCACTCTTGACCATGTTGATATGCTGCAATCGTGGCATACATAGTTACTGCATTTGCATGGTCTAGCGACATAGAACTCGACGTTGCTTTAATTTTTTCTCGTAGCATCTGATTATCACTGTAAATGTAACCATTTGAGATACTATTTAATCCAAAGTTTTTTGCGGGTGAACCGATAATTGTTAAACTATTGTTATAATCTAACGATGCAATACTTGTGAATCTCGCGCCGTCAAAAATAATATCGCCATGCACCTCGTCACTAATTATTGTTGTATTATATTTTTTTGCAATCGAAACAAGCTTCTGTAATTCCGATTTAGTCCATACCCTACCAACTGGATTATGTGGGTTACACAACAATATCATTGCTATATTTCCACTTTTCAGCTGTTGTTCGTAGTCTTCGAAATCAATAACATACTGGTCACCCTCAATTTTTAAAGGGTTATTTATTACCTGCCGCCCTGCTGATTCAATCAACCTACGAAATTGGTGGTATACGGGTGTTTGGATTAAAATACCATCCCCTTCATGAGTGAAATCACGTATCAACATTGCAATGGCACTTAGTACTCCTGGAACTTGTACAAAATGCTCTGGCTTCAAATCAAGATTATGTCGTTCTTTATTCCATGTTGAAATAGCCTCAAAAACAGTTTGAGAATCGAATTCATAAGAATACAGCTCACGGTTAACTAATTGCTGCATTACATTCGTTATTGGAGAAGCAATGGGGAAATCCATATCAGCTATCCAATAAGGTGTGACATCATCTGTACCATAAATTTGCTGTAGCATCTTGCTATCGCTCTTTATGAATTTATGACGAGTATTGGTATGTTTTGGGGTAATTTGAAACATATATCCTCTCTTTACACTTATAACTAACAACAATAAGACGTCGCTATTGTGATAAAGACGTAAAACAACTTTCAGTTTCGCTGTATACGTCACATGCAACAAACGCCTATTGTCTCTACTTTATGCATACCAGCTTCAATTCACTGATATGACTATTTTGAATATTCTAAACCTGTTGGAGATACCACGATTAAAAAAGATATGAGTATAAGTAGCCTGCACTCACAGCCATTGACAATATCACGACTAAAAATGCAACTATCATCTGATTTTTAAAAATAGATTTTAATAACACGACTTCAGTAAGGCTTGCTCCAGCACTACCTATCACCAACGCCATGACCGCCCCTAATCCCATACCTTTGGCTGCTAATGCTGCGCTTAATGGGATCACTGCTTCAGCACGTATATACAATGGAATCCCAATTATCGCAGCAAAGGGTATTGCCAATGGGTTGTCATCACTGGCGACTCTTGCTACAAATTCAGTAGGCATAAAGCCATAGATCAATGAACCAATCGCAATGCCTCCGACTAAAAAAGGCAGTACTTTTTTGAAATCAGCCCATGTCACAATCCATATTTCAAACCACTTGTTTACTGGTTTACTTTCCTTACGACCACTCGTAGAACAGCGACTTATCTTAGGCTCGACGTAAGCTTCAGGACGGATATACTTCTCAAAGCCTAGCTTTTCTAACAAAAACCCTGCGACCACAGACACGCCCATAGCCATGACAAAATAAAAAACTGTGACTTTCCATCCAAATGTTACTGCAAATAACCCGATAATAATTGGATTAAGTAAGGGGCTGGCAAATAGAAATACCATCATAGTGCCAAAGCCTGCTTTAGCTCTTAACAACCCTTTTAAAAATGGGATAGTTGAGCATGAACAAAAAGGCGTAATAGCGCCAAGAAACCCTGCAATAATATACCCCTTACCATTTTTACTACTTAATATGTCCCGTATTTTATCTGGCGGGATATACGCTTGAAGTGCCCCAACAAGATAGCTAATCAGTAAAAATAGTACGGTTAACTCAATAGCCAGAAAAACGAACATGTGCAGTGCTTCAAACACCATATTTTCTGTGATATTCATGATCAAAAACAATTCCATAATTCCAGTTATATCGAAATATATAGGAAACAGTATCATTGTCAATACATTTCTAGTAATATCGAAATATAAAGAGTTTTTGAGGTGTTATTTTGGAAATAGAAACGATTGCTAAAGCACTTAAGGAGCTTGGCCACCCAACACGGTTAACTATTTTTAAGCGGCTAGTAAAAGCGGGTGAACAAGGTATTGCTGTTGGAGTTGTTCAAGAAGAGTTACAAATTCCTGGCTCTACATTGTCACACCATATTTCAAGTTTAGCTTCTGCTGGGTTAATTAAACAAAGACGTGAGGGTAGAACACTTTACTGTGTTGTTGAGTATGAAAAATTACTGTCTGTTATCGCATTTTTACAAGACGAATGCTGTGCTGATGAGGGTTAGCCGTGATAGATAAGTGGCCTTACCTATACGTCTTGAGGCGTAAATACTTAGCATAAAGTAAACAGATGGTGCGATTAACAAAATGCGCCTAACAGGATGAGCATTTTTTATCTCTCTTATCAAAATCGATTAATTCCCCTTTTGAATTTATCGATAATTCACAACACTGATTAAATAATTCGCTCAGATTTTGCCGACTTTTTTTTACCCGTGACTTTAACGTTGAGTATTTCATCCCGTTTAAGGCTGCATAATCCTTCTGTGAAATGCCATCAATATCAATTGCGGTAAGTAGCTTTGCTTCACTGTCTGGTAACCCGTTAATAAATGCAGTGACACAGTGAGAAAGTTGACTATAGATATCTTCCTCAGCTAACTCATACCAAATCACCTGTTTATTTATTTTAGAGATAGTGGCTCGTTTCCGGTAAAAGTCTATAATTGCATGATTCGCGATTTGGAATACCCAGGATTTAACTTTTTTCGTATCTTTCACTGTATCTAGGTTTTGATAAGTCTTGATCAGAATGTCTTGTAATAAGTCTTCGACATCACTTGGGTTTGAAATATGCTTGTACAAAAACGCCTTGACGCTACTTTGATAATCAGCCCAAATAGCTTCTAAGTTCATAAAATATTCCTTGAGCTCCAATCACGTAAAATATCGGTGAGAAGAAGTGCCTCTCGGCACTCCTCTTATAACAATTAACAACAAGCACTTAAATTGCTGCTACTCGGTTGATTTACGTGACTGTTGTTTGCTAAATAAGTATTTGTCAGATAAAAGTCTTTAAATTGTAATTCAAAGTCATCTGAGACCGTATTATCCATAATCGTGGTCGCCAGCACTGCACTTTGCCATGCCTGAGCTTTTGGTAAATCACATAAAAAGTCATGTCCTGTATATTTTTTAACAATGGCGGCTCGGTGTAAAAGCGGTAACCATGCGATATCTACATTACTTAGACTGTCTGATTTAAAAAATTGTGTTTTACCTGACAACTGAGCTTCTATTTTATTAAATATTTCATTTAACTTGCCAGCACGCATTGTGAAGGTTTCTTCATTTTTACTGCTCATGGTGCCACATTGTGCTAAGTAGTTTTTAGTACCTAAATAACTCCATGCCCTATCCAGAGCGCGTTGCTCGTTACTTACGTTCGTTTCCAATGGGCCATATTCATCTTCAATATATTCAACGATAGCATCCGATTCAAATATCGTGATTCCATTTTCACTTACCATGACCGGAACTTGTCCATTAGGCGAAATATTCAAAAACCAATCTGGCTTATCTTGAAGGTTTATATATTGGATCTCATAAGGAACATTTTTGGCCTCTAACGCCGCAGTGACTCTTTGAACAAAAGGACATATTTTAAAACTCACTAATTTAACCATGCTTTACCTCTAAAGTAATTTCAGTGTCTTTACATCTTTAAGACGGAGGCGTATAAAAAAAGACGACACTTTTTGAAAAAATATAGCGAGATAAGCGAGCGCTGAGCTGCATTTACCAAAACGGTAATGTGATAATAAACGTACTACCAAAGCCAACTTCACTTTCAACATGAATTGTGCCATTGTGACTTTTAACTATTGAATTTGCGATAGTTAACCCCAAACCAGTCGCTGAACCAATCGGCTTTGATGTATAAAACGGGTCGAATATTTGATGAATATGCTCAGTACTAATACCGCATCCTGAATCTATCACTGTTATCTCTAAAAAGGCATCTCGGCGTATCGCTTTAACATGAACGGTATGATTCATATCACACTGTGCTTCCAAAGCATTTATCAATATACAGCCAATGGCTTGGCCTAATAAATCAGCAGCGGCACTAAACGAATCTTTGCACTCTACCATCAACTCAAAAGAGGATGAAGGTTCTAAATTTAAGTTAATAATGACAGTATCAAGAATATCTTGGATACAATTACCTGAGCTCACTTGTTGACTTGAATTGGTAAAAACACTCAAATCTCTAACTATATGTGCAATACGCGTTAAACCTTGCTTTGTTTCATTAACCAAATCCTTACTTTCAGTTTGAATCCAAGGTAAATCAAATTGCCCTTCTATTTCCTTAACAAGTTCTGCCAATTCATTATGCTCACTCGTCGCCATACATAATCGCGCCCAAGCATCATTTAACTTAGTAAAATGTTCAGAGATAAATTCGTTATTACTACTAATGGCACTCAAAGGATTGTTAATTTCATGGGCAATGCCGGCAGCGAGTTGCCCGACGGATGCCAGTTTTTCTTGTTGCACTAACACTTGTTGTTGCGCATCTATTTTTTGTTTTGCCAATTCAAGCGCTATGTTTCGTTGCTCAAGTTCATAAGTGCGCTCGGCTACACATTGCTCCAGTTCTTCATTAAACGACGACAGCCTCTTGGCCATATTCGCGAGTTTAACTAGGTGTTCATATGATCTTAAAGACGCGGTAATAACAGTATAAAGTCGTTCTTTTGTTAGCTCAGTCTTCGTTTTATAATCATTGATATCATATTTCAGCATCAATTCATGTTCAGGAATAGAACCTGGTTGCCCAGTCCTAAGTACAATCCTGATAGTCTCGTTACGTAACACTTGCCTAATTTCTTGCGCACATTCAAGCCCTGCTTCATCACTTTCCATAATGACATCTAACAAAACCAGCGCAATATCTGGTGAATCTTTTAAAATAGTAAGTGCTTCGATTTTACTATAAGCATGCACCAATTGAAGGGAGCGCTGCTCAAATTTATAGCTTCTTAATACTAACTTAGACAGCTGATGAACGGACTCATCATCATCCACAATTAAAACATACCAAGGATCATGGTTGCCTATTTGGGGTTGCCTTGCTTGTGGCTTTGCCTGCTCAGGCTCACTGGAAAACAACGCAAGAGGTTTATTTCTATCTGTCATAACTGCCCAAGGAGTTTTAACGCTAAGCTTGGGCGCTATAAGGTGATTTTTCAAGTTTTAAACTTGATTTAACTCCGCTTTATAGTGATGTCTACAGACTGAAACATAGCGGTCATTTCCACCAATTTCAACTTGCGCCCCATCTGCAATCGCTTTGCCATGCTCATCAGTACGCAGCACCCTGTTCGCTTTGCGTCCACAATGACAAATCGTTTTCAGTTCAATTAATTTATCAGCCCAAGCTAACAAATATTGCGATCCTTCAAACAACTCGCTTCTAAAATCAGTTCTTAACCCGTAACATAAAACGGGAATATCCAATTGGTCAACCACGTCAGTTAATTCATCAACTTGCTTTTTGGTTAAAAATTGGCATTCATCAACTAAAATACAGTCCAATTTAGTTTCATTATGATGAGTTTTGATTAATTGTTTAAGACCTGTGTCATTTGCATAAATATGCGCATCGGCTTGTAGTCCAATTCGAGAAGCGACTTTACCCACTTGAGCGCGATTATCTATCGCCGCCGTCAAAATAAAAGGATTCATCCCTCTTTCACGATAGTTAAATGCTGATTGTAATAAAGTGGTAGATTTACCCGCATTCATTGCTGAATAATAAAAATAAAGTTGAGCCATTCTTAATCGTTCCACACTAGAAATTTAGCCGTAGTCTACCCAACCAAATACAAATTTGCTATGTTGACCTTACCGTCACTTAGAATTAACCATATTACTCAATACCGTCATCATCCATTTCAAGGTACTCCATATAAAACTCGGCGACTGGCATAGTACCTAATAAAGACCAAATCAAATTAATTTCATGGCTGTTGTGTGTAAAAAACTCTTTTGAAAATGTTAAAAACCCATAGCTCATGTCAAAAGGTGGGTAAACGGATACCAACTCTTGTGAATAAGGATAGGCGCGCACTTTTTCACCATTAATTAAACACAAACCAATTGAGCCATCAACAACATCTTTCATAACCAAATCATAAGCTTCTGTTTGAGAGCTTGTATTAACAATAGCAAAACGTTTGGTATCTATACTTGATGCCGCTGAATAACCACTTGGTATTGCCAAAGAGAGTGCTTTGTTACGCGCTTGAATATGTTGGTAAAGCGCCTCTTTTCCAACGATGCATCGTCCAAAACGGCTAATCGCCACTGTGGAATTCACCGAACCATCCGCGTTAAATGGATAAACCATAAACGCTTCTCTTTCCGTACGGTAACTTGCAATTACGGCATTGACTTTGTTCTTTTTCAGTTCATGCAAACACCGTTGCCAAGGTTTACGAACATAAGTAAAAGAGACTTGTGGGATTTGCGCATCAGCTCGGCGCAATATTTCAATTGCCGCACCGGGATTGTGTCTGGGAACTGCTTGTCCGTTGCCCATGTATGCGGGTGACAGCTCCTTATCTTCATAACAAAACGTTAAGTTCACGCCATAAGAGAATGGAGACACTGCCACAAAAGCTAAACTAACCAACCAACGTAATAACAAAGTAAGACCTATAAATATGTTAGCCTCTTTCTAGTATACGCAAATTCATCGAAATTGCCGAAATTGTTGCACTAAACAGTCATC
Source organism: Pseudoalteromonas sp. MMG013 (assembly GCF_018100885.1). Classification (NCBI taxonomy): domain Bacteria; kingdom Pseudomonadati; phylum Pseudomonadota; class Gammaproteobacteria; order Alteromonadales; family Pseudoalteromonadaceae; genus Pseudoalteromonas; species Pseudoalteromonas sp. MMG013. Next base: position 66,187 of record NZ_JAGJEE010000001.1, on the reverse strand, counting down.
TAGCTGAAACACAAAAATACAACGCTTCCGGCTATAACAACTACAATGTGCGCCAAAGGTGGAATGTCAGATAACTGCGAAACGGTGCACATGTTTGGGTATCAAATGATCCGCACTGTGCAAAAGCTTTTTTAACACCTAAATCTCCCCCTAGATATATATCTGGGTTACTTTGTCCTCTCATTTTTACGTAATCAACAGTCCATGGTCCGACTCCTTTGATATCTAACCATGTATCTAAATCATCGTTATTTTTATGCTCAACGCAATACTGAGCTAAACTACGTAAAGCACTCTTTCTTGCCCCTGGCATTTTAAAAAACTCAAATTCACAGTTTTGTAAAGCATTTGCAGTTGGAAATAACGGTTCATTAGATTGACCTGATAAACCTTTATGTTCAACCAATATACATAGCAAATTGCGAGCTGCTGACACACTCACTTGCTGACCTAGAATGGCACGAATACCAGCTTCGAACACATCCCAAATCCCTGGTAGACGTAGCCCTTGTTCTAATATTAAGCCACTCGGTATATTCGCCTCCAGATATTGATTAATAAACTCTGGATCTGCGTCTAAATCCAAGACGCGACGAATGTTCGCCACAACTAAATGAAGCCCACGGATATCATTGATTTTAATTTCCACATTAAAGCCATGGTTCAATTCATCAAAGTGTGCTGTAAATGCCCCCGTATACTCACCCAAAGAGTACGTTCTTCCGTACTTTCTTTCACCTAGCCATTCTATTGGTTCAATCAATCGCGCACTAAAAAACTGATGCAATGCGAACCAATTGTAAGGGGGGCGAAAAGCCATGAATAACTTAATTGGCGTATCGGAAATAACGCGTTCCTTTCTAAACTGGCTGGGATTGAGTGAAAATAGTTTTGAAAATGCGTCATTAAAACGGCGCAATGAGTTGAAGCCACTGGCAAACGCTATTTGGGAAATTGGTAACTGTGTTTGTTGAAGCAGCTGTTTCGCTAAATCACATTGCTTGTACAACACATATTGTTTTGGGCTAGTGCCATAATACCTTTTAAAAAGCTTATTTAAATAACGTTGAGATATACCTAGTCTATTCGAAAGCCCCTCAACTGACATATGACTCAGCGCACCTTCATCTATGAGTTTTTTAGCTCTCACCGCCGTAGTTTCTACGCCAAGCCATGCATAACTGCCTGGTGCTGAATCTGGTCGACAACGAATACAGGGGCGAAACCCCGCGGCTGCTGCACTATAAGCATGTTCAAAATACGAGACATTTTTTTCGTGGGCCATCGGTGCAGGACAAATTGGCCGGCAGTAAATACCTGTACTTTTAACCGCGACAAAAAATAGCCCATCAAATCGATGATCTCGACTTTTCCTTGCTTGTTGACAAACTTCAGATGAATACATGTGACCACTCATATCTATATCATTGATTATATATTAACTGATATGAAAGCTATGAATGGCCATAAATGGCACTAAATACCAAACAATTTATCTCAATTGTTTATTTATAGTGTATCTATTACAAGGCACCCAAGTACCGTTGCTCAACGTCGGTCCAATTAATTACATTATAAAATGCCGCAATATATTCAGGTCGACGATTTTGATATTTTAGATAGTACGCATGTTCCCACACATCCAAACCTAATATTGGTGTGTGTTGCTCCATCAATGGACTGTCTTGGTTTAAGCTACTAGTAACTTGAAGCGCTTTATTTTCGTCAACCACTAACCATGCCCAGCCGCTCCCAAACCTACTCACCGCTGCTGCCGTAAATTGCTCTTTAAATGTATCAAAACTACCAAACTTTTGATCAATCGCCTTTGCTAATTCACCCGCTTGTAATACACCACCTGTAGGACTCATTACTTGCCAAAATAAACTATGATTGTTATGCCCGCCAACGTGCTCTTGGACGGCCTTTTGCAATAACTCAGGTAGTGTCGAAATGTTGTTTAGTAACCATTGTGTTGGTTTATCTGCGAACTCTGTGCCTTCCAGCGCAGCATTTGCTTTGTTAATATAAGTTTGGTGATGCAGAGTATGGTGGATTTCCATTGTTTTTGCATCAATATGTGGCTCTAATGCATCATAAGCGTATGGCAATGCCGGTAGAGTAAAAGCCATGATTATTCCTCGTTTATTTTACTAATGTAGGGTAATTGAACTATTGATTGGGACGTTAATACTGCTATTAACCTGTACAATCAACTCTGGAAAATGGGGGTGATGACTGGCAAAGTGCAGTAACTCTTGTCGGGTTTTATTTATATGGTGACAAGCTATTTTTGCAATATTTTCATCTGGATGTTGCCTCAACTGCGATACCAACTCATGCGCATCACATAATTTATGGCATGCTTGTGCAGGCCTTCCCATTGCCAAATAACAATCAGCCAGATTATGTGCAGCGACCACAACGGCTGGGCAACAGTGCTCAATTGCACCGCATACATTTCTATCTACTTGTACTTTACAAAATTGCTCAAGTAAGTGGGTTGCTAAAGTCCAAGCTGCAACATATTTATCTCGAGCTTCTAAAAATGCGCCGCGCTCAAACGCATGATTTCCGGCCATAATGTTGCTTTGCCATGGACTTAACGCCATATCTACATAATTTTGAGGGTGTTTTTTAAGTTGTTCAGCTAATGACATAGATTACATTCCAATAACAGTGCCACGCGTTGTAAAGCTATCACACATTCAATACATGACTTCGCTAAACTTACACAATGGGTATGAGGTGTAGCGAATATACACTTTACAAAAGTTATTGCAAATGATTTTTATTTATATTGTCATTAGTGTTACTGCGCACAATAAAGATTCATTGTGCGCAAAACGGTTACTTATAAGATCTAAAGTACAATGTGGGCAAAATGTATAATGTCAGTATAGTGGCCGAAAAAATCCCTCCAATGATGACCGTCGCTAAAGGCTTTTGTATTTCAGCGCCAGTGGTTGAAACCAACAGCATCGGTAACAACCCTAATACAGAGGTAATCGCAGTCATCAAAACAGGGGTTAGCCTAGACTGAGCCCCTATCAGCACCGCAGATTGCAAACTATGAGTATGCCGCTGTTGATTAATGCTATCGACCAAAACGACCCCATTCAATACAGCAACACCAAACAATGTAATAAACCCAACAGCACTGGCCACCGATAAATAGAGCCCCGAACTATACAATGCAATCACGCCACCAATAAGAGATAAGGGAATTGCACAAGTTACAATCAACGTTTGCTTAATTGAATTAAAAGCTAAATATAACAACACCATAACGCCAACTAGTGCCATGGGGATCACAAACAACAAACGTAAATTAGCACGCTGCTGACTTTCAAATTGCCCGCCAATCTTCAAACTATACCCCGAAGGTAAAGGCACCTCATTCAATTTTCTTTGAATATCACTGACCACCCCCCCCATGTCTCGACCTGACACATTCGCTTGAATAACAATACGCCTTTGCACGTCATCCCTTCGAATTTGAGCGGGACCTTGTTGATATCCAATATTGGCCACTTGTGATAACGTAAGCCACGCACCGGTCTCAGATAACACAGGAATGTTTCTGATCGCCGTAAGGCTATTACGTTCATTCGCGTTTAAACGTACTTGAATGTCATAACGCTCGTTGGCAACAATTACCTGACCTGCTCGGGCGCCTCCGATCCCTTGTGATACCACTGACATGACGTCTTTTACTGACATACCATAACGCGACAATGCCGTACGATTTGGCGTTATCATTAATTGCAGCTCACCTCCTAGCTGTTCTGCCGCCACATCCACCGTGCCTTCTACTGCTGCTATTGCTTGTGAAATTACTTCAGCTTGCTCCGTTAATACAGTCAATTCAGGGCCACTTAATTTGATTGACAACTGAGCCTTAACGCCAGATAAGAGCTCATCAACCCTTGTCGCTATTGGTTGTGAAAATGTAAACAAAACGCCTGGAAACTGAGCTAAGTTCTTTGAAATGGCTTTCTCAAGTTCAACGCGAGTTCGTCCGCCCTGTCGCTGTGATGTTGGTTTCAGGCCGATATATATTTCAATATTATTTACTGGCTCAGGATCCCCCCCCAATTCAGGCCTCCCTACTCGACTAAGTGCATAAGTTATTTCTGGAAACGTTAATAACTGTTGCTCAATCTTTGGGGCTAATTCTAAAGACGTTTCAAGACTAGCCGATGGCGCAAGCGTTACCCGCAAGTTTAATGTTCCCTCTTCCAAGGTAGGAATAAACTCACTGCCTAATTGCTTAAACGAATACAATGCCGCACCTGATGCTATCGCCACAAGTACGCACATTACGCCTACATGATTAAACGCCCATATTAAACTAGACTGGTAAATGTTTGCCAACTTCAATAACAGATGGTTTTTACGGGGCTTCTCTTTGTTCCTCAATAAAAATGAAGACAATGCTGGCAATAATAATAACGCAACGAACAAAGCTGAAATCAACGCAAATATAATACTCATGGCCATGGGCTCAAATAGTTTTGCTTCTACTCCCTCAAAACTAAACAACGGCAGAAACACCACAATAATAATACTCGTTGCCAGTAAAATAGGTTTCGTAACTTGTTGCGCACCTGCTTTTAAATTTTCAATAAACCCGACTTTGCCTAATTGCGCTTGATGAAACAAACGTTCAACCATAACCACAGACCCATCAACTAACATACCAATTGCAACCGCTAGCCCGCCCAATGACATTAAATTGGCTGATATACCAAACAGACTTAACAACATCAAAGCAACTGCAATTGAAATAGGGATCGCCAATAACACTAAAAAAGTGACCGTCACGTCGAGCATAAATAGGAAAAGTACAATCACTATCATTACAAAAGCACTTATTAATGCTTGTGTTATGGTTGATACTGCTGCATTCACCAATTCTGCTTGGTTATATACCGGTATCAGTGTTACACCAGCTGGAAGGGCTTGGTTTATTTTCGGGATCAGGTCGTTGACACTATTGATTGTTTCTGATGTATTGGCGCCTATCCGTTTTAAAACAATACCGCTGATCACTTCCCCATGGCGCTCAATTGACCCATCTCTATTCTTTGATGACATGGAAACAGCACCTTGGCGAATTTCCGCGCCAAGCTTTACCGTCCCGACATCAGATATTTTAACCACAGTACCATCAACGACTTTAACGGGTACTTCCGCAATTTGTTCAAGCCCTTGTGTGTCACTATCAAACCACCCACTCCCTCTTATCGTAACCTGCTCAGCCCCTTTTGGGAGGTACCAACCGCCAGCATTTTGGTTATTATCCGATAAAGCGGTCATCAGTTGCTGTAAAGAAAGCCCATAAGACAACAGTTTATCTCCTGATACGTGTACTTGATACTGCTTGACCTGCCCACCAAATGACAACACATCTGTCACGCCATCGATAGGCATCAACAACCGTTTCACTAACCAGTCATTCAAGCTGCGCAGGGTCATTAAATCAATATCTGAATCCGGTGATGTTTTCAAAACATACTGAAATATTTGCCCTAACCCAGATGTATTAGGACCCATTTGAGGTGTGCCTATGCCATCTGGAATTAAGTTTTTGGCTTCTTGTAATCGTTCAAATACAAGTTGCCGAGCAAAATAAATATCAACCCCTTCTTTGAAAACAACGGTAACCCCGCTTAAGCCTGTTTTTGAAATCGAACGAACTTGCTCAACATCAGGAAGCGCGTACATCACCGCTTCGATGGGATACGTTATTAATTTCTCGACTTCTTCAGCACCAAGGCCTGGTGCTTGCGTATTAACGGCTACTTGTACATTAGTCACATCAGGAAAGGCATCAAGATTTAATTTATTTGCTTGAAATACACTAAGTACTAAAACGGTGATAAACACACCGATCACTAATACACGTTGTTCAATAACAACTGACACTAATCGATTAAGCATTGCCCTCTCCTAATGGCTGTGAACATCAAAGTTAGATTTCGCCGCTTGTGCATTTAAGAAAAATACACCTCCAGTCACCAACTGCTCACCCACCATCAAGCCTGTTACTTCGACTTGCTCACCATAATCTTTCGTTATTTTTATTTCTTTGACGACATAATGTCCTGGTTCTGATTCAATAAAAACTTGCCAATCACCATCAGCACTTTGACTCAGAGCCCCCCTAGAAATTAATAATTGAGGTTCAGTTCCAGCTGTCACAAACTCCGTTTTTACAAACATACCTGCGTGAAGCATGTGGTTAGGGTTGTCTACAACAACGCGAATAAGGGCTGTTCTAGTTTTTGGGTCTATACTATGTCCGGCCTGAAGCAAACGAGCCATAAATCGTTGGCCGGCATGTAATATACTAATTTTAGAATTAAGGTATATTTCCAAATCTTGATCTTGCGGTAACCTCGCTTGAACCCAGACTTGCGCTTCATTACTTATTTTCGCAATAACTTCTCCACCAGAAAAGCGGCGCCCTAGGGTTAATTGCTCTTGTAGTATGGTGCCTTCAAGTTGTGCATAAATAGTGTAAAGCCCCAGTTGCTTGGCGTGTTTTTTTTGAGTGTTAATAATATCTGATTCATTAAAACCATAATCTCTTAGCTGACTTGCGGCGGCCTCTCGCTCAGCTTTCCCTAGCAAGTATGCCTTTTCACTCACAGCCTCACCTTTGAGTTTCGTTACTCGCTGCCACTCATCTTCTGCCAATCGGTAGCGGATCTGTGCTTTTGCGACCTCATAGCTATATAAAGTGGCTAATTTTTGCTGACTTTTGACTTTTTCACCCAAGCTCACATAGCGTTTTTTAACCTGTGAAGGCACTGCAATGCTCACAAGTTCAGTTGCGAAATCATTATTAATCACCTCAGCAGGCGCTACAGCAACAACTTTGTTGTAACTGAGCTCCACTGTACTCACTTCGATCCCACTATTGGCTTGTTGACGCGTCGTTAATTCAATACCGCTATTGTCTACGTGATCATGATCGTTTTCACTCGCCTTAACTGGCAAAGTAAACATCAGTGCCAATGCACATATACGCACATTCAAACCCATAGACTTAATGTCTATAAAATTAATTTTTTTCATATTTTGATTCTCAGTAATTAAAAAAGGAACAGATTGATTTAATTACTAAGCTAGAGGAGGTCGAAGCGGGACTTTGTATTGGGCATTTATAAACACATGTTGTGTATGATGATGATGTACAGACTTATAACCGATGTTATTTGTTAAAACCCCCATCCATAAATCATGGCTCAAATGGCACACATGACAATGGGCATCATTTGCGGCTTCTGATAATTGTGCACTTAAATTGTCATGTTGTATTTTATGGCGTTCATGATCATCGGAAGCCTGACAGTGCGCTTCTAAAATTTGAGTCGCATCAAGCAGGTGTGTTGTCAAATGAAAAGCATCATTGTTTTTAGCTACATCAAAACTATCCAGCAAAGGCTGGCATAGTAACAACAAGACTAAAATAAATGATTTATACATAGAAACCAAAAAGCGAGGATGTTGAGCAGTACCATACCCAACTACGCCCCCTAACTCAAGAAAAAAGCACAGGCTTAAGCACAAGCGCTCCATATGCAGGTGACTTGAACAACAAACGACAGGAGCTTAATGCAAATAATTCTATTCTAATTGTTTAAAAACAAACTGTAATACGAATCAAAACCAATTGCAAGCACATGATTTATAAGCATTTTTATTGACAGGGCAGTGTTTTGGGATAAACTGGCGACAATTAAATTTATGAAGGTGAATAGTATGCAAGGTAAGCAAAAAGTCATTGATGCATTTAATGCACTTCTGGCAAACGAGTTAGCGGCAATTGATCAGTACTTTATCCATTCACGTATGTATGATGATTGGGGCCTGAGCAAACTATATGAACGCCTTAATCATGAAATGGAAGAGGAAACAACCCACGCTGATTGGCTTATTAAGCGTATACTATTCCTCGAAGGCGTACCTAATATGACTAATCGTCGTGATTTACTGATTGGTCACGACGTAAAATCAATGATGCAAAACGATTTAACACTTGAGCTTGAAGTCGTCTCCAGTGTTAAAAATGCAATTGCAATTTGCGAGCAAGAACAAGATTATCAATCTCGAGAAGTATTATCGAAACTATTATTCGATACGGAAGAAGATCATGTGTATTGGCTTGAACAGCAACTTGGTTTAATGGAAAAAATTGGTTCGCAAAATTACATTCAATCTCAAATTGGGTAAGGCACTATCATGAAAGGAAATAAAGACGTTATTATTGCTTTAAATAAGGTGCTCGCAAATGAACTTGTTGGCATTAATCAGTATTTTTTGCATGCGCGTATGTTTAAAGATTTTGGTTTTATGCAACTAGATAAAGCAGACTACAAAACATCCATTCAAAAAATGAAAAACGCAGACAGAATAATTGAACGAATACTATTCTTAGAGGGATTACCAAATCTGCAAGATTTAGGTCGGCTAAAAATTGGTGAGAATAGTGAAGAAATGATAGCGGCCAACATGGCATTTGAGCAACTATCGATCATTGACTTAAAGCATGCGATTGCGCTCGCAGAACAACACCAAGATTACATATCTCGTGATGCGCTAGATAAAATAATGAACGAACAAGAAGAACAAATTGACTGGCTTGAAACTCAACAACACTTAATTAAGGTGACAGGGATAGAGAATTATTTACAGTCTCAACTCTAATGTGAAAGTCATATACCCATTAAAAAAGGGCTTCTAAGCCCTTTTTTAATCGATGAGAATGTTGATCGTGTTCTATGCGACCTTGTCGGTTATATCAACAATATCTATTAGTTTCTCATTAAGTATCTTTTTAGTGCAGTTTGTACACTTACCACATTGTGTACCCACACCCAATTCTTTGCTTAATTCACGCATGCTAGTCGCACCATTTTCGATGGTTTGAACTATTTTCTTGTCTGTGACGCCATGGCATATGCAGATATACATGAATGAAAACCAATCTCAATAACATTAACTGCTGCTAAGTTTAATCTAAACAAAAATAGTTATCAACTCGATATAGATAAAAAATGAGAATTATTGCTATTATCATAAGGCCGGGTAACATAAGTTCCTCTGCTCATTGAGAAACTAGCCGCTTTTTAATTACCGCAAATAGCCGTAAAATCCGAATTATTAAGCTTAATTACACCCTATACCAATGCGCAATGGCTTTAAACAGTAACTCTTCGTCGATTGGCTTGGCGACGAAGTCGTCCATTCCATATTGTAAGCATTTCAATCTATCTTCATTATATGCATTTGCAGTAATGGCAATAATATACGGCGTGCCATACTTGTCAGGCGCATGCTTAATATGATGTGTGCAATCGAAGCCATCCATATTGGGCATTTGGCAATCCATCAATACTAAAGCTGTGGCATGGTTCTCAAGGTGTTTTAACGCTTCAATACCATCAACGGCCTTATGTAAAGTGCAATTTGTTTTACTTAAAATTTTCGATGCAACAATTTGATTGACCATGTTATCTTCCACTAATAGTACTTCAACCCCAGCAAGATCAGGTATTTTTTTAAATGCATGAGTTGCTATATCTGAGTTTGTTGCTGTTGCTGGTAATCTAACTTTAAATCGACTGCCCTTCCCAACCTTACTTTCTAATGATAATGATCCGGCCATTGCTTCTACTAAACGCTTTGTTATGGTTAAACCCAATCCAGTCCCCCCATACTTTCTCGTTGTAGACACATCTGCTTGCGTAAACTCTTGAAATAAAATTTCTTGTTGAGCATCTGAAATGCCAATCCCCGTGTCACTCACACAAACTTCGATATGATCTTCGATAAACTCAACCTTTAACGTGACACTCCCCTGCTCCGTAAATTTCCCCGCATTACTCAGTAAATTATTAATCACTTGCGTCGCTCGTAACGAATCAATAAGGATATATTCCGGCAATTTTGCATCTATTGAATACTCAAATGTCACGCCTGACTTTAATCCTGTTTGCCTAAAAACAGCAGCTAAGCTATCAAACATACGAAATGGATCTGTTGCATGCAAATCCAAAGATAATGCACCGGCTTCAATTTTCGAATAATCCAAAATATCATTTAGGATCAGTAATAAATTACGCGCTGATGTTTGAATAATTTCTAGTTGATGTGCGGATTCTTCATCCTCTTCCAATTGCTCCTTTAATAAGCCGGTTAAACCTATAATACCGTTGAGAGGCGTTCGAATTTCATGACTCATATTAGCCAAAAATTGACTCTTTGCTTTGCTGGCATTATTTGCCGCCGCAACAGCAGCAATAAGTTCTTGCGTTTTTTCATCAACTTGTTGCTCAAGCTTTGAATTAAAATCAGTTAACCTCTTGTTAAGTGCCTCATTTTCTCCACTGGCCATTTGCAACTTAGAAAAGTTCATCGTGAGTTTAAAAGCAAGTTGATTAAATTGTTGTTGTAATGCAATCACCTCCAAACAACTGGTATCTGACTGAGAAGAGTCCTCTATTAGCTTATCTGGTTCAAACTTATGAATGTCATCACTGAGTGCTGCAATCGGTTTAACCAGCATTCGGGTTAATTGACTCACAAAAACACTGCTCAAAACAATAATAAAAACAGCTAACAACAGAGATTGTCCCCACGCTGCTGCTGCTGCCAAATTAACGTGCTTGCGCTCAAGCATTGTGACTACAGTCCAGCTTAAGACTTTCGATTTAAATGCCTGACGATAAAATACCTGCCCATGTTTGGTTGTAAACAATTGCTGGTCTTTTGATAACCAGCCATTAAACACATCTTTTGGCACCAAATCTAACGTATTGAAATCACTTTTCAAAGAGCTATATACCACTTGGTGACGGCCATCAAGTACAATTAACTCCCCTTTTTGAGACAGCAGTTTGGGAATAAACTGTTCAAGCGATTCAAAAATCAATGAGCCTTCCACAACCCCTTTAAACTCTTCCCCCTCAAAAATTGGTGCTGAAATTGCTACGATGGGGTCATCACCAAAGCCACGGCCACGGAAAATATAAGAAATGTAGCCGTCAGGATGAAATGGGGCTTGTATAAAATAATCTCGGTCAGCAATTGAGGGTATATCACCAACTAAACTTTCTTTTAATGCCGCGGGATAATAATGTGATACAAATGCTTTTTCATCTGAAACAATGGCTGTGCGAAGCCCTGAGTGCATCGATATTAAACGCTCCAATGCAAAATCTTTGTCAATACCGTGTGCAATTCCTCGAGCCGTCATTGAAATTGCTCTGGTATAACTTTGTAAATAGTCTTCAACTTGCTTATTGATTGTTTCAGACGCTTCACCAAGCTGGGCTTGCACCTCAAACTCTATTCTACTGTAATGATTATTGGTTAAAACAATTGATGTGATCAAAACCACCAACACAACTAACAAACTGATCGTGTAATTGAGTATTGAATAGAGAGGTTGGGCACGCCATAACGCTCTTATAAGAAAAAAGCTCAGTAAATCGATGACGGCAAGGTACAGTGTCGCGTTAATAAAATACTTTGCTAACGCAGTGAATATCACTAATAAAGGAAGTTGTAATACATAAAAGCCAAAAATAAATAACAATGGCAGGCCGATCACAAACCAAAAACTCAATCCTCGAGTAAAAAATGGTTTTTTCGGACGTACACAAAATAACTGTAGCCAGAGTATTTCTAATAAAAATACCACGGAGGGCCAGCTATGCCCCCATCTATAAAAAATAAAGCTACCGGTAATAGCAATGGCGAGTACGGCATATTGCCAACCAAATAAAACCAAACAACTTAATACAAATAGTTGGCCAAACAAGAACTCTGAACTATCTAAAAACCAAATGGGTAATAGATTGACAAACCCGCCAATAGTCGCCAGAACTAGCGTGAGTATAATCGGCTTGTATTTGTTATTCAATGCGAGCAATGGCATGTCTCTTAGCTTAAGTCTCTTAAAGGTAAAAGAAAAACACCATTTTGCCAAGTTATATACTGTAACTACGCAATTTTATTAGCGTACATTTAATGTTCAGGACAATCATGACTTTCTATTTGCAAAACGCAGCTAGAAACACCAAACGTTTTTTGCAAAAGTAACTCAACTTGAGATCGACATGACTCGTCATGATTATCTATTGTACAATGATGTTTTAAAACAATATGCGCACCAACAGCCAACTTACCATCTAGCTCACTGATAGCGATATTGTGAACACTTTCAACATGCTCTGTTCGTAGAATTTCACTTTCAATTTGCTGAATTTTTGGTAATTTCACTGACGTAAAAAACAACCCAATAACACAACTACGAATGACTTTCACACCAGTAAACAAAACAAACATAGAGATCAACATACTAGAAATAATGTCAATCACCTCATAGCCAGTCACATAGATCAAAATACCTGCTGCAAACGTTGATATCGTTGACAGAAGATCAAAAAATGAATGTAAAAAAACGGCATATACATTAATGCTGTCTTTTCTACCTTTGTATAACACCCAGGCTGATGCACCATGAAATAAAAACCCAATCGCAGACACCACTGACATCAAATAAGTATTCACTTCAAAATCATGCCCTTGGCTGTGCTCTAAAAATCGCTCTGAGCCCTCAAACAAAATAACCAATGAAATGACTAAATAAAGAGAGCCATTAATTAGCCCCCCTACATATTCGGTTTTTTTATACCCATCATTGAATGTTTTGGCCAAATGAATAGCCAATGTAGAAGCGATTAAAGCAATGAATAAGCTACTGTTATGAACAAATAAGTGACCTGCATCGGCTGCAACAGCAAGTGAATTCGAGAAATAGGCACCGATTAATTGAATAACCATAAATGTGCAAGTAATTGCCAAAGCAATTAATAATCGAGCTCGAGAAGCACGATGTGTTGTTATGTCCGTCATTGAAGAAGTTGGAAACCTTAAACTGATGAAATGCTACCGCAAGGGTAATGATATACAGTCGCAATTGTAGCCTGAATTTACTTATGACGCATTAAAAACCTCACTATTTACCCATTTCTATTTCCATGTAAAGCCGCGGATATATAAATACAGCCATATATTTGTACCCAATTCTAACTAAAATAATTACTTTTTAATGCGGGTTGCGTTGCTGAATAACCTTACTATAGTAAAAAAGGATGTAGTAATAATGTCTTACTCCTATCGTATGTTAATGCGACTTAGATATAGATAACCCATGTTAGTAATGAAAAATTCATGAATGGACGTAGCCATGGCTCGAAAAGAAATTGAACATATCGAACGCCACCCTAAAGTCGTATTATTGTGCAACAAAGTTGAAGAACTCAGTGGGGTCAGTGATATCATTAGTTCGCAAGTCAGTGCTTTTCGCGTACTCACAAAAATGCATGACATAAAAGAAGTGTTACTTGAGTCGGCCCCCCTTGTCATCATTATCGCGATGCCTTCTGTCAGTGCAAGTATTGAACTGTACCGGCAGTTAGCACAACTTGGTTTTCTTGATTACCCCCATGAAAATATATTGCTGTGTGAAAACAAGGAATCAGGCGTTGGATTTCGCTGCTGTATGAAGCACGTCTTCAGCGACTATTTCGTTTATAAACCTATGTATGAAAACTATCGATTGCGCATGATATTACATAATGCGTTATTACGCTGTAAAAATGCACACGACACCACACACATACGAGAAGAGCACTTTGGTAAAATTGATGAAAGTCTCAAACAGCTGATTGATGATGCAGCTGTTTATCATGTTGACGCTCAGCAAACTTTAACAAACGCACGAAAAAATTTAGAACAAGCCAAGGGGGTTAATGATATCCAAACGGCATTAATGAAAGAACTCAGGGCACAACATATTGATCCGTTGCTAGACCAGCTCGAAAAAAAACTCGCTATGAGCATCGAAGAACTTACTAACAACTTAAAAAACAAGCAAATCACTTTGGCTGAGTTGTCAGCATTATTAATTGAAAAATCGTTGCCTGAAACCACCCGCTCAGCAACTGAATATGCAGCTGAAGACCCTTCCGACAAAGTAATTGCACTGACCAATCGTAATATCAAAATCATGGTCGTTGAAGACAATGAAATTTATCGTGAAATGATCAGTAAAATCCTAATTGACGAAGGACATAATGTAGAAGCGGTATCAAGTGGCTTAGTGGCAATTAAAAAGCTCAAAAAACAAAAATACGACATGATCTTCATGGATTTATTTATGCCAGAGCTTGATGGATATAATACTACCAGAAACATTCGTAATATTAACCACTGTAAAAATTTACCAATTGTTGCGCTTACAAGTAATAAAAACAAAGAGTTAATTCGAAAGTGGGCAACACTTGGATTAACAGCATATATTGCAAAGCCATCTACTAAGCACTCAATATTAAAAACCGTCGAAAAAGCAAAGCGGGCCTTAGCCAGCTAATAGCAAGGATAGACAGATGAGTTCATTACTGGATGCGCTACCTCTTTTAGAGGTCACTGAAAATGGAGAAGTTTGCGCTGCGAACAATCCCGCGTGTGAGCTACTCAACGTCACAATAGATGAACTCCTTAGAAAACCTTTAGCATCACTCTTTGCATTCACACAGCACGTTTCTTATCAGTGCATTAAAATGAATGAGTCAAAGAGTATTACTGCGTATTTTAAAAATAGATTTCCTTATACATTACACTGCTATAAAACAAAACCCAATCATTACGACATACTCATCACTTGTAATCAAACCTATGCCATTACACCGTTAACACCTAACTCAAGTTATATTCTTGATACCGCAATTTCCTGTGCCAAAATAGGGATTTGGCGAGTTGATAACTCACTCAACAATGTTTATTTCTCAGACAGTTTTTATCAGCTTATTAAAAAATCGCCCGCGCAAGGCTTATCTTGGGATCGATTTGTTTCTTTGATCCACCCAGAAGATCAACTTACCTTAAAGTCATTTTTCACTAATTCCATCGCAAATGTACCCTTAAGTCTTGAATTCAGAATGACCATACATGGCCACCTACATTGGTATCAACTCCTTGCAAACCAGCCCAATAATTATAAAAAATACTGGTATGGTACGTTACAGGAGTGCAGCCAAGAAAAACAAATGACAAAAGCATTGTCTGAGGCCAATGAAAATCGCCGCATTGCTTTAGAAGCGGGTAAAATCGGTAATTGGAGCAGCGTAAAACGCAATGGGCATTGGGAATGGGTGTGGGATAAACAGGCCAATGCGATTTTTCAAATGGACCTTACTGAAGATAGCAAAATAACAAGCTGGTTGAAGAACATTCACCCACAAGACACCTCGAATGTATTTAAAGCCTTCAGACACGCACTAGATACCGGGAATGAATTTGAGCAAGAATGCCGATATATCCAACCATCTAACAATGTCATTCATGTGTTAGTGAAAGGGCTGGTAAGTAAAAATGATCAACGAGAGAGCATCCGTATGGATGGAGTTGTAATAGATCAAACCGCCGCCTATAAAACCAAAGCACAGCTACAAGAAATAAATCTAAATCTGGAGGAAAAAGTTCGAGATAGAACCACTGAATTAAATAAAGCACTTGAACATGCTGAAACAGCAAACAAGTCTAAGTCGGATTTCCTTTCAATGATGAGCCACGAGCTACGTACACCAATGAATGTCATCATTGGGGCACTTGACTTGCTTACTCTCCAGCAAAATAGTTTTGAAGAACAAGAGTTATTGGATACCGCATCAATTTCAGCCAATAATCTGGTTGCAATACTCAACGATATTTTAGACATTACGAAAATAGAAGCCGGTAAGCTAGAGCTTGATTGTATTAGTTTCGACTTTTCAGAGCTACTTTATAATATTTTGGTTGTATTTGGCCCCATAGCTCACAGTAAAGGGGTTAACTTGTCCGTATATGAATCAAGCACCCTTCCTTTAACCATACACAACGACGACAATAGGATCAGACAAATACTGTTTAACCTAATTAGTAATGCCATCAAATTTAGCGGTAACGACAAAACACACGCGGGTACCGTTGATATTTCTGTAAGCTGGGAGCCTGAAAATGAAATCATCCATACGCTTGTTATCTCAGTGAAAGACAATGGCATTGGTATTGATAAAAACACGCAAAAAAAATTATTTTCCCCGTTTACACAAGGAGACAAAACCACCACTCGTCGCTTTGGGGGCACAGGGTTAGGGCTTGCAATATGTGGCAGATTGATTGATTTGATGGGCGGTCAGTTAAATTTACACAGCGAATTGAATATAGGTAGCACATTTACAGTACGCATACCGACTTGGCAATTCGAGCCTCGTAAAGTAGATACCCTTTTTTCGGTTATCACCCTCATTTGCTCAAATTCAACAGCTCAAAATATACAGCAACTTATCAAAATAGTTGAGATGTTTTGTAATGAAATTCATATACTTGATTGGGGGGCCTTACCCCAATTAGATAAGCTCAGCACTTATATACTCGCTGTCGATAACATGCAGTCCTCGTTACAATACAATATGTTAAAAACGATTGACCACAATGCGGTCGTCCTTGTGGAAAAAGGTGACATAACACAGCTTAAACAATTAATTAAAGACACACCTACTGGGTTTTTGAGTACACAAACACTGTTTTCGATACAAAAGCTTTTGCGCCGATTAGTACGTACTCACAATGACTCAACGCCAAGTCTCAGCGCAACGGATTTTGACCTGAATCTTGTGTGCGAACCACAATTACATAATCAAAGTACAGATATTGACAATCAGCTTACTCAAGTCTGTGATAACTCATTGCTTTATGCCGCAACTAACGCAACTAACGCAAACAAGCAGGGTAACCCGACTATTTTACTTGTCGAAGACAATCCCTTTAACCAAAACCTTATGACAAAGCAGCTCAACCAGCTTGGCTATCAATGTGATATTGCTGAGAATGGGCTTCTAGGGTTAAAGCAATGGCAGAATAAAGCGTACACATTAATTTTAACTGACTGCCATATGCCTGAAATGGATGGCTATGAAATGACGCGGCAGATCCGTGAAATAGAGAATAATTTAGATAAACCACATATTCCGATAATAGCGGTGACGGGTGCTGCCATGAAGGGTGACAGGGACTATTGTTTATCTAAAGGCATGTCTGACTTTATTAGTAAACCGATTACCTTAGACAAATTTAAAAATGTGATTGGGAGGTGGTATGAAGGAGCGTGAAGTAGGTGAGTTACAAACCATAAATCAACAAGTGATGATGGACCTTATTGGCAATGACCGCAATGAAATCATTCGCTTTCAACAACAATTTTTATTACAAGCAAAACAAAGCTTACAACATATCGCCACATTTTATCGTACCGAGCAACTGGCAAAAATAAAAGAAGAAGCACATTTTTTAAAAACCTCGGCCAAAGCCGTCGGCGCCGAAATTTGCGCTCATCATTTACAAACCCTTGAAGACTCTTCACAGGAGCAGGATAAAGCCACATGTAAATTACACATTCAGAGCCTGAGTGAAGAATTAAAACGGGTGTATCACTACATTACTCCTAACGCCTAACATCGACTCATCCTGCTTTATCTAAAATACCTTACTGGCTGCTATGAGCGCGAAGAGACGGACAGCAAACTCGTTTTTGGACATAAACGTGTTAGAGACGAAGGACAGTTTTGTGCCAACAACCGCCGTTCGGCTACTAAAAAATGCAATACTCCTGACTTTTTGGAAGCAGACGCTCGGTAACGCCCAAAACAGCGATTTATCCGCTGCTTTTGTTTGTTACATACTACCATCCAAGTGGGATATTTATTAAATCTGAGAAGGCCCATAACACAGTGCCAATTTTAAGCATTGTAAATTCCAAACCCCTAAGATTTTTTGACCAAATATTAAACATATCTTTGAGCCAAGCCTTAATAAACCCTTCTTTATCAAGACCTGCTAACTCACCATTCTTGTAATTCTTTAGGCTCTCTAGGATATCAAGAGCGTCCTTTTCGCTGAACCCTGGCTTAATACTCTTCAACTCATTCTTTTTCTTATGCACAAAACCCGATGCCCATATTTCAAAAAGTTTCTCCTTGCCTATAAATTTAATCGTTTCTTCAAAACTCATATTCCTGAGATCCAAATAGAAATCTTTATAGGCCATAGCTATCGCTATCAAGGTTACAACAGCCCCCGCCCGGCCTAAATGCGTAAAATCCTTAAATAGGATTGCGGCTATAAAACCAACAACAAGAACTACGATTGCAGTAATGATATATGCAACAAACTCTATGAAAAAATTAAAAACAGGAGAGTCTTTATCTAACTTCCATGTATCTTTATCTGACATTCAAACTCCATCGCCTAATGATGCTAAGTTCATTTGGTATGTAACGCCCCAAGCAGAGGTGAGGAACATTGATGGGCTTTTTGCCCGCGAAGCGGGTAAGAAAAAGCGCGACAATGTTAGGAGTCCGACTGACTTGGCTTGTTAAGTTTCATTATTAATAACATTCCCAGTCTATTATGAGGCCTTGATCATCGAACTCTACATATAGCTGTTTTGCCGTTGATGCTCTTCTTTTGCAATCTGTTTGCAAAGTTTGTAAGTCATTAGAAGTCCGATAAGCTCGAGTGTTGTTGTTCGAGAACTCTTTCCATGTGTTGTTTATGTTTTTCAGAACTCGAGTGTTAATTGCTGAAGCATTTAATTTTATCGTTCCGTTTAGATGAGCCATTTCATTTTCACGAAATTTTTGGATGGATTTTGATAAGAGAGCATCAAAACTAATCGCAATAGCAAATGCTTCTTTAACGAACTGCAAAATATCATTGGGAGGGGTATCTGCTGAAGCTACATGAGCGGCTCTGTGTCTTCTGGTTGCAGCATTTCTATACGCTTCAGCTAATAATAATCCCGTCAATCCCAAACCTGAAGATATTGTCGACATTTGTCTCCAAGGGTCTTCTACATTGAAGCTTTTTAATATATCACCAATGACTGCACCATTAACATTTGCTTGAGAATACGCAAAAGTATGGTCAGAAAGCTCATAATGAGTAGTCGCTGTAGAGGCTATTTTTGATGCCTGAGTTTGGACATAAGAAGCCTTGTCTTCTTTATCTAACAAACTTAACTGATATGAAATTGCATTTAACGCTTCGTAAGTAGCAGCCTTCTGTAATTTTTCAGGCAATGCTGTAAATGCTATTGAACAACGGCTTATTTCAGCCATTGCTTCAGAAGAGCGCTTTTTAATAAAATCTTCCAGTGCCGCAAAGCTGACAACTGCCAAACCATTTCGTAGCATTCTTGCGATGGAGTTATGTTCTCTTTCACTTAGGGGTCTATTTTGAACTGCTTGTGATTGTACAGATATATTTAGACAACGTATGCGTTCAATGAAATCCGTTTTTGCAGAGGGCATACTATACCTCTAACGTATTAAGCATATTCAATAACTTACTAATTCTGTTTCTTATAGCAAGTGAATCCCCTGTGGCTTGTGAAACTGCTTTTAAGAATTCGCCATCCTCAGAATACAATTCACGAGTAGCTCTTAGAACCTCGGACGAGTGATTTGATAAGAGTTCAAGCCTTGCGTCATTTAATAGTGACACCGCTACCATTTGTGCATCGAAAAGTGGAGCAATTAATTGCTCTCTCCATCCACTATTTTGAGGTTTTTCGAATGCGTGATTCCCCCAAAGACGTTCACAACCAATAATGGAACGGTTAAATACTTCACGGAGTTCACCAGGACTGGAGTCTCGATTTTCTGCCATAAAGTCATCCATAGCTACGGATATTTTTTTACCAAAATTTTCCCATCTTGATCGGATAGTGAAAAATCTTAGCACCATTTCTAAGTCATCCATATTTCTATACGATGCAGATTTCTTAGAGGTTATTTTCATTTTTCTCTTTAAAAAGTTATTCTCAGACAGTTCAAAAAGAAGATCATTTAAAGGCCCTGAGTAGGCAACATTCCTAATCTCTTGTGCTTTCAATTTTTCTCCACCAGTATTTAACCGGAGAAAAACTTCATATTTTAGTTCCGAATTAGATTGCTTTAACAATGTAATCACTCGAATAAAAGGTCTAATTGATAGTGCGCGTTTTAGCTGTGGTGGCAACTCTTCGAAAACAAAGCCATTTAATTCAGGCAACTCCTTCAAATCTTTTAACTTTAGCTTTCCAGATAGAAAATCATATATTGCTGTTATTCTTTGCTTTCCATCAATTACCGTATATGTTCCATAGTCATCCTCAGATAAATAAACAGGTGGAACAGGTACGTTTAACAAAAATGATTCAATTAATGCAGATTGCTTTTCGCTTGGCCACCTATCTCGTCTTTGATAGTGAGGAGATATATCTATCGATTCAAATTTCACCATCTCAGCTATGGCTGATAACGAAAAATCAGACTGTTGTGTAACTAAGCTATCCTGAGCTTTTGTAAATTTATCAATAATTTCTTTCATTTATTTTTCCGTAAGATGGAACGAATAACTCAAGCGCTATTTGGGACGCTCGAGAAACTTAACTATTTAGTATTTATGCAGCACGTTGTTTGTGCTGCATAATCGCTTGTTGGACTGAGCCGCTACCTGCTCGGTGTGTCAGAGTTGGTGTTATTTATGCTATGGGAATTTGCTTTTAGTGGCGTAACTTGTCTCGAGCCTATTTTATCGGCTTGTCTTTCATGATTAAGCCATCCCTGCATTACTCAGTACGTTTTATCCTGCCATTAGAGCTAATTTTCTCCGATTTATCAATGATATTTTCACCACACACGCACTTTTCTAGCCCGAACAATTAAGCAGGTTAACGCGTTGATTTAATTCAGCAAGCTCTGCTGCTAACTCGTTCGTGCTAATTTCATTGTCTCTTCACTTGAATTAACCATTTCACTAAATCGTAAGACTCCGATTTTACATACTTCACAAGCCCAATGAGGGGATGGTGACGCAGCTTCCGCCTTTTTCTTCTTCACTTTACGTAAACTGGGCCCTTGCGCCTTTATCAACGCCAACTTTCGCTTGTAACATGCATTGGCTAAAAAGCCATAGTGACGAATTCGCATAAACCCTTTTGGTAGCACATGCTGTAAATAGCGTCGTAAGAACTCTCTACAATTCAGTGTCATGACCTTTTCACTGTGTTTACCTGTATAACCTCGATATTTAAAGCACACGCTTTGTTTATTCACCGACACCAGTCTCGATTCTGACATCGCGCCCTTTCGGGTATACCGTGCTAGATAACTTACTAACTTATCACTGTATGTTAAACACGCTTTGCTATACACACACCATTTAGCTGGTGTCGTTATATGTGTCAGCGAAGTACCTTGCGCATGCAATGCCGCAAGCATTTTCCCTCTAAATACCGTTGATAATGCTTTAACTGGGTATAAGTAGCCCTGTTCTATTTCATGCCATTGAGTTTGCGTTAGCCCTCCCGCAGGCACTAAGCAATGCAGGTGAATATGCTGACTTAAGGTTTGTCCCCATGTATGCAAAACGCTTGTCATCCCTAACTGCCCATGCCCTTTACGCTGTGCAAATTTACTTAGGGTGTCCCATACTGCTTTAAATAAACACTGATAAAGCGTGTTTGGGTCATAGCGTGCAACAATATTCAGCTCATGTGGCAGTGTAAAAACAAGGTGGAAGTAACGACAAGGCAATAAACGTGCTTGCTGTTTTTGCGCCCACTGTGCTGTTGCCATACTTTGACAGCGTGGGCAATGGCGGTCTCGGCAACTGCACCCGACCTGCTTTACCTCGCCACACGTATCACATTGCCATGATTGATACCCTAACTTGCCTGTCCTGCATGATTGAAGGTGTTGACAGACCCGTGTCTGCTGGTAATTCAATGAGTGGTGTTGCCGATAATCATCTAACCCTAATTTTAAAATATCAGCAAGGTGTAGCGTACTCATTGTTTCGACCAATCGGCCAGTAAATCAATGCCGCCATGGCCTAATTCAGGTAACCAATGCAAGTAACTCTGTGTCGTTTTAATATCACTGTGACCAAGCTGATGTTGCAATTGATGAAGCGGCATGCCTGATTCAAGTTGATGTGTCGCATAAGCATGGCGAAGTGCATGCGGGTTACACTGCTGCAAACCAATGCTGTGTGACTGCTTTTTTAATGACTTTCTGAAGCTCGATGGCGACATCGGTTTGTCCATAAACCACCGAGAATAGAACATCCAACCTGTAGGATGATACATTTTCCAGTAGCAACGTAATTGCTTCAATACACTCTCTGACACAACAACGTAACGTGATTTATCTCCTTTACCCTGTTCAATTAAAATGGTTTTTCGTTGACCGTCTATGTCTTTAACTTTAATGCGTAATAGCTCACCAATACGTAAACCACAGCCATAACACACCATAATTAGCGTCTTTAATCTCATGTCTGTGCAGCTTGCTATCAGCCGTTGTATATCGCTACGAGATAAATAAATGGGTGCACGAGACTTCGCTTTTGGTAAGGTAATATCTAAGTTCAATGGCCGATGTAAAATGTGCTTAAACAAGAACCAAATACTGTTTATCTGCAACTTTTGGCTTGCCCGAGAAAGCCTGCGAATAGCCGGATCTTGAAAGAATGAATTCAACTCTTCATCTGTAATTAAATCCAATGATTTATTAAAGTAATTTCTGAGTTTAAGTAAGTGCGCACAATAGCTTTTACTTGTTCTTTGTGAATAACCTCGATAGGCTATTTCTGCCTTGACCTGTTCAATGAGTGTATGCATTTTTGACCTCTAAGTTGTGAAATAACTCAGAGAAAGTGTGGCTCAAATGCTGAGAATAGGATCTCCGCGTAGCGGCTTAGTTCAACAGTGTATTAGCGTGAATACCGATAAACACTCTGCCCTTATTTCATGCAGAGACAATCAGAACTGCCAATTAATTTAATATATATTAGTAACTTAACATTTTTTCTAACACACAACAATCACCTCCTACCACTGATGAAACCGAGAGTTTACTTATCCGAGAAGCATTTGGGTCGTTATGTAATTTTACTAAAGTAAAAACTATATATAATTCAGTCGATTAAATTTATATGTCAATTTAAACGTGCATTTTTTAATTTACATAACGAGAAGAGAGGTTAGCAATTTTGAGAAATTAAATTATAACTGTATATAAAAACAGGTGTAGAGCATCTTATGTCTTCATCTCCTTTTCTTGAATCGGTTCGAACCGAACTGCGTACAAGGCGCTATAGTATTAAAACTGAGAAGGTGTACTTATACTGGATCAAATCGTTCATCATTTTTAATGATAAAAAACACCCTAAGGATATGAGCAACCATGACATTGAGCGTTTTCTAAACCACTTAGCGGTCAACAGGCTCGTCAGTGGTGCCACTCAAAATCAAGCCTTATGCGCTATAATTTTTCTGTATCGATATATTATTCAAAGAGATATTAAAAACCTTCGCTACTCGTTTACTAAACGAGAGAAGTCAATGCCTAGCGTGTTATCCCATGAAGAAGCCATGCAAGTAATTGCACAGCTGCATGGAAAATACTGGTTAATCGGCTCGCTACTTTACGGGTGTGGGCTAAGAATAAATGAAGCACTCCAACTTCGCATAAAAGACATTAATTTACATGACAATTCCCTCTTTATATTTCGAGGAAAAGGTAAAAAAGACCGATATACTTTGCTGCCACAGCGGCTGAACCATGCAATAACCCAACAAATAGCGCAGGTGAAACTACTTCATACTAAAGACGTATCTGAAGGGTATGGCTTAACTTCACTACCGCCTGCTTTATTACGAAAATACGGCGATGCAGCAAAAGATACTGCGTGGCAATATCTATTTCCTTCATCTACACGTTGTGTTCATCCGTATGACAACTATATTTGTCGACACCACCTTCATGAAACGTCCTTTAGAAAGCAACTAAGGCAAGCTGTGTTAGCAACGCCTATTACCAAACATGTAAAAGCGCATACATTTCGTCACTCTTTCGCCACTGAACTTTTACAACACGGTACTGATATTAGAACAGTTCAAGAACTGTTAGGCCATTCAGATCTAAAAACAACCGAACTATACACGCATGTGATAGGGAGTCGATTTAGCCATACTTTAAGCCCAATAGATAGGTGAAACTAAACTCGTGTGACAGTGTTTAGTTCGTCATTAGCCGAATTACTGATGGCAATCCAATTCAGAAAAAATACGCTACAAAAATGGGAAATTCATCTTGCATAGATGTATTACTGATGCAAAAGTAACTAACGACTTTATTCATTGAAGGTCATTGTTTTTTATACAATGAGACAATACAAGGAAAAATAATCATGCATAAAAGTGACAATAAAGTCGTACAAAACAAACTGGGGCTATATATCGCTTTGGGCGCTGGAGTCGGCTCCGGGGTAGGCGCAATTGCGGGTGCTATTTTTGATATTTTGGCATTTAGCATCTCTATTGGGTGTGCATTTGGCGTTGGTATTGGCGTTGCCATTGGTGCTGCGCGCTTAGCACCAAGAAAAGTAAAACACCCAAACTGAATTAACTAACCTCAGCTCTGAATAAGCGAATTTGCCCAATAAAGCTATTTTTCTCACTCTCGGCGTTGCTTTCATTTTTAATAGCCCGCTATTACTGCATAAAAGCGCCTTGATATTGAACTAAATATCATCATTGGATTGGACGTAAGTGTGTTTTCAAACATTTTCTATTCCAAAACCATTATTCAAACCTGAGGTTAACTAAAGTGTAAAATAGCGTCTCTTTTGAGTACATTACTACATTGTATTAGTTAATGTGTTTTTACATTCGTATCACGCGCCTGTTTTTTGTTAACCCGTGAATCTTACTTATGCGGCAAACCGCTCAGCCCATGTAAGTGTCCCTAATACCACTGGTACTTCCAGATCATATGAATAGGTATGAATATCGTCTATTTGCCGCGCATGAAATCGCTGTTCAACATCAGCTATATTTGCGCCAGTCCATTGTTCAATGGAATCTGACTTTTTAAATAAATGCGGCTTTTCTGCTACATCCGTCATCAACTTAGACCAAAGTTCTGATTGTATTTGAGCGGGTTTTTCATTAACTTGCTCAACCATGTCATTCATCCAACTGAGTCCATAATCTTCGTAAGCATTCAAGAGCTTTTTATGGAAACTTTTACGCTGGCCATCGTCAGGCATCGCATCATTCAAAGAGACATATTGCCCTTTTGAGCTTTGGTAATAATTAACATGTGCTTCATAATCAACTTGTTGACCTATATAGCTAAAAATATTGATTGGCCCAGTGTCATCAGCCTCACTTAACATATCAAAAAAGGTGCGTTTGTCGTTGTGTGCAACCAGGCTTGCCATATCGACAATACCGCGACTTTTTTCAAAGTCACTGTCTTTTAAATGAGTATTTATAGTCAGTAAATCATCTTCGCTGAAAGTTGTACGCGCCAGAATATCCGTATAGGTATCGGTGAGGTCTTTGCTGTTATTGCTTTTTGTTAAGCGCATATCTAATCCATTTTCAGCCCGTGGAACATGCAGTAAAATAGGCTCTCTACCATCTTCATCAACGGGGATCAATGAAGTAGGTGCAGTCCTGTTTTGCGCCTGTGCAGATAAAGCCATAAACGTGTCTACCGTATCTTTTAACATCTCAGTCGACATGCCTTCGAGTGCGTTAAACAACTCCTCGGGTTTTTTATTGTTGAACAATCTCAAAGGAGGAAATGATTGATCTAGCACTTGGGTGAATTTACTGAAAGTTTCGTCATCCATTTTTTCTAAAATAGATAATAACGTTTTTGAAGGCTTATATTGTTTCATGATATCGCGCTGATCTGGACTTAATCTGTCCAGCTGATCTAAAAACGCGTCTATATCTTGTTTATTATCTAACTCGCCGTATTGATATTGTCTTTCACTATCAGGGGCTGATAGATCAATCGTCACTTTGGGCTGATAGCCTGAAAAATAAAGCTTTGATCCTATTTCGGGCGCTTCATTTTTTATGATCGCAACGTCGCGTTGAGTTGTAGTCACACTATTTTTGTGTTGTTTTTCTACTTCACTATCAAGTAAAGCTCTGTCTTCTTTCGACACCGTAATCGGGGTCATTTCTAACTTGATAGCTTGACCCCGACTAACTTGACTCTGATTAACTTGATTCTGACTGACGAAGGGATACTGAATACGCATCGCTGTTTCCTTGCGATTAAAGTGCCTAATAACGGGTTATATCTCAAATATCGGCCAACAATTCATAAACTTTACACTTAAATGACTATAAAATAGCCTCTACTTCAAAATACTGGGTGCACTCGCCTACCGTTAATACAACCTCATCGCCGAGTTGTTTCATGAATAACGCCTGCCCTATTGGTGAAGCATGTGTAATAACTAATATATCTTGTTGCTGAACGGTCACTTTTAACCCGCCTTCGGATGGGCCTAAATAAAACCAGTGCATAACGTTATTCATATCAATAAGCTGAACAAGGCTACCCTCTTTAGCCCGTATTTCAGTGTCTTGGTTAAAGCTATGGGTAAAAAGGGCAATAGATTTATAAATATCATTCACCCGCTCACTTTGACCATGGGCTAAATAGCCAGACTCAATGCTTAACGAGTCATACTGGGTCTCGGCAGCACTTTGCTCATGGGTTGCATCTTGATGTGCACTGTCGGCCGCCTGTTTTGCTTGTGCCAATTTTGCCTCTAACGCAAATTTAATATGCTCTATTACATGGCCCTTATTCATTTTCTCTCTCTTACGACTACAAAATCACATATAAAGGAAAAGCCAATGACTGTTCCTGTTTCTTATTATCGACTATTTTAATGGTCAGCTTCCACTGCATCAACTGCGTAGTGCATAGCCCGACCATGGTTGTTGCATGAAACACACCATGCTCTTGCTGTTCAAAGAAAACAGGAATATAGCCCATGTTCATGTCTTCCCCAGCTAAAAAAGCAGAGTCAACAGTATTGCTTTGCGGTAGCACTAGAGTCACGCCAATCTCTTCTTCACCTTTTATCACTGTTGATGAATACCAAAGTCGTACTCCATTGCTCTGTAAGCAAGGCGATTGTCTTATACAATTTTCTATTTTACTTAAGCTTTCACTTTTTTCTGAACTTTCATGTATAATAGCTGTAGGGTCAGAGCATGCGCTCACAAAACTCAACACGGCAAGTACGCAAAACCACAATTTGAGCATTATTTATCCTAATTTAGACGATAAAAACTGATGCATAGTAATGCAGATTTTATTATTGCGCTACAATGATGAATAACTGAACAAAGAATGGGGCAAAATTTGATTGATGTCATAATTTTATGCGTTTGAGGTATCTTTTTTTTTGCAAAAAAATTATTATTTCCTTGCAAAAATAAGGGTTTCTCAGGTTGGTTTGAAATGTAATTGTCAAGCAATTTTATTTTGAATCAAGCTTGTTGAAATATAAAGCAGGGCCTGTTTATGCAGGTAATTCATTTCTAATCGCATTAATTGCAGCGGAATCCAGAAAATGAGCCAGACAGTAGCATCACAAACTGAGTACAATTATAAAGTTGTACGCCAATTCGCTATCATGACAGTGATTTGGGGCATCGTTGGCATGGGTGTTGGTGTTCTAATTGCTGCCCAACTCGCTTGGCCAGCATTGAACTTTGATACACCATGGTTAACATACTCACGACTTCGTCCGTTACACACGAACGCAGTCATATTCGCATTTGGTACTAGTGCACTTTTCGCAACGTCTTATTATGTTGTGCAACGTACATGTCAAACGCGACTTTTCTCCGACAAACTCGCTTCGTTTACCTTTTGGGGTTGGCAAGCAATCATTGTCTCGGCAGCTATTACGCTTCCTCTTGGTATTACATCGTCAAAAGAATATGCTGAGCTAGAGTGGCCAATTGATATCGCAATTGCGGTTGTTTGGATCACTTATGCGGTTGTTTTCTTTGGTACATTGATCAAGCGTAAAGTGTCTCATATCTACGTAGCTAACTGGTTCTACGCTGGTTTCATTATTACGGTTGCTGTACTTCACATCGTGAACAGTATGGCTGTGCCTGTATCGTTAACTAAATCATACTCAATTTATGCCGGCGCCGTCGATGCCATGGTGCAGTGGTGGTATGGTCATAACGCGGTAGGCTTCTTATTAACTGCTGGTTTCCTAGGTATGATGTACTACTTCGTACCAAAGCAAGCTGGCCGTCCTGTCTATTCTTACCGTTTGTCAGTTGTTCACTTCTGGGCATTGGTTTCTCTTTACATTTGGGCTGGCCCTCACCACCTTCATTACACCGCGCTTCCAGACTGGACGCAGTCTTTAGGAATGGTAATGTCTGTTATCTTATTCGTGCCTTCATGGGGCGGAATGATCAACGGTATTATGACGCTTTCTGGGGCATGGCATAAACTTCGTACCGATCCGGTATTGCGCTTCTTAGTTGTCTCTCTATCGTTTTACGGTATGTCGACGTTTGAAGGTCCAATGATGGCAATTAAATCAGTGAACGCATTATCTCACTACACTGATTGGACTGTTGGTCACGTACATTCAGGTGCCCTCGGTTGGGTTGCTATGATCTCTATCGGTGCTATTTATCACTTGATCCCTGCACTATTTGGTCACGGTAACATGTTCAGCGTTAAGCTTGTTAACACCCACTTCTGGCTACACACTGTTGGTGTTGTTTTATACATAGTTGCAATGTGGATCTCAGGTGTAATGCAAGGCCTTATGTGGCGTGCGGTAAATGCTGACGGTACATTGATGTATAGCTTTGTACAATCACTTGAAGCGTCTAAACCGTTCTACATAATGCGATTCCTTGGCGGTGTATTCATCGTAATTGGTATGCTGGTTATGGCATACAACGTGTTCCGCACAGTGAGTGCTAAAAGTGGCACCCTTGCTACTGATGCACACACAAAAATGGCTTAAGGGGTGTAGAATATGAGCAATAAAAATTCAGCCAACAAACATGAAATCGTAGAAAAGAACGTCGGCCTAATGGCCATACTGACTGTTTTTGCGATCAGCTTTGGTGCACTGGTAGAAATTACGCCACTTATGTTCCAAGAAGACACAACGAAACCTGTTGATGGCTTACGCCCATTAACTGCATTAGAAATGGAAGGTCGTGATATTTATGTGCGTGAAGGGTGTTATAACTGTCACTCGCAAATGATCCGCCCGTTTCGTGATGAAGTTGAACGTTATGGTCACTACTCAGTTGCTGGTGAATCAGTATGGGATCACCCATTCCAGTGGGGCTCTAAGCGTACTGGTCCTGACTTAGCACGTGTTGGCGAACGCTATTCTGATGATTGGCATTATGCCCATTTGATGGATCCTCGTTCAGTAGTTCCAGAATCAAATATGCCAGGTTATCCATGGTTAGACAGCACAAAGGTAGATACCTCTCTTACCCTTAAGAAGCTGCAGATCTTCCGTGACAATTTTGGTATTGATAAAGCATCACCCAAGTATGATGGAAAAGGTTACGGCGATGATAATGAGCTATTAGCTCAAATCGCTAAAGTCGATTCTATGAATAACGGCACTGGTGCAACCGAAATGCAAGCCCTAATTGCATACCTTCAGCAACTTGGCACACATTTGAAGTAATTATTATGGATTACGGCACATACAGAGGCATTTTGACTCTGATAATTTTGGTACTATTTATTGTGATTGTTGGCTGGGCATACAGTAAACGCTCAAAAAATCGATTCGACAGCGCAGCAAATGCGATTTTCGAAGACGAGAAAAAGCACGACAGCACAATCTCTAACGAGGAAAAGGAGTCTGAAAAATGACTAGCTTTTGGAGTATTTGGGTAATTGTATTAACCCTTGCGTGTCTTGCTCTGATCTTAGGCCTACTACTTTGGAACCTGAAAAACTATGCAGGTGTTGAAGAAGGTGAAAGCTGTGGTCACGAGTTTGATGGTATTGAAGAACTGAACAACCCACTCCCTAAATGGTGGACCTACATGTTCTTCGCAACCTTTGTTTGGTCTGTTTATTACCTTGCAGCCTACCCTGGTCTTGGTAATTTCGCAGGTTGGCTTAATTGGACTAGCTCAAACCAGGGCGTTAAATCAATGGAAGAATCTAAGGCGGCAGTTTTAGCCGCTCAAGAGAATGGCCATTGGGTGCAGCTAGACAAAGAAGTTGAATATGCACAAGAGCGTTTTGGTCCTATCTTTGAAGCATTTGCAAAGCAAGATGTTGTAACATTGGCTAAAGACGAAAAAGCACTTGAGATTGGCCAGCGTTTGTTTGCACAAAACTGTGCACAATGTCACGGTTCTGATGCTCGCGGTGGAATGGGCTTTCCTAATCTAACCGACAATGATTGGTTATACGGCGGCAAGCCGGACCAAATCAAAGAAACACTGCTTAACGGTCGTGTTGCAGCAATGCCGGGTTGGAAAGATGCACTTGGTGAACAAGGCGTTGAAGAAATGACTGCATTCGTGCTGAGCCTTTCAGGTCGTAAAGTAAACCAAAAAGACGCTGATGCAGGTAAAGCTAAGTTCGCAATGTGTGCAGCCTGTCACGGTATGGACGGTAAAGGCTCTGTTGCCCATAACCTGCCATTTGGTGCGCCTAACCTCACAGACAATGTTTGGTTATATGGTGGCTCTAAGCGCGCAGTTGAAGAAACGCTTAACCATGGTCGTGCCGGTGTAATGCCAGCATGGAAAGAGATCTTAGGTGAAGATAAAGTTCACTTATTAACCGCTTATGTTTATAGCTTATCGCAAAATAATCAATAAATTATAACGAATTAATCGAGATCAAAAAAGCCTCCATTTGGAGGCTTTTTTTTAGGTTTTTCACCGCAAATGAGATAAAATACCTGCACACTTTTTAAGTCTTTGAGTCGTTATGAATCCTACCCCGTGGTATAAAAACTTTTGGCCTTGGTTTTTAATGTTCTTTCCTGTTGTTACCATCATTGCCTGTATTGGGTTAGTGGTTTTTGCTGTTGGTAATGGCCCAGATATGGTCGTTGATGACTACTACAAAAAAGGGAAAGCAATTAACCTTGAGCTTACCAAATTCGACAAAGCAAAAGCGCTCTATTTACACGGAGATTTAGAAGTCACAGCTGACACCATCAAGTTTCATTTTACCAAAGGTGATGCCAGCAAGGTAAATGCATTAAAAGCATCGTTTTATCACCGCACAATCAAAAAATACGATTTCAGTACCAACTTACTCGCCAATGCCAATGGCGAATTTACCGCCGTATTAGATTCAATTGAACAAGGGGCCTATACGGTTTTTCTTGAGCCTATGGATGGCAGTTGGAAACTGAAAGAAAACTTACAACTACCTAGCGACACAATCATAAAAATATCACCAGAATATAAGTAGTCACCATGTCAAAAGCGTGTTTCCATTGCTTAGAGCCTGTCCCAAAAGGGTTTAATGAAACGGTGCTATTTGATAGCCAGCAACACCCAGTGTGTTGCATTGGCTGTCAAGCTGTTGCTGAAACCATCGTTGCTCAAGGTATGAGTGACTATTACAAATTTCGTACTGAAAGTGCCGGTAAAGTTGATGAGTTAATTCCAGAACAACTCTCACTGATAAAAAGCTACGACAATCAAGATATTCAATCTGATTTTGTCTCTGATAGTGGTAAATTGTCAGAAGTATTATTGAGTGTAGAGGGCATTAGCTGTGCGGCATGCGCATGGTTGATAGAAAAGCAGTTATTGGCACTAAAAGGCGTCAACCGCGTCGATGTAAATACATCAACTCATCGCGCCATGATCTTGTGGGATAAAGAACAAACTTTACTCAGTGATATTATTCAAGCATTAATACATATCGGCTATAAAGCCTACCCATTCCAAGCAGATGAAGAAGCAAGCCAAAAACAAGCGACGGCCAAAGCCTACATTCGTCGTTTAGGCGTAGCAGGCTTAATGACGATGCAAGTCATGATGTTTGCATTTGCGATGTACTTTGGCATGTTTTCAGGCATGGAAGAAGACTTCGAACAGTACTTTCGCTGGATCAGCCTGATCTTGGCCTCTCCGGTTATTCTTTACTCCGCACTGCCCTTTTTAACCAATGCGATTAAAGGCCTCAAAGCCAAACAACTCAACATGGATTTGCCCGTTTCGTTGGCCATTTTTGGTGCCTATGCCGCAAGTTGCTACGCCACTGTTATGGAAGTGGGTGAAGTGTATTTCGAGTCTATTTGTATGTTTACCTTCTTACTTTTATTGGGTAAATATCTCGAATTTAGAGCGCGCTTAAAAGCCAGTGAGTTTACTGCTAACTTACAAAAACTCTTGCCGCTCACAGCCCGAAAGCTGGATGAAAAAGGTGACGAGTCTGTAGTCGCTGCAAAAAATCTAAAATTGAATGACCAAGTATTAATCAAAGCCGGCGAAACCATTGCCGCTGACGGAATCATCACCGCTGGCACCACCACCGTTGATGAATCAATGATGACCGGTGAGCATTTACCTGTGAAAAAGTACCTTGGTCAACAAGTGTTTGCCGGTACAGTGAATCACGATGGCGTCGTTAGCATAAAAATTAATAAAGTGGGGCAAAACACCCTACTTAATCAAATTATTAAATTGCAACACTCTGCACTGTCTAAGCGCCCAAAGCTGGTTGAAGTAACAGACAAAGTGGCACAATGGTTCGTCGCTTGCCTATTAATATTTGCCTCTATCACAGCGATTGGCTGGTATCCCGTTTCCCCTGAACAAGCATTCTGGATCACTATTTCAGTCTTAGTAGCAACCTGCCCGTGTGCACTGAGCTTAGCAATACCGACCGCATTAACCTGTGCTGTCGCCACGCTAACCAAAAAAGGTGTATTAATAAAAGAAGCCCATGTGCTAGAAACACTCACAAAACTCACTCGGGTTGCCTTTGACAAAACAGGCACCTTAACTGAAGGGCATTTTTCGATAGATAAAGTGGTATTACACAATAATGCTTATAGCCAAAACGAGGTACTTTCCTTAGCCGCCAGCTTAGAAAAGTACTCAGAACACCCTATTGCAGCCGCATTCAATGAGCACTTAAACACCCATCATGATCTCAAAAATATTGAAGTACATACCGGGAAAGGGATCAGCGCGTCATTGGGCGAGCAAACACTGGCAATAGGAAAAAGTGGCTGGCACCAACAGCAGCGCTCTAATGCACAAGCAACTTTATACATAGATGAACATGCAATCGCGGACTTTTATTTCAATGACAAAGTCAGAAAAAATGCCCACGACGTAATAACACAATTGCAGAATAACGGTTTAAGCTGCCACTTATTAACAGGCGACAGCTCCGATGCAGGTGCAAAGCTAACAACAGCGCTTAAACTTGACTCACAACAAAGCAGTTGCTCTCCAAAAGACAAACAACATGCTGTTGAAGCGTGGTCTAAACAGGGCGAAATCGTTGCTATGGTGGGCGATGGCGTCAACGATAGCCCAGTGTTTAACAGTGCTCACCTTTCTATCGCGATGGAAACCGGCGCAGACATATCAAAAAATACCGCCGATGTGGTATTGTTAAAGAGTGACCTAAATGCCATTTTGCAGTTGCAAAAAATTGCACTGCAAACCCGTCGTATCGTGAAGCAAAATTTGACCATTTCCTTGTTATATAACGGTTCAATCTTGCCACTGGCTGCTCTTGGTATGGTCCCACCATGGGTCGCGGTCATCGGTATGTCGGCCAGCTCAATTATTGTGATAGGTAATTCATTGAGGTTATTAAAGCTATGAGCATCATTTACATTTTAATTCCCATCGCTATTTTATTTGTCATTATTGCCATTGGTATCTTCTTTTGGGCAGTTAAAAGTGAACAATTTTCTGACTTAAATAAACAAGGTCACAGCATTTTGTTTGAAGATGACAAAGAACAGCATCAAAATGCCAATGACAGAGATTAGTTTATTTGGTGCGTTTATTATGGGATTAGTTGGCAGTGGCCACTGTATTGTGATGTGCGGTGGTATTGCTTCAAGCCTACAAATGGCTAATTCAACACTCAAACCTATTCGCGTCGGGCTTACTTACAACTTAGGCCGAGCGACAAGTTATATGGTAGCCGGTGCGTTAGTGGCGTCATTGGGGAACTCATTTGCAAAACAAAACACCGAATTTGCTCTAAGTTTAAAGATATTCAGTGGCGTATTCATGATATTGGTTGGGCTTTATGTTATGCGCCTTGCCAGTTCATTAAAGTGGCTAGAGCAAGCTGGAAAAACCGTTCTTTGGCAACACTTGGTGAAACTGAACAAACATTTACTCCCTATTAATACATACTCTAAAACTTTACTCTACGGCATGCTATGGGGTTGGCTACCTTGTGGACTGGTATATTCAGCACTCACATGGACATTACAAGCCCCTACTCCGTGGTACGGCAGTGCTATTATGTTGAGCTTTGCACTGGGTACTTTGCCTTCGATGCTCATTGTTGGACAATCGGCACAACAGCTTAGCCGCTTTTTAAACCACACGCTTATTAGGTGGGCGCTAGGTAGTATTTTTATCTGGTATGGAATCTATCTACTAATCATTGCATCCGATAGATTAGTACATTAACCTAGTCTCAGCGTCATATTTTAATGGATTTATTATGGATTTAAATAATCAACAACGTTCGAAAAGTCAATGCACCATCAGTTGTAATGACTGTAGTATCAGCCAACTATGTTTACCATTTACCTTAAATGGCAGTGAAATGGATAAACTAGATGAAATTATCGAACGTAAGAAACCATTACATAAAGGCGACTACTTATTCGAGTCGGGTGCGAAACTTAACTCCATCTTTGCCGTACGCTCTGGGTCGTTTAAATCTTATACACTATCAGAACAAGGTGATGAACAAATAACCGGCTTCCACCTAGCGGGTGATTTAGTCGGATTTGATGCCATCAACAAAATGCAGCATCAGAGCTTTGCACAAGCACTGGAAACGTCAATGGTGTGTGAGATCCCATTTGATACACTGGACGAGCTCGCCGGCAAGCTACCTAAATTGCGCCAGCAGATCATGCGCTTAATGAGTAACGAAATTAACTATGATCAAGAAATGTTATTACTGCTGAACAAAAAAACAGCTGAAGAACGACTCGCTACGTTTATATATAATTTGTCAAACCGGTTTGGTGAGCGAGGCTTTTCACGTAAAGAATTCCGCTTTACCATGACTCGAGGAGAAATTGGTAACTATTTAGGGCTTACGGTTGAAACAATAAGCCGTTTATTGAGCCGCTTCCAAAAAGCCAATCTCATTAAAGTTGAAGGTAAGTTTATTACCATCTTAAATATCCCTGAATTAGCTAAAACAGCAGCGATAGCGGTTTGATCTAGGGCAATGAATTCTCAATAACGACTTTCACCTTACGCTAAATCAGTTACACTTAATGTAACTGGTTTAGCTGATAAAGTATGTTAAGGAGTTCATAATGGATAAAATAAAACGCATTCTTGCCGTTATCGATCCAACCAAAGCACAGCAAAATAGTTTGCAACGTGCTCTTTCATTAGCAAAAAAAACAGGGGCACAGATCACCGCCTTCTTGTCGATATATGATTTCTCATATGAAATGACCACAATGCTCTCAAAAGATGAACGTGAAGCAATGCGTGCCGCCGTCATCAAAGACAGAGAAGCGTGGATCAATGATTTACTCTCTAGTATTGAAAATATTGATGTACATAGCTTAGTGTTGTGGCATAACCGCCCTTATGAAGCCATTATTAACACCGTGATTGATGACGGGTACGATATAGTGATAAAAAGCACCCACCAACACGACACTTTAAAATCGGTTATTTTCACGCCAACTGACTGGCATTTAATACGAAAATGTCCAAGTCCTGTGCTGCTTGTAAAAGATCATGAATGGCCAGAAGAAGGCCATATATTAGCGGCTGTTAATGCCGTCAGTGATAACGAACAACATCAAGCATTGAATAAACGCATTATTAGTGATGCACAATTTATTTGCCAACTTGCCAATGCCCAACTGAGCCTCGTTAACACCTACCCCGCTACGCCTGTCAATATTGCAATAGAGATCCCTGAATTCAACCCTTCGCAATACAATGAAGCAGTTAAAAAGCATCATGAAGATGAGACATTTTCCTTAGCCGATTCATTCAATATTGCGCGTTCAGAATGCGAAGTTAAAGAAGGGTTACCAGAAGATGTTATTCCCTACGTTGCCAGTGAGAAAGGCTCAGAACTTGTCGTTATCGGTACCGTTGGGCGCACTGGATTAAGTGCTGCGCTGGTAGGAAACACCGCAGAACATGTTATTGATAGTCTCGATTGTGATGTATTGGCCTTAAAACCCGATGGCTACAAAAGCCCACTGGCTCATAAATGACACTCAGTTTTAATCATCTTATTTTCTCGTGCCACTGTATATGTGGCACGCTTTTCTTACAAAATTGTATCTGATCCTTACGCTAATTTACGATATGCTTTAGTCATAGACGTTGCCGTTAGACTGACACTGGTATATTGAATGAAAGTATTAATTGTTGAAGATGACTTAGACACCGCCCAATTTATCGCACGCGGATTAGAACAAAGTGGCGATTCAGCCACTCTCTGTGATAATGCCGAACAGGCTTTGCTGAGTGCATCTACACACCCATTCGACGTAATTATTTTTGATCGTTTGCTACCGAGTATGGATGGTTTGGATGCGGTACGTATTCTTAGGCAGAGTAAAATAGTGACGCCTATTATTATGCTGACGGCGCTCAGTGAAACATCAGACCGAGTCGCCGGGCTAAATGCTGGCGCAGATGATTACCTTGTGAAACCATTCGCATTTTCTGAGCTTTACGCACGCTTAAAAGCCCTTACTCGCCGTCAACCGTTGACACCTAAGGCACTTGAATTAGTCGTTGCTGACCTAACGTT
This sequence comes from Pseudoalteromonas sp. MMG013, assembly GCF_018100885.1. Lineage (NCBI taxonomy): Bacteria > Pseudomonadati > Pseudomonadota > Gammaproteobacteria > Alteromonadales > Pseudoalteromonadaceae > Pseudoalteromonas > Pseudoalteromonas sp. MMG013. The sequence continues at coordinate 29,195 of NZ_JAGJEE010000001.1, read as the reverse complement.
AGAGCGTACCACCAGACAAGTAAAGCGTGCGGATACACACATTGACTTAATGCCCAAAGAATATCAAATTTTAGAGTACCTCATGCTCAATCCTAAGCAGTTAGTCACAAAAACCATGCTACTTGAACAAGTGTGGGGGTTCAGTTTTGACCCCAAAACCAGTCTCGTACAAACCCATGTAAGTAGACTACGCAATAAAATAGACAAACCTTTTACTACTGAGCTCATTAAAACAGTGCGCGGCAGTGGCTACATAATATCTGATTGACCATGACACATATGAAAAACTACCACTGGGTTGGCAAAGTACTGAAAATAACACTCACTGCGTGGGTGCTCGTTTGTAGCATGCTCATTGCGATCAGCTATCTCCTATTGCAACAAGTAAAAACGCAGCAAACAGACGAGTTTATAGAAATGCAAAGCGAAGTGACTCACCTCTACAACGAGGACGGCTTAAACGCTTTACTCGATGAATATGAGCTATCCCACCGCCCAATTTGGCATAAGCATGAGAGCGATGAACGACTAGATGAAGAAGGGTTACTATTTTCACTTTACGACAAGAATACTTTGCTGCTAGGTAGCACTGAGTTAACAATAACCCCTGTTGATGAAGCTGTATGGCAAAAGTATGATTCAACACTTGATGAGCCTATAAGCGCATTATACATACACTTTACGCTTGATGAACGTTATAGCCTAGCCATACTTCAACCACTGACGCATCATTATATAGATACTCGAAATACGCTCATAAGTATCAATATATGGTTCACTGCACTCAGCTGGTTACCGATACTATTCATCATATTTTCTATAACACAGCAATATGCCGTACGTATTGTTCGTATAAAAAACGCGCTTTCAAAGGTCGCTGAATCTCCCGATTCAGAACGCATTGACGGTGACCAAACACCTGATGAATTAAATGCGTTAGTCATTTCTTTAAATGCCATGTTAGATGACATTTCAGATCTTCACACCACCATGAAAACCATGTCTGTTGGTATTGCACATGACTTAAAGACGCCGTTAACACGCGTGGCAAATAGACTCCAATGTATGCAGCAGGATATCACCAGCCCCGATATGCTTGAGACTCATTTAGATAAAGCATCATCAGATTTACACACGGTTATTGCCACTTTCAATAATTTAGTTCGCCTCAATGCCATTGAATCTGGAAAGCATAAAAATGGCTTTGTAGAACTCAACTTATCATCAACAATTCTTGATTTAGCCCAAAGCTATGAACCGGTCTTTATTGATACTGGCCGCAACCTTGAGATCTCCATTGTAGATGACGTATTTTGTCTTGCAGATGAAGACCTTATCAATCAATTAGTATGTAATTTATTAGAAAATGCATTGGAATATAGCAGCCAGGATGCACAGGTTTGGATCAGACTGCAAAACCATATTGACGGTGCATTATTGCAAGTAGGTGACAATGGCCCAGGTATTTCAGTACAGGATAGATCCCATGTGTTTGATAAATTCTATCGCGCCGATATTAGCCGTTCGAAACCAGGCAATGGTTTAGGATTGAGCATTGTTAAAGCCATTTGTAAAGTGCACCGCGGCGAAATCCAATTGCTTGAGCATCAAAAAGGCGCTGTATTTAATATTGAATTACCCTTATTATCACAACAATAAACCATACAACTTTGTATGATTTGGTACTGTGAAATGTAAAACATAGTGTTAAATTTCTTCTATATACTGAAGCTATGTTTAGTTAGGGGCAATTTAATAATGAAAATTAATATAACGTTTCGACACCTCACCCTTAGTACTGTCATAAGTTTAATTCTTGCTTGCGGCGGTGCTTCTGGCTCAGATGTCTCACTGGATTACAATGCACATTCCGTTGTAAGCCAGCCTCAGTCAACACTATCAGCATTCACTCCAACTCCCTTTCCTCCCGTGAATAACGACCAAAATACACATGCTGACCGGACCTTTTCTTCAGCGGAAAAAACATCCCGTTTTTTACAGCAATCAACTTTTGGGGCAACTGCGCAAGATATTAAAACACTCACGCACAGCAGTGCATCCAAGTGGTTTAAAAACCAACTCAGTATACCCACAAGCAACATCATGCCAACTGTGGTTAGCTATGCGCCAAAAAGTGTAAACCACAACGATGAGTTTGATTTGTTTTTCATCGAATCAACCACCTTCGCATTTTGGAAAAATAGTATCTCAGGCAAGGACCAACTGCGCCAAAGAGTGGCTTTTGCATTATCTGAAATCTTGGTGGTCTCTAACGGGGGCGGAGAAACCTTAACCGATCAACCCACTGCCGTGGCTGCCTATCAAGATATACTGATCAACAATGCTTTTGGTAATTACCGAACCTTACTAGAAGCAATAACCTATTCTCCTGCCATGGGTCACTATCTAACTTATTTGGGTAATGAAAAAACGGACCCCGATACTGGCAGAGTCCCCGACGAAAACTATGCCAGAGAATTATTACAGCTGTTCACTTTAGGTGTGGTTAAACTCAACAGCGATGGCTCAATAAACAAAAACGAAAACAACGTCCCCGTGGAGTTATATTCAAACAAAGACATCACCGGCCTAGCAAAGGTTATGACCGGGTTAGATTATAATGAGACTGATAAAGATACCGTTAGCAATAATATTTTCACCCGCCCAATGGCAATTAACCCCGAAGCCCATTCAGACCAAGAAAAGGTATTCTTAGGGCTTACTATTCCAGCTGGTATTGATGCTGAAGCGTCTATCAGTATGGCATTGGATCACATTTTCACACACCCAAATTTACCTCCCTTTGTTACTAGACAGCTCATCCAACGACTGGTGAGTTCTAACCCTAGTAATGCCTATATTTCACGTACCGTTGCCGCGTTTACCAGTGGTCTATTTACACTGCCGGATGGGTCACAAGTAGGTACAGGTAAACGGGGGGATCTCAGTGCAACTGTGGCCGCTATTTTATTTGATAATGAAGCTCGCGAGCCTGCTATCACTACCGCAGGAAAAATAAGAGAACCCATACTTCGTTTTACACAGTGGGCAAGAGCTTTTAATGCACAAAATATTACCCCTCAGTATCAAACCATGCTGTGGGACACCAGTGCACCAAATGCACTCGGGCAACACCCATATCGCTCATCCAGTGTGTTTAACTTCTTTCGTCCTGGGTATACCGCACCTGGCTCGATCACAGCAAAAAAGGGGTTAGTTGCACCTGAACTACAAATTACCAATGCCACCACCATTCCTGGCTATGTTAATTTTATGACCCACTATATATCAGGGGAACCACAAGAAGCAGATGTAGAAGATATCCTCGAAGAATTTGACCACCCCAGCGTGCCAATCACCGTCGAAGATATTCGGAAAAGCTTTCTCGTTACCTATGAAGAAGAACTAGCAATCGCACAAGATGTTGATGCCCTGCTTGCCCGACTAAACTTATTACTCACTGCCAATCAACTTTCAAGTACCACTCTCACGGCAATTAAGCGTATTGTTGGCACAATACCCAACGATGAAGATGACGGTTACCTAATGCGTGTACGAGTTGCTGTACTGCTCGTTATGACAACACCTGATTATTTAGTGCAAAAATAGGGGACTCTCTCATGAACAGACGATCATTTCTAAAAGCGGGCAGTGCTTCTATGGCAGCAGCACCATTTTTGAATCTTGCACAAGCGATTGCAAATACCCCTACGACAAACAACGATGACTATAAAGCCCTTGTATGTGTTTTTCTATACGGTGGCATGGATAACCACGACACCGTGATCCCATATGATCAAGCAAGCTATACGCAATGGTCAAATATTAGAAATACATTATTATCTCAATATACCAATAAACGCTCACAGGCTAACTTATTACCCATTGATACCCCTGCTCGATTCGGATCGCGTCAATTTGCCTTGCCCCCAGAGCTCAGCGGAATTGCACAATTATACCAACAAGGAAAAGTATCTCTGGTAGGTAATGTGGGCCCTTTGCTTGAACCAACCACCGCTGCGAGTATTCGATCAGAAACAGCAAAGTTACCATCAAGGCTGTTTTCCCATAACGACCAGCAATCAACTTGGATGTCAGGCCAAACGGAGGGGGCTCAATTCGGTTGGGCTGGCATGCTTAATGATGCTTTAATAGAACAAGGACAACAAAGCCCTAGCACATTTTCTGCCATAACAACCTCAAGCGCCGAGTTACTCATCACTGGGAGTAACACAACACCGTATCATGTTCATGACGGTCAAGCGGCAACTATAGATGTTTTGGATATGTTCGATGAACCAAACGCATTACAAAAGCACTTTAGCGCGCTTGGACACCAAACTAACAATTTGGTTGAACAAGATATGTCAACGCAAATCAACCAAGCCTATAGTGCCAATGATCAGTTTAATGCGGCTTTGTCTGAGGTCTCTGTTGCACTGCCAACATTCCCTGCAACGTCCGTCGCCAAACAACTAGAAACCGTGAGTAAAACCATTGCGATTCGAGATCAACTTCAAGAAAAGCGGCAAGTTTTTGTTGTTGCTATGGGTGGGTTTGACACACACTCTGGGCAAGCACAATCGCTGCCTAAGTTGCAATCAGCCTTAGATGGCGCACTCGTCGCGTTTGATTCTGCAATGCAAAGTCTTGGACTCTCTGATAAAGTTACCCTATTTACAGCATCCGATTTTGGTCGCACTTTGGCAATTAATGGAGATGGCACTGACCATGGCTGGGGCTCTCATCACTTTGTGATGGGAGGGGCTGTACAAGGTGGGACGATATTCGGTGATATTCCCGAGGCCAAATTAAACCATTCATTAGATGCGGGCAATGGCCGTTTAATTCCAACACTGTCGGTAGATCAATACGCCGCCAGTTTCGGCCAATGGCTAGGCATAGACCAAAACACACTTGAAAATATCTTTCCAAACTTATTGAAGTTTGGTGCACCACCAGCCCTTTTCAAGTAAGGATCTTTCATAAGCCAATAGCCAAATAGGCTTCACGCATATTTGGCTATTAAATACGTTAACTTACACCAAGCTAACTTAAAGCGTATCATTGCAGTTTTTAAATCATAAAGTCATTGAAAAAACGCAACTGCTCTGGATGGCACAACGCTTTAGGTCGTAGGCGTTGGACAGCATTTTTTGCAGATAACTTGTCATACCCTAGCGCATGCATTAACAGTGCTACTACTAAGCCTGTGCGGCCTGATCCTCCTTTACAATGCACGACGACAACACCCTGATCATTAAGTAGTGAAATAATCTTTGGTACATAATCTGCCCATGCAGTTGAAAAAGCATCCGTTGGTGGTGCCTCATCGCTGATGGGGAGTTGATACCATTCAATGCCTTGTGTCATGCACACTTGAGATAATGTCTGCGCGCCATAACGCGTTAATTCTTTATCATACATTACCGATATCAACGCATTTGCGCCCGCTGATTTCAATATTTCGACCGACTCTTGCAGCGTTGCGTCTTTCGTGCCTGGGCAGGGAGTAAAAATAATTTGTCCACCATTATCTAGTGACAACGTATCATATGGGTGAAGTCTCATGCTCAATGTCTCTTTTAATTAACTGAACCATTTTTATTACGATATGATGTGGAACACTTAATTCAGCTGCCCTATTCATATTTTGCTTTCATATAAGAGAAGCTTACCGTATATAACACTTTCGCTGCAATGCTATTCTTATCTGTTCTGAAGGTACTTCCGCTTGTGCAAAAACACTTTCTCTTCCCACCCCTAAAATACAGAAAATACACTTAACCACACAGGTAACGGTGACAAAAATGAATGAAAAAGTACGAAACACGACTGAGGTAACATCATCATAGGAAGAAAGTAACATTAAAATTGGTGCTATCAGTAGGCTAAGTAACATAACGCACCCAACCCTAAGTTAATCTTACAGATTAAGGTTGGTGATTTAGTACAAGGGTCTGCATCCATTGGGAAGTAACCCGCAACCTTTGTTCCAATACCCTGCTCCAATACCATGTAGCACAATAAACCCTCCAGATAAAATTGCTACCATGATCCCAACACTTGCGATATAGCCACCAAATAGGCAAAAAGTACCGCCAGTGGATAATTACTCATTCGAGGTGTTCGCTTTTCTGTTGGGCTCCCAGTGACTCCTAACGCGCTGTAAAACTGTTTACTGTGGTCATAATCTGGATAAAAGCGACCTGTAATGTAAACACCTTTTCTATCCAAATTGCTGCCACCAAACCAAACAGTACAGTCATCGTGTCTAACAGACATACACTCCCTCTATAAAAACAGTTATTCAGGTTCGCACCACATAAAACCTTCTGCTGCTACTAACGTATATTTCACACGTGAGAACAACATTATCGCGTTGATACAATACAATAAAGTGTGCTTTAATTACCCATTTATTGCTGATGCGTTTTTGGCATGCCCTGCAAATATACTTAAATCAAATAAGGTAACTATGCTCAAATTCATTGTATTGCTTATGGTCGTAATGTCCCTTCCCGCATGGTCAATATCTTGCACGACTGAAACTTTCAATACGATCAATAAACGACTCAGTTATATGCAAGATATCGCGCTATATAAAGCCAATAACCATTTAGCCATAGAAGATATCGCGCGCGAGAACATTGTCATTACCGCAAGTAGTAACTCAGCGGCCAAAATTGGGTTAGATAAAGAGAGTGTCAAAGCATTTTTTATTGCACAAATCTCTGCAGCAAAAGCAGTTCAATACCGATATCGAGCCGATCTACTCAGTAACAAAACAAGTCATAAGCCGAGAGATCTAAACACAATTATTCGTCCCCAATTGATTGAATTAGGGAGTAAGATCAATACACAAATTGCATACTGCCTAAAGCATGGACAACCCTTCACTGCAGATCAAGAGACTGGATTTATAAACGCTTTAACCGTGGATTATTTAAGCAATTCAGACAAGAAAAAGCTATTTAACGCATTGATAAATATTCGCTTGCAGCCAATAAAAAGCCACTGAAATATTCCGGTGGCTCGTTAACGAACGTGCTATCAGCACGCATTAAATATTTGTGATATCTATAAATAAAGACTCATCAATATTTGAAGACGAGACGGTTGCTTCAGCAAATTCATATTCCGCTTTTTGCGCTGCTCGATCGATTGGTAAGTTAATAAAATCAAATAAGTCTCTATCCGCCAGTTGGCTTGGACTTACATTTTGTATTGATTTAAAAATACTCTCGACGCGCCCGGGGGTTTTAGTATCCCAATCAACCAACATGGCTTTAATATTCTGTCGCTGTAAGTTTTCTTGTGAACCACACAGATTACAAGGAATAATTGGGAATTGTTTATACTCTGCGTATTTAATCAAATCATCTTCGCGACAATAGGTCAATGGTCTGATCACCACATTTCGGCCATCATCTGAACGCAATTTTGGCGGCATTGCTTTTAGTCGAGCACCGTGAAACATATTTAGAAACATGGTTTCAACAATATCATCTAGATGGTGACCCAGCGCGATTTTAGTTGCACCAATTTTTTCCGCAAACGAATATAAAGTACCTCGTCTTAAACGAGAGCAAAGTCCACATGTCGTTTTGCCTTCAGGCACCTTTTGCTTTACAACCGAATAGGTGTCTTTATCAACAATGTAATAAGGAATATCAAGACTTTCAAAGTATTCTGGTAAAATGTGCTCGGGAAAGCCAGGCTGCTTTTGATCAAGATTAACCGCTACAACATCAAATTTGATCGGCGCAACTTTTTGCAGACTCAAAAGTATATCCAGCATAGCAAATGAATCTTTACCGCCACTAATACACGCCATGACTACGTCATTTTCTTCTATCATGTTGTAATCTACAACCGCATTACCAACATTCTTTCTGAGGCGTTTATGTAGTTTAGTGATTTCAGGTGTTTCTTTTTGAGTCATTGCAGGCTTCCCACATCGCCAGTTCACCGACGCCGCGTTATCAAATAAAATTACAGGGCGCGAATTATACGGGTTTTTACCTACGGTTGGAATACTCATAAATAGATTCTAATTCACCATGAAACCACTTTTAATGAATGCAAACAGCAGTAATTATTTGCTAAGTCTCATAAAACCTACTTTCCTTAAGGTGATAAAACTCATAATTAAACAAGGAACCATGATGATATTACGAATAGCTCTTGTACTGAGTACGCTTTTTACACTTTCAGCTTGCTCTGACGCAGCACCGGTTCCGGTCGGTGAATGTGCCAAAGTCGTTGCACATGCAAAAAAAGTATTAGGGGATAAAGCACCCAGTACCGCAGATATGACAAAGCAATGTAAAGAAGCCAGTGATGAAGCACGAGGATGTGTGTTAGCGGCGAGCAAAGCCATGAAAATTTTAAGCTGTGATATGTAAGCCGTAATAATGGCCAACCAGTGTTAGCCACTTAAAGAGAAATTTGTTAGAAGGTCAGCAAGCACTACCTTCTAACAAACACAAATCATGTACGATAGAGTACCTTGATCACATGCCAACCAAAACGTGTTTTAACTAGGTGGGGTTCTAAGATCTCAGCGCCAAATGCAACTTTATCGAACTGTGGCACCATTTGACCACGCTTAAATTCACCTAAATCTCCACCTTTTTTGCCCGATGGGCATGTTGAGTGCTTCTTCGCGAGAACTTGAAACTTTGCACCCTTTTTAAGTTGTTTAATAATGTCTTCAGCAAGCTCTTTGTGCTTCACTAGAATATGTAATGCATGCGCCGTATTTGCCATAATTGCACCTATCGATATAAAAAACGCGCGAAGTATACCATATTGAAAACGACTCATTTCAAGATAAAATTATAAACCCCGTTAAAATTGATAGCAAAAAGTAAATGGTGTGAAATCAAGATTAAAAATAGATTAATGTTAAGTTCAACACATACAATAAGGTTCATTTATTTTTGAAGGTAACTTAAATGCCATGATTGATTTAATAAGGAGTAATAATGGTATCGATCATTCACGCAAAAACTTACAGCTATAGCGCAATATTTCTCACACCACTCTTTTTAATATCTGGATGTGGAGACAGTGACGAAGGTAGCACCGCGAGTAAACCAACTATTGATCCAAGAAGGACGATTAGCTTCTCGGATGCACGTGCTGATTTTGACACTAAATTACTCCAAGTTGCCAATAACACTCCGGAATTTAACTTAAGAGTAGGATTAAGTGCATATGAAGTAGGATCTTTTCTACAAGATGGTGCGTTACATGGTAGCTAGGATATTGCAGATCAACAAATGACTCTGAATTCTTTTGAAGAGATCAGCTACCGTTTTGAACTAGACGAAAAAGATGCTTCCTACAAAGATGCCGATACATCATTAAAAGTGATCCCTGGGTTCTCATTTACCCTTGGTGCAGGAAGTAATAACGCCAAAGTTAAAACCATCAACTACACAATATCCCTGTCAGATATTACATTAACCAAACTTAAAAACCCTGTACATGCAATTTTATCTGGTGGCAGTGATACCGTCGCAGCAAATGAATTTTCCTACGGGGTATACAGCGCAAAAATAAAATATGGTATTTCGTTTTATGATGAATATGCTAAAGAAATTACACTAGGAGCAGGGTTTGAGACCGACCTGTTTAGTGCTGAAGCAAATGTCAAAAAGTCTTCAAGCAGCCAAATTTCATCAAAATATAAATTTGAGGGTGTGGCACCTGTTCAAATAGGCTTTTTAAAGCGAAATATTGCCAGTATTAACCGGATCCCAACATCATTGAAGCTTGCGCTCGATCCTAATAATGCAAATTTAATAAATATAACTTGGAAGGCTGTCGAAAATGCAAGCTACTACAATATATTTCAATCAGAGACCGCGGGGATTAATGCCAACTCCACTTCTACATACAGTCAGAAAATAACTGTTGAGGATCCATTTTATACCTTTGAAGGTGCGCCAAATCAATCATATTATTTCAAAGTGTCTTTCACAGTTAATCGCCAAGAAAGTGAAACTGGGCTTGAAGATGGCATTCAAACAATCCCTGGAGATGAAACACCACCTGGTGATGGGCCAATTGATGGCGGTGGAAACAGTAAACAACCTGAAGTAGAACCGAATAATGATATAAATTCAGCACAAGAGATCCGAGCAGGCGTTGTATCAGGTCAAAAAACAACGGCGCAAGATTATAATGATGTGTTTAAACTCATTCCTTCAAAAACAGCTTTAGATTTCAAAGTTATCCATGAAAAGCAATATAGTGCAACAAGTGATTACGATATTTATATATATAACCACAATGAAGAGCTTATCCACTCTTTTCCATCATATAATGGAGAAAATGATCAACATATTATTGGGGTAGAAAAAAACAAGCCGGTATACATAAAAATGAACATGAAAAACGACACCACGATTAACGATAGATATAACCTGGAACTCGGATTTTAAATTATAATTATGAACTAGAGCCTAATAACGCTTTGTCTGATGCTAACTTACTTCTCAATAACACAACAAAACGTGGCTCTCGGAGTTTCAGAAGCGACTATCGCGACTACTATTACATCAATACCGAATCAAACACGCTACGTGTTCAGTTCACTCACTCAGATAAGCTGAGCGCATCAAGTAATTATACAATCTACATTTACAATGCAACCGAAGAGTAAATAAGTAAAGTAAAGGCTGTAAATGGAATGGACGTTGACTTTAATATTGGTGTTGAAGTAAATAGTCGGATATATATTCGCGTTGACATAGACGGCGATAACTCTAGAGATATTCTCTATTCTATAAATGCCAGCTTTGAGTAAGAGTAAATCAACTTTAACCGAAAAAGGAAATTACGATGAATTTAAAATTAAAAAAGAACAAAATAAAAAATCTGTCTAATAATACTGTTATCGGAAAAATGCCACGCCGATGATTGCAGGTGGCAGAGGTTCTGAGATATATGTATGTTTTTCTAATATCCAACTCTGTGGGGCTTCTAGACACCCTAATGCCTGCCAGCCTTCACAACATGTAACTGTATGTACATAAAATAAATTATATCTGTGGGAATGCCATTTACAGCATTCCCTGATTCGCCACAAGGTAACTACCTAGTGACAACTTCAATACTCGGCCTTCGCTCCAACGTCTCTTTGAATATTCACCCACAACACTCTATAACTTTAGTTCGGCCTAAATGCTAACGGAACTTGCAATGAAGATGTTCTGCTTTGTCATTTTGTTGTTATTTTTAAAAGGCGTAACCGCACAAAGCACCCATGACAAGCTAAAAGAAGCGAAAGATTACTTAACGGTAAATCCCGCTCACTCAAAATTCTTCAGGCAATACCTAATATCAACGCGCTGTCAGTAAAGCAGCAAATACAATGGTATATAATTACCATGCGCGCATCAGTACCACCAGATAACCCCGACATGCTTATTGACTCTTTAGAAGCTATTTTTTATCACTATCAACATCCTTACTTGATTGAACACATCAACACGATCACCCGTGCTTTAGGTATCTGGTTGCGTCAAAATAACCCGCTTATTGAGGCACAAACAAGCTTAGAATGTTCCTAAAGCCACACTAAAAATGACAGGCAAAGTTTAAATTAAGCAATAGTTTATCGGTCGTAAACAGGCACATCAATGATTTAGATGTCGCAAAGACACACTGTATTAAAGCAAAGAAGCTAACGAAACTTACGCACCGAGATAATATTTTAGCAATAATTGAAAATAACCAAAGAATGATTGCGCTAGAGGCAGGTAATATTAAGCGAGTGGAGAGCCACTTTCGATTGGCTTTAATAGAACTAGGGTTTGTATGGTGACATATCAGTTAATATGTAGACAAAAAATATAATTTATTATCCTTTTAGCTCATATATAGCGTTACATAAGCATTATAAAACATCATCTCCGCAAGGCGATTAGAAGATCAAACCACAAAGATAAAAATAAAAGTAAGCTTCAAAAACAAAATCTTATATAAATAAAAACTTATAATAACTTCATAAATTTGAACATAGCAATGAACCTTCGACCTGATTTTGGGTATATTTACAGTGAAAGCGTTCTCAATATATATTGTGTTCTGCCACCTCAGAGGCAGGATCTAAAAACTCAATATTTGAGTAAAATAATTATTAAAAAATAAGATGGAGATACTAGAGTTATGAGGTTTAAGAACTCCCCAATAACGCTTGCTTTGATAAGTGCATTAACTGCAATTCCAACTTACGCAGAAGAAGATAAGGGCCAATCAGAAGCAAATGATACAATTGACCGCATTCAGGTTACAGGCTCACGTATTGCTCGTATCAATACACACACACCATCGCCTGTGATCAGTGTTGATGCTGAAGCAGTCAAAGCCTCAGGTTATTTAAACATAAATGAATTATTAACCGAGTTGCCGCAGTTCGTTTTTGGTGTAGGTACCGCCTCTAGTAACCAGGATGGATTCTCAAATGCCGGTCTAAATGCTGCAAACTTACGTAATTTAGGGACCGAAAGAACACTAACGTTAATCAATGGACGTCGTGTAGTACAGTCTACCTACGACACGGGAGAGATGGTCACTGATACCAGTTATATTCCAACCGAATTAATTGATCGGATTGACATACTAACTGGAGGCGCGGCATCTACATATGGTGCAGATGCAGTCGCTGGTGTAGTTAACTATGTGATGAAAAAGAATTATGAAGGCACTAAAATATCTGGACAATATGGTGGCTCAGCGGTTGGTGATGGTGAAGAAAGTACTTTCACGATCACCACGGGCCATAATTTTGATGATCAGCGAGGTAATGTTGTATTCTCTTTAGATTATTATAATCAGGAGAGAGCAAAAGATAGCAATCGTCCAGGTTCTGGCACAACTCGTTGGATCAATAACCCACTAAGTACAGGCACTGGCGATGGCCACTCAAATAAAATTGTAGGTACAAACCTTGGTTGGCCTGATTATAATGTCGTTGGTCAGCTAATGGGAGTTTGGGACGCAGATAACGACAGAACAAACTATTATGATATTTCAGGCGATGAAGCCCTATACATGTACAATAGTAACGATAAAGTGGGGCCTTTTTACATACAAAACAGTGACAGTGCACAAGGATATGAGCTAGACACATTTGCTATGACGCGCAACCCTTTTGAACGCCATACAGCCTACTTACTTTTCAACTATGAATTAGACGACAATACCAGTCTTACCACTGATTTTCGTTACACCAAGGTCGAATCAAATTTACTTTCTTCACCCGAGTTCAACTATGGTCAACGTTTTATAAATATTAATGATTTTGCACAAAGCAACCTCGTTTTACCAAGCCATGTACAAAACTTACTGGCTCAAGATGATGGCTACTTTCAAACGTCTGTAGGTTTATACGAGTTAGGTCCACGCAAAGCGGCAGTTGAGCGTGATTTATTTGCTTTCTCAGCCACGCTAGAGGGGGAGTTTGAAAATGGTTGGGTTTGGGATGCTTACGCTTCTAGTGGTGTAACACACAATGATAGCTTATTTTTCAATAGAACAGACAAACGCCGTCTACCTCGAAATGGCTATCAAACCTTAAGTGCTAGCGGTGAGATATGCAATGGTAACAACTGCCCTGCTTTTAACCCTTTACTCCCCATGTCACAAGAAGCAATTGATTACGTTAGAGTTGCGCCTTATGGAAGTCAAATAAAGTCAGAGCAACATACATTTGCCTTTACTACATCAGGTGATTTGTTGGAATTACCCTATGGTGCCTTAGCTTTTGCCGCGGGGGCTGAAGTTCGCCGTGAATCTTTAGAGTTAAATACAGATGAAGCTTGGCAAAATTCAAAAATAACAGGGTCAAGTCGATTACCTTGGGATGCAGGTAGAACAATTAAAGAGCTTTATTTTGAATTAGAAGCGCCAGTACTTGGTGATACATTCTTAGTTGAGGAGTTAGTATTAAGTGCAGCTGGTCGAGTCTCTGATTATACCTACTCAGGAAAACATAATACATGGAAGCTTGGCGCAACATGGACCATTATTGATGGCCTAGCTATGCGCTCTACCCTAGCACATACAGTACGTGCACCACAGCTAGTAGAGCAATTTCGTGCAGCTAGCCTTGGTTGGAGGGCAAATATAGAAGATCCATGCGATAAACTACAAATAGCCAATGCTGCTAACAGTGACCGAGCGAAAACAATCAGTAATTGTAAAGCATTTGGTATTACTGACCCCGAAAGTTGGGATTCTCCAACAGCGACTGATGGTGGTGTAAATTCAATTAGTGGTGGTAATATTGCTTTACAACCAGAGAAAGCTGACACCTTAACGATAGGGGTAGTATATACACCCAACTTTATAGATAATTTATCACTCACTGTAGATTATTTTGATATTGATTTAACCAATGCAATGCAATCAACAGGCATACAAAACTCTCTCGATAAATGTGCAACAGCTGACGATATTAATTCTGATATTTATTGCGCACTGGTTAATCGTAATAGCACAGGACAAATCGATTCTGTATTAAATGCTGTAGTCAACCAAGCATTAAGGGGCAGACGTGCCGTTGATTTCGAAATCTCTTATTTACGTAACTTAGAAAGCTATGGCGAAATCGATTTCTCTATATATGTCACTAAGCTAATTCATTCAACAAGTAGAGACTCCATTGATAATGACGAAGAAGAGTTTAGAGGTATTGGAACCTTTAACTCAAATTTGAGGGGCCGCTTAACGATGACTTATCGATATGAAGATATCAGTATCAATTGGATAACAAACTATGCGGAAGGCGTTCAAGTTGATATTGACGGCACTTATGATTTATATGAAAAGCCCTTTACAGAAGATGCTCTCAAGCATGACGTAAGAATCGCTTATAAAGCAACAGATAACACGAATCTTTATTTCGGCATAAGGAACGTCTTTGATAAAACATATTATGATCACCCTACAACAGCCTCAGGCCTAGGTCAGTATGATTCCATGGGACGGTTCTTTTATGGTGGGATTTCATACGAATTTTAATATAATTTAAAAAGAAACGGTGAGATTAAGTAGTGTTTTATTCGAATCATTAACAGACTATATGCTTTTAAATAAATTTAATTTCATAGTGTTGGTAAAGTAAATAAGGATCATTTAATTTGCCAATTATACCCCCTTAAGCCACTCTCTTGAGTGGCTTATTTAACAACCAAAAAACACAACAAACCCACTAAAAACATAAAAACCCAAGCTAATTTCAATTGCTTATAATCCTAAAATTTACAGACAATTAATCATTAACATATAGATCAACCCTAGTTTTTAACATAACAAACGCAAAAAATTCAAATTTGCTCAACAAGATCAATTAACGTATCCTATTGATAAAACATGTTACCTCTAAACTAAGAATAAGCTATTTATCTAAAATCCCAAGAATTAATTTGTATTAGCTAACAAGTAATAATTATGATTGATATCGAAAAACCTTTTAAACTCGAAAACATTACTGTCCACCCTAAAACTGATGAGCTGAGTTATTGTGGAAAAACCATTGCAATCAAGTCGATGGCTATGAAAGTGATCTGCTACTTTGCAAAAAATAAAGATATTGTCATTAGTCGAGACTGTTTACGTAATGACCTATGGCAAAACCCCACGACATCAAATCATACGATTAATAACCATATCTATAGCTTGCGACAATCACTTGCTCAACTCGATGATCAAACAAAGTTTTTTCATACAGTCACAGGCACTAAAAATGGTTATCGATTACTCGCTGACGTTACGCAAGAAACAATTCAACCAATATCATCTAGTACAGGTTTAAACGCATCAAAATTAAGTGATGAAAGTGCACATAATAAAAATAAATTAAATAAAACAAAATTACGTTCATTGATTTTACCATCATTTTTAATTGTAACTTGTATTATTATATTCCTTTCTCAAGAGACTAAGTTCTATAACCACGCTACTGCACTTACTAGCCACGCGGGTCAAGAACAAAACCCTGCGATCAGCCTAGATGGTGATATAATCATTTATGCCAATCGGACACGTAGACCTTTTACTTGGGAGCTCTATGCAAGTAAAGTCCAAACCCCTTTGCAGCCGACTAAAGTATTTAGTTCTATGGTAAACCATGATAATTTTGTCAGTATTTCTCCTAACAAAAAATACATCGCGTTTATCCGTTATGCAAAAGGTGCCGAAGGCATCTATATTGCAAACTTTAACGCTGATAGTTTAACTGCGCATAACGAAAAATTAACCATTCCGCTTAGTGCAGTTAATTCAACACCTGCTATCAGTTGGCTCAATAACAGTCAATTTTTTTATACCGCAAAAAAAACCGCTTTAGCACCGTTAAAAATCTATTTATACGACTTAGCAACCAACCGCTCGGAGCAAGTTACCTCTCCACCAATCAATACCGTTGGTGATTTTGCAGTTGTTGTTTCCCCTGATAGAAACTGGTTAGCGATAATGCGTGCAGATAATCTACATGGCTATCAATTATATTTATATCATCTCAGTACAAAAACCTTAATGAAAACGCAAGTCACAAATACAGAACAGCGATTAAACATTAGCTTTAGTGATGATAGCCTAAAGGTATATTTTGTTGACCAGCAAGGCTTTTTATCCAGTTATGATATAAAAAAGAAAGTTATAACAAAAATATCAGCACAGCAGCATATGGGATATTGGCCTTTAAAAATCCCTGGTAAAGAGCAATTTATAATGCAAGAAGATTGGGGACTATCCCCATTGACAGCTCAGATAATTAAAACTAATAACCCAAGAGTCGGTGGTGATGGTGCTTCGGAAGTGGTCGTCAACAACGGCTTATCAATTGCGGCGGTTGAAGGTATCGCCAATGGAGGTCTCATTTTTGCCTCGGTAAAACCTAATCAACAAATTGAGATCTGGAAATATCAACACGGTAAAGTGTTTAAATTAAATGAATTTCACGAAACCATAGAGTATCGTGAACCATTAAACCTACATTGGTCAAAGAATACCAATACAGCTTTACTTTCCATAAATAAAAGTTGTCGAATAATAGATATCGACTCAGGTAAAGACACACCGCTCTGCCCAGACAATGAAAATATTTATGCTGGAAGGTTTAGTTATGATGGCCAATCAATTTTTTTGGCCAGCTTTGATAACTCTAATGCAATTGAAATTGGTGTGAGCGGTTATCCTGTTAATAATATTCCAGAGTTAGGCTCAGTGAATTCCATTCATCAAAACAGTGATGGTAGTTTCTATTACAGTAAAGAACCAAGCTTTGATATTTATCACTTTAATCCCACAACAGGAGAAAACACCCTAATAGTTAAGCGAACTTTTGTCTATCACCGCTACTCTGGCAATGACTTTGTTGTGACTGCACAGGGAATTTACTATATGGATAGAATCGCAGTTACCAAAAATAGCATTTACTACTATGACTTTTCCAGCAAAAAAAGTGAGTATATCATTGATAGCAAAGGAAATTACCCATCCCTTGTAATTAGCGAAGATGAACGTTTTATATATTTAATAGAGTCAACAAATCACGACAGTAAATTATTATTGATTGAATAACTCAAACCCAACAATAATATTTTACAATTTGGCATTGATATAATGCGGCATTGATATAATGTAGCGCTGGGTTAATATAGCAATCAAGACAATATAGAACACAATAATCCCAGCACCACACTCTCCACTTTTTAAAATATAGTCAAACTTACCTTTTAGCTCACACAAAAATATCATCATATCAAGAACTCTTAAACCTACCACCCACACTAAAAAAACAACCCCACCCATTAAAATATAAAATAATTTATAATTAATTATCTTTTTATCTCTTCCGAATAAAAAGTCACAAACTATCACGTAAGTTATGACACTTAAAAAAATAAAAACTTAACCATATAAAGCAACAAGATAAGAACACCTCACTTCACATCACCACAAAAATAAACATTAAGAAATATCACGATAGAAAAACCATGTATTTTCTGTGAAGGCCGACACATTTACAAATAAAACCTACTCACTATATATTGTGAATGGTCGAAAACAGGCCTTTGAATTGAAACAACCGATAGATAAATGAAACTTTAAAATAATATGAAAGGTAATAAATATAAAAATGAAGAAATTTAACAATGGTATACCTGCCATATCCATCATTTCCGCTATAATGGCTTTTTCTTTCCCAGTGCAAGCTGAAACATTGCTTGAAGCGGGAAAAATGAAAGTACCACTTATATTAGCCAATTTTAGCGACACAAAAACAACAACAACACCTTCTCAAATAGAAAATAAACTTTTTAACAGTGAACATGATGTAAGCGCTTATTTTGACGAAGTCAGTTACGGTAATTTCGATGTTATCGGGACTGCTTTTGATTGGGTTCAACTACCTCAAAAGCATGATTTTTATGGAACAAATGATGCCGATAACAATGACTGGGATACTAACTACGTTCAGTTAGGTAAAGATTCTATCGCAGCATCTGATGCGTTGATTGACTTCTCAAAATTCGATGCTAACAGTGATTGTATTGTCGATTCTGTTGCTGTTGTATATCAAGGTTATGCTGAGAACGACCCAGGTACCGATGAAGGACTGCCAACTGACATTTGGCCCATCAATATGGCACTTAAAAATGAGCCCACGAAAGATCGCTGTACCTCAGATACAACTCGCTTCATGACAGTTGAACGCTTGACTTTAATTCCAGAATTGAGAAGCGACAACGCCGATGGCCTAACCCCCATTGGCTTACTCACTCATGAGTTGGTTCATAGTGGTTTTGGAAACCGACTCGGCGGTAGTTGGTTCCCTGATTTATATGGTTCGGGCAATCACAAAGGGATAAGTCGTTGGGGACTTATGGGTATAGGTAACCATTTAAGTTCGATTCCTTATCGCACCCCTGATGGTCAAAGAAATCCAAATTATGTCGCTGACAACTACTCTCGCCCAGCGCACGCGACAGCCTTTACTAAAGTGCTAATGAATTGGGTTGAACCGATTGAGCTATCTGCTGGCGACAGCATTAAAAACGCTCAAATTCATGCAGCTTCCACCAATAATCCGACCATTTATAAACTTACCAATCCCAAAAATCCTGAAGAATATTATCTTATTGAAAATCGCTATCAAGATGCCGATAGTTTCGATGCTGGCATAGAAACATCAGGTTTAGCAGTTTGGCATATAGATGAAGGCTCGTGGTCTACGGCAACTAAAAAAGGTTGCTCTTTCCCTGATAATCCAATAGATGCAGCAACAAAAGGAACTTGTGATAAATTTGCTCATTCCGTCATTGCATTAGTTCAAGCCGACAACTTATGGGAATTGCAAAAAGGTAAAGGTGCAAATCAAGGTGATTTATATTCAAACCGCATTGCCGGTATTTCAACTTCAACCTACCCTAGCACGCGATTTTATGACTTTTCTGAAAGTGGTTTAGCCATTACCAATATTAGTGCTTCGGGGCCAATTATGACGGCAGACATTAATGTGTCTTTCCCGAATATGGACCAACCTATTTTTTGTGCCGATGAAAAAGCTTATACCAGAGGACCCAGTGAAGTAACGCTTAACATTAAAAACACGTCGACCGATAAAACTGTTGGGTTTTACTGGTTAAATGAAGAAGGAAAAAGATACCCTGACTTCGCATTACGCGCCCCTTATGCGTGGCTTACACCGGATGCTGCTCCTTATAACGCAACAGATTTTAAATCGGGTGATAAAATTGTTTTAGTTGACCAAAGTGATAATTGTTTAGCCGTTACCACTCTAGGAAATGCTGGCACAGACGTTGAAATTCGTAGCGATGGGGGTTATGCAAACAATGTTAAAATATTTGATCTTGGAGATGATTTACCAAAAGATTACGCTGTGCCCGCACAAAACAACACTAATTGGGAGCATATAGATAATATTAGCCTTGCTAATGTTGCACATTCTAGTGGTGACGATGCAGGTTATGGCGATTATTCGGCATTGGCCCCCTTTGAAATCGCTCAGGGCGACAGCATTAGTATGAGTGCATCAGGTAAAAGCAAAGAGAATTGGCTAGTATGGGTTGATTTAAATAATGACTTCGAATTTAGTAACGATGAACTTGTTTATCAAAGTGACGTTAAATCCAACGACGTGAGTGGTACTCTATCCAATCTTAGCGCTGCTGTAGGCATTACCACGCGTATGCGTATTGCTATGTCCTATCGTACACCAACTGCTATCGGTGGGTTTGAAGGGGAAATTGAAGATTACACAGTCACAATTATTGATAATTCTGCTGGCTGTACACCCGACTGTGACACTGTTACCTATGCAGAACCAGAAAAAAACAATACTCACTGGGAGCATATTGATAGTGTAAAGATTAATATGACCACCCACTTAAGTGGTGATGATGGTGGCTATGGTGATTATTCTCACAAACCGGCTATAACTATTTCGCAAAATGACGAGATCAGTTTAAGCGCATCAGGAAATAAAAATGAGCGTTGGATTGTTTGGGTTGATTTAAATAGTGATGGACAGTTCAGTGATGATGAAGTTACTTATCAAAGCCCTAATAAGTCTAATGACGTCTCTGGTACATTAGAGAACCTAACGGATGCAATGGGTTTAACAACACGTATGCGTATCGCCATGTCATACCGTACACCCACAGCCACTGGTGGGTTTGAAGGCGAAATTGAAGACTATACGGTCACCATTCAATAATTGCGCTCTACGACTAAAGCCCGGTTAATAGGGCTCTAGTCGTAGCTCTTTACACTATACTTACTCAGGAAATAAATGATGACTCGTCAAGCAGTATTCACCACCCCCGTCATTATTGTGGCTATCGGTATAATAACTTTCAGCTTTTATCCAAAGCATGGCCCCACTAAATTAATCGATCACCCTCCTTTAGTTACCAGCACCAATAAAGAATATAAAAAGAAAATAAATGACAATAAAACATCTAGTGTAAAAGTAGTCGCTCATCAACAAGTTCGGCATTCATATCAAGATAAAAAGCGACAAGTGAGTGGCACAAATGAAAGCCTCAGCGTTGCTCGTGCTCAGCCCGAACCTTATGAGAATATAGGCCTATCACAACAGCAAATAAAAGCCTATCAAAGTATAGTAAAAGCCCATGTTCAACAACGCAGGGATTTAGAAAGTAATAAATATCAAACTTCCCCTGAGCAGTATAGAAATACATTTTCTCAATTAACAAGCAACTATCAAAATCAGTTGCAAGGTTTAATGAGCGAAGAACAATTAAAGCAATACCAGGAAAACATTAGCCACTACAACCGAAGCCATACATTCCCGACAAAACAGCACGACGATAGCAAAAAAGACAGAAATGTAATGCATGCTAGAACTGCAAATTAAAAAGGGAAAGAGTTTTCTTACACTGAAGAAAGCAGACTTGATTAAGTTTGCTTTGGCTTGTAGTAAATAAACCCAGATGAAATTAAAACAATAAGTCCTTTCATCTCGTTTAATTAAGTCAACAGATGCTATGCAACTATGGTTAATATACAAACCAAAACTATAGAAACACACTTCGCTATCCGTTACTTAAGACTTGAACGCAAGGCGACTATTTAAAAAGAATATCAGTAACTTAAAAGCCCCAAATACTGCAACAATTAAGAGGAGTAAAGATCAAACACTGGGGGAGTTCTAGATGGAGGTTTTAGACACCCTAATGCCTACCAGAGTGCACAACATGTAACTATATGTACATAAAATAAATTATATCTGTGGGAATGCCATTTGCAGCATTCCCTGATTAGCCACAAGGTAACTACCAAGTGACAACTTCAATACTCGCCTTCGCTCCAACGCTTCTTTGAATATTCACCCACAACACTCTATAGTTTTAGTTCGGCCTATATGCTAACGGAACTTGCCAATGAAGATGTTCTGCTTTGTCATTTTGTTGTTATTTTTAAAAGACGTAACCGCACAAAGCACCAATGACAAGCTAAAAGAAGCGAAAGATTACTTAACGGTAAATCCCGCTCACTCACTCACAATTCTTCAGGCAATACCTAATATCAACGCGCTGTCAGTAAAACAGCAAATACAATGGCACATTATTACCATGCGCGCATCAGTACCAACAGATAACCCCGACATGCTTATTGACTCTTTAGAAGCTATTTTTTATCACTATCAACACCCTTACTTTATTGAAAACCTCACTACAATCACCAGTGCTTTAGGTATCTGGTTGCGTAAAAACAACCATCTTATTGAGGCACAAACAAGCTTAGAATGCTCCTACAAGCATGCCAAAAATGATCGACAAAAATTAACATTAACAAATAGTTTAGCGCTTGTCGCTCGCCATATAGGTGACCTAGACACCGCGAAAGCACTCTATAATGAAGCAAAAAAAATAGCAAAGCTCACTCAACGCGATAATGTATTAGCCATAATAGAAAATAATCAAGGCATGATTGCGCTAGAAGAAGGTAACATCGCTTTAGCTGAACAACATTTTAGGCTTGCCTTAGTTGGGTATCAGAACCTAGATAAACGCTCAGGTCAAATATCCGCTGGCTTGAATTTATTATTTACTTTCTTAATACAGCAAGAGTTGGTTAATTTTCAACGATTATATAGCCCCACAAAAAACTTAACCAATGGCTTTTCAAGTGTTGCAAAGCAAGCACTATTGCTTTGGTTACATACTCGGTTTTTACAATTACAAGGCGAGCCCATAACCGCTAAAGAACAACGCCAGCTCAAAATTGCTTATTCACATATTAAAGGTCCAAAGCTAAAAATGTTAATTAATAAGTATTTAGCTCCAGCGCTTGACTTTAAACACATGGAAGATCCAACCACAACACAAATTATGTTTAATCGGCCTTGGTTTAAGCATGTACAAGACTGTAGTTGGTCAAAACAAAATAAAGTGCATTAAAATCAAAAACTTGAATAGCACTAGTGCAACTCACTATTGTTCATGCTCTTTACGTATACCAAATTAGGCAATTACACATGAAAATATTTTAAGTTAAATATTTGTAAATGAATTATTTTTATTTACAATGCATATTCAACTGGTCGCTGATAGTGATTACTTTTTATGGACAAAAAACAGAAAACTGACCCAACACTATACGATGTGTGTGTAGTAGGTGCTGGGTGGTCTGGTTTAATGGCATGTAAATATGCGTTAGAAAACGGACTATCTGTCATTGTATTTGAGCAAAGAGCCCACTTAGGTGGTATATGGAATTATAGCCAAGACCCTAATGTTGTCTCAGTTGCAACATCAGCCGCTATACCCTCACCCGCTTACTTGACTGAAGCTTGTGACTTTTATCTTAGTCCAGAGACCAGTGATCTCCTTAACAAAAGCCAAATCATTAAATACCTTAATGATTACGCAAGACACTTTAATTTGTTACCTCATATCAAGTTCAATGAAACAGTGATTCATACCACGAATGAAAATAACTGGTTAGTCACCACCCAGTCTGCCACCATCAAAGCAAAAAACTTAGTTGTATCCGGTGGAGCCAATGCGATAACGCCGTCACGACCAAGAGAACTTCGAGACTTTGAAGGTAAGGTTGAGCATTTAGGTCATATCAAAGAGTATAAAAACCACCATATGTATTCAAAAGAACGGATTTTATTATACGGAAATGAAGGGCTGGCTATTGATACTTTAAAGTTTTTAGCGACATCAACGCACACATTAACGTGTTCTATACCAAAGCAATACACGTGTTTCTCAGCCATTAATTTAACACAACCTGATGATATTTCCTTGCATCAAGAAATCCACGCATGTGCGCTAAATAAAGCGTCTCAATACTCTACAGACACCTTATCGAGGTGGCTAAATACCGCGACTTCAACACTCAAGTTATGGATCAATAAATGCCGATATACATCACAGTTAAAAAAAACAACAGCCATACCTAAGTACGATGCAAACATAAATTGTAAAGATGCGATACATAGCTCCATTGGGCAATCTGTCAAATTCTATTCTGGTGAAACCCGTTACTTTGATCGAATAATATTATGTACTGGGTACACCTATCAATTATCTTTCCTCCCTAAAAAATATGCCTATAAGGCGCGAAACCAATGTTATAAATCGGTGTTTGATTGCCAAGACCCGTCTCTTATTTTTATTGGTTCTGTACGCCCCTGTGTAGGCACATTACCACTTATCAGTGAATTACAATGTCGATGGGCTTTTAAAATACTCAGCGGAAAGAAATATTTACCAAGTCTACCTAGGATGCAAAACCAAATTAATTTCGATAATCAGTTTTGGTCACGCTATATCAACCGCCAAGCAAATTCTGACACACTCGTCGAACCATACACTTACTGTAAGCAAATAGCGCACTTATCAGGAGATAACCCTGATTATCGTAAATTATTTATTCAAAGCCCCTATGCCTTCGTAACAACCTGCTTGTCACCAATAAGTAGCGCCCACTTTGCGATAAAAGATAAAAAAACTCGAGATGGCGCAATTGCACAAATTTGTGCCCGAAGACGGGCAAGAGGAGGATTATTTTTACTCTGCACTATTTTTAGAAAAATAATACGTCATAAATGGCAAGTCGAGCTTTCAACAAAAAGAGCAACCAAAAATCACTCTCCTTAATTCACTCGTTGTGACATGCTAAAAATAGGCCTTACGTAAAGTTCGACACATATTTTTAGCATACCTTTTTAGTGCACCATTAGTTCAGTACTCCGTTATGTAAGTCTATTTTAATTACTTCGCCGTCGTCACAGGTTTGTGCTTCGCTATACTTACATGCTGTCAATTGATCGCGGGAAAAAGACAACATCTTAAAATGCGTTGTCACTTGCTCAGTGACGATAGATAGTACGCTATTAGCGACACTATAACGGCCTAACTCGCTATTACTATGCATACTGCGCACCGTATAATTGGTTTTACCATCAGCCTGTGTTTGGGCAATAAACCGTAACTTGTCACTCCCTTGCTCATCATTAAATGTCAATGTGGCATGATCCAGCCAGCTATGTGAAAACCGCTCCACCCCATGAGCAGGGTCGAATTCGACCACGCTCACTGACGCATTATTCAGCTTTAACGGGCTCATTGGTTCAAATTCTGAAATAACCCCATTTTCCATGTAAAATGTGTTACCTTCCTTTGCGATAAGACGATGGGTAAATTTACATGCCAAGTAACACGTATCATCGGGGCAATCGACCACCGAGCCGAGTTCTGGATGAGTCAGTTTAAATCTTAAAAAAGTCCCGTTGTCTGTTAACTCCCAGCGAGAACCTGGATGTACAATATTGGGTACCGTGATGTTATCTGCATAATGATCATATTGGCGGCTACCTAAATGCCAACTACCGACAATTGAATCTAAATCAAATACCTCTTCTTGTTGCTCAATAAACATGCCTCGGCGTGTATGCCACTTAACACCACTACCTTGACTTACGTTGGCAACAAATTCCGCCCCCACGCTGCCAACCGGGTTGGTTTGCCAAAAGGTATACTTTATTTTCTTTCCATTTATATATGCTTTTATAATCAACTTATTGTTTTTAATGCGCCACTTAAATGGGGCTTTTTCGCCATTAAAAAACGTAAATTCCCCCTGTTTTTTACTGATGAAGTGAGCACTCGCCGAGGCCAAATCAGAAAAATAAGGCTGTTCTGGGTATGTAAGCAGTTCAACCCCGTCAACAGTCCATTTTTTGCCCACCAAATCAAGGTGCCAACCCGCTAAATCTTGTTTTTCTAATAAGGTGACACTCGACTGTTCAATAAATGTTTCAATAACATCATTCGAACTATCGTCAACCACATTATGATGCCTAATACTTTGATAAATTGAGTCATCCTGATGTATTAGCTGAAGTTGAGTCAGCTCTATCCGAATAACAGAGTTGGGCGCATTTTCAAAGCGAGACATGATCATCGGCTGATCAAATTTTATCACGGTGCCACCGACCGTTTGTTCCCAGTTAATACGTGACCGAGTTTGTTGCTTTAAAATGCCCTCACCGTTTCTTTTGAGTGTTAACTGTGTGGCAGTATACCGATTGTCATTATCTAAAATGATATAATTGGCGGGATATACCTCTTTTTTTATTTTTATAGCAGCCTTAACCTGAAAAGTCGCAATAATAAAGATGACTGCAACCATTAACGCATACGTAATAAAACCTCTATTCATATTCATCGCAATTCCTTTGTTTGATTATTATTGTGCATAAACACTATGCGACACTATTTTGAAAAATTCAACACTATGAAAAACAAGAAATTATAAACTTGGAGTTAACAATTAAAAAACAATCAACTAATCTGCATTAATATAAAACACCTGTTATGCGTATGATTGTTGGTATAATAATAACTTTCATCGCAATAATTTTTCATTGCTGACATTCTCTACCGTAGATTACAGTACATAATCGCATGAAAGTTAAATTTTTATATCTCACGAATTGAACTATTCATTGCGCTACATGATTCAATTCCATATTTTGATTTACTCACTAATATGCCCATGGATCATTGTAAAAATACTTAACCTCAGGTTTGGATAAGGGTTTTGGAGTAGAAAATGTTTTGCAAACAAACTTATGTACAATCCAATGATGATATTTTGTTCAATATCAAGGCGATTTTATGCAGTAATAGCGGGCTATTACAAATGAAAACAACGCCGAGAGTGAGAAAAAGAGCTTTATTGGGCAAATTCGCTTATCCAGAGCTGAGATTACTTATAAAGAGTGGTCATTCATCCTCGATATTGCATATTTACTGTGATATATAAACAGCAAATGTCATTTTTCTTGATACAGATTAACCATCCTAAGGTTTTGGTTAATGGCTATTTTATATAGGTAAATCATGAGTGTAGAGCAAGATTTGGCGAAACTTCATCGCTTAAATAGTATCGTCAGTGGGCCACTAAAATTCATCATAAGTGAAGTCTTAGAAGTGACACCTTTAGTCGTAGAGTGGATAAACGTGCAAACAAGTGGCTCGGCCGTGTGTCGTTACAAAACAGACAACACACGGCAATATGAAGTACGTTACCAGTTCGGTAATATCGGAAATTTAGTCCACGAGTTAACCCATGTTGCGGTGAATGAATCGTATAAACTCGACTTTATCAATTATCCAAACTGGGCAACAATTGACCTGCCCAATCGAGACCTTGATATACTTGGCAGGTGTAAAAATGAAGACTTACGCCAAACCAAGCAAATGAGCCAAGCCATGAATAGCGCAAAAAGCGATACGCTGATGCGTTTAAAAGGATGGACAGATGCTGCATCAGAGCTATCTGCTATACAAAAAACGGAGATTTCGAATAAGTTAGTCTATGGTATGATCAACCCGCACAAAGAAAGCGACACCGTACTCAACCAAATTTTGGTCTGGCTATTTGAATGGGGTTTCCCAATCGCTGGGCAACACGTTAATAAACCGATTGTGAATGCCCTATATGAAGAGCTAA
Source organism: Pseudoalteromonas sp. MMG013 (assembly GCF_018100885.1). Lineage (NCBI taxonomy): Bacteria > Pseudomonadati > Pseudomonadota > Gammaproteobacteria > Alteromonadales > Pseudoalteromonadaceae > Pseudoalteromonas > Pseudoalteromonas sp. MMG013. Next base: position 1,652 of record NZ_JAGJEE010000001.1, on the reverse strand, counting down.
GTACCGCTGTGAAATTAGCGTACTTAGAAAGAGAAAAAGGCAAACGGTACGTGCGAATGAACATGCCAACAGTGTGAAAAGTACTATATCACTCTTAAAATAAAGTAAGAAGAGGTTATCCCTGCTAAACGCTAGGATATACCCTCTGCTTGCACTTCCATTTCGTGCTATCAGCTATTAGAACCACCAAAACCGCCTCGGTGCCCACCTATACCCATTCATTGCAAAGCCTACCTATAGGCTAATCAATTTTTACCGCTGCAACCTCTTTTGACTCACATAAAAAAGACGTCAGTTGCGATACTTCAGGCTCTCGCACTTCAACGTAAAGGGCAAGAAGGCTCTCACTATCTTGTGTTGCATGTTGGCATTGTAAATAATGCTGCAGTAACTCTGCCCCCGCTAAACCTGAAACCCAGACAGAAAACAGCAACGAGAGCAAGGATAAGAGTAGAAACACACCCAGTGTTAAATTAAATGCCACTGAGAATACAGATACACAAACCAATGCACACATAAAAGTGTAAAGTTCTAATTTAACAATCTTCAACACACTTTTTGTGAGCCACGTGTGTAATGGGTGAGGTTTTTTGCCACATAGGGCCGATATGTCTTCTGTTAGCGCAAATGCGTCGATTTGCTGCTGAGCTTTAACAAAGGCATGGTAATTTTGACTAGTGATTAGATAATGAAGCATATTTTATCTTCCGCAACTGCATGTACAGTGTATTACGATGCAAAATTAACTTTGGCTCACCACTTTAGTCATTATTTCAAAAAGTCCCCATATCAACTCAGGTTATCATCACACCCAACCCTTTTTGTAACTTTCCCTGCCCTGTTTTGTTGTCACACACCAGCTTTTACCCGCAAATATAAAACCCAGCAAGTGCTGGGCTTTACCTTTTAATACGAGCATTCAAATCAACAATTCAATTGTTCATCACTCGCACTATTCCTGAGTAATTGTAATAGCACTCTGATCAGGCACAGTAATTAATCAAAGTTAACTTTCTTAATATTCACACTCATTTGACCTTGGCTTGATGTATCACTACCAATTAAGAACAATGATAGATCACTCATTGATTCAAGATACACTGGCGTATGGCCATCAAGCGTTTTTAGTGTGCTATTTCCACTTGCATCTAAGTATGAAACGCCTAACGTAGAGTACGAGCCAACGCCACTGCTGAGTGCCGTCGTATTATCGATAATAGTAAGCGCATAAGTGACCCCACTTTCTACAGGGTGCATCACAGCTTCACCACCGGCGTTGCCTACCACATTCGACGCGGCGTCTATTGTTACGATATCGCCACTGATTTTTGATAACCCAGTCACCGACACCCTAACATCAGCAATCGCTACATTTTCATTGGTCGTATACGGTGTAAATGCAATTTTACCCTCGTTAACGAAACTCTTTGCATAACTCTCCGCAAGTTCAAAACAATGAGAGAAGGTTGGTCTTGCAAGGCTTGATGCTGATCCATTCTGTTTATTTGCACTACGGCTACCATTAGCATACATAAAGTAGTTATAGACATTTACACCCGCCGTACCTGGAGTGGAGCCCGACCCTGAGTAATGAGTGTCTACTTCAAAACAAACCTGATCAACCGTTAGCAAGTGCTTTGATATATCAACAT